>CAZWQX010000189.1:0-5935 GCA_964635965.1 uncultured Cryomorphaceae bacterium
TTCCATTTTAACGAGGGCTCCGTCTCGGTAAACCGGGATAACCCTGGTTTGGTTTGGAGTGAGGCAATATTTAATGTCTTCATTGAGATTGAGGTTTCTCAGTCGACGCCGATGAGAAGAGGCCTTTAAGAATCCGAAATAGTTGTTTTTGGCTTGACGAAAAAGAAACAGAGATGCTATGGTAGAGTCTTCATCACTCAAGTAATTTCCGGTTTCCAACAAAGCTTCAGTAATAGCTCCTGCACAAATGCTATCCTCCAAATTGAATTTTCCCTGCCATCCTGAAGCGAGCAATAAGACGTCTCGTGGTTGGCCACTTAAATAATCGATTATGGACTGCAAATTCAATAAAGAACCTACGAGAACTTCATGGGTTTTAGCGGCCCTGTTAATGGCTTTCGTGCCATTTGTGGTGGTAAGAACCAAGGTCTTGCCTTTTACCAAATCTCCCATGTAGCTATAAGGAGAATTGCCGAAATCAAAGCCATCAACAATTTTCCCATTTCTTTCAGCACCAACCAAATAACCTTCGTCTTTGAAAGCTTGAGCTTCTTCGACCGAACTTACCGGAATCATCTTTTCCGCGCCATTATCAAAAGCGGTACATATGGCACTGGTTGCGCGTAATACATCAATAGCTACTACAGTATCGTACTCTTGCTTATACAGATCAAACTCTTCCGGTGAAAAGCAAACCTCAACTCGAAACTTATCAGGCATTTTTGTAGAAGGGGAGTTTAACAACCTTGGCTTTCAAGCTCTTATTTCTTACTTGAACAAAGATAGTCGTGTCTGTAGATCTGAATTCTGATTTCACATAACCAAGGCCAATCGCTTTATCCAAAGAAGGGCTCATTGTTCCCGAAGTCACTCTTCCGATAGATGTGCCTTTTTCATCTGCAAGGATATAGTCCTTACGAGGAATCCCACGATCAATCATTTCAAATGCCACCAAACGATTCTCGGTGCCTTCTTTTTTTTGCCTCTCCAATAGGTCTCGATCGATAAATTCTTTGGTAAACTTGGTGATCCAGCCCAACCCCGCTTCTATCGGCGAGGTAGTGTCATCAATATCGTTTCCGTACAGGCAAAATCCCATTTCCAAGCGAAGGGTATCGCGGGCAGCGAGTCCTGCAGGTTTCATTCCATACTTCTCTCCAGCTTTGGTGACTGCATCCCAAAGCTCAGATGCCTTTTCATTGGGAACATACAGCTCAAATCCTCCCGCACCCGTATATCCCGTAGCCGAGATTATAACCGAATCAATGGACGACATAGATCCCTCAACAAAAGTGTAATAGCCAATCTCAGAAAGATTTTGGTCTGTCAATTCTTGCAAGGCCTGTGTGGCTTTCGGTCCCTGAACGGCTAACAACGAGAATTTGTCACTCGCATTCTCCATTTGAACTTCCCCTTCTAAATTTTCAGAAAGCCAAGCCCAGTCTTTTTCAATATTCGAGGCATTGACAACCAGCAAATACTTCGTTTCAGAAAAACAGTAGATTAAAAGATCGTCTACTATTCCTCCCTTTCCATTCGGAAGACACGAATACTGCACTTTTCCGGGGAAAAGCTTGGACACATCATTTGAAGTGACTTTTTGAAGGAAATTGAGTGCATCTGAACCTGTGACAAAAAACTCACCCATGTGTGAGACGTCAAAAATTCCGCAGTCAGTTCGTACCGCAATGTGCTCATCCTTTACACCAGTGTATTGAACGGGCATATCAAATCCTGCAAATGGTACCATTTTGGCACCAAGTGAGATATGAATGTCGTTTAAAGCCGTTTTTTTCATGTCCTTGAATTTCGCGGGCAAAGGTAATATTTCCCCGTAGGATGCCTCGAACCGAAATCTCTATATTTGACAGGTTCTTGAGCACTCAAACAATGCATTTCCCAAGTAAAAATGTTCCTAGATGGATCATCTTTCTGATCGATACTTCACTGGTGATGTTTTCGCTTTTTCTGGCCTATATGCTTCGTTTCGAATTTGCCATTCCTGAAGCTGAGATCGGTCCCCTCCTATTCGCGTTTCCCATATATATGATAATTCGGATTTCGAGTTTTCTAGTTGGTCAAACCTACGCAGGAATCATTCGATACACAGGCACCGAGGACTCAGTTAGGATTATCAAAGTCGTTTTGTCGGGGAGTGTTTTGCTGACGCTGCTCAATCCTGCGAAATTCTTCCTTTGGGATCAGGCATACTTTCTACCTTTTTCGATCATAATTATTGACGGCATTTTGAGCGCTACCTTGCTAATTGTATTTCGTTTAGGAGTCAAAATGGCCTATGTGGAAATCAAAAATCCGAGAAGTGAGCGTAAACAAGTAGTCATCTATGGTGCTGGAGAGGCAGGAATAATCACAAAAAGAACGCTGGACAGAGACGGAGGAACACGGTATCAAGTTGTGGCTTTTGTAGATGATGATCCGAAGAAGGCAGGTAAAAGGATGGAAGGTGTCCCCATTTATGAAACTGATAAACTTAACGAGATCCTCTCTTCAGGAGCAGTGGAAAATGTGATAATATCCATACAAAATCCAAGGCCCGAGAATAAGCGAAAGGTAATCGAGAAGTCGATAAGTGCTGATGTCAGGGTGTTAAATGTGCCCCCTGTCACAAGGTGGATTAATGGTGAGTTAAGTTTCAATCAAATCAAGGATGTAAAAATCGACGATTTGCTTGGCCGTGAAGTCATAAGATTGGATGATGGAAGGGTCGAGAAGACATTGGAAGGAAAGACCATATTGATAACGGGTGCTGCTGGCTCAATAGGAAGTGGGTTGGTACGTCAGATTGCCAAATATAATCCTGCCAAGGTTATCGCCTTTGATCAAGCTGAATCACCCATTTATGATCTTGAAAATGAAATTAAAACCAACTATTCTGATCTGAGCTTCGAGACTGTGATTGGTGATGTTTGCCGCCGAGAAAGGGTTCGAAACGTCTTTGACACTTTTAGACCGCAAGTGGTTTTTCACGCTGCAGCATATAAACATGTGCCTTTAATGGAACTGAATCCAACAGAAGCAGTGCACACAAATGTTTTTGGCTCTGAAAATCTGATTGAGGAAGCTATCGAGCACCATACGGAGATTTTCGTACTAATCAGTACCGATAAGGCGGTAAATCCTACCAATGTAATGGGAGGATCCAAACGCATAGCTGAAATATATGCCCAAAGCAGTAACGACAGGGGAAAAACAAAATTTATCACAACCCGTTTTGGAAACGTTTTAGGTTCAAATGGTTCGGTTATTCCCTTATTTAAGAGGCAGATTGAAGAGGGTGGACCCGTTACGGTGACTGACCCTGAAGTGACTCGTTATTTCATGACCATTCCTGAAGCCTGTCAATTGGTACTGGAAGCCGGGGCATTTGGAAAAGGCGGAGAAATCTTTGTTTTCGATATGGGAGAGAGTGTCAAAATCATTGATCTCGCCAAACAAATGATTCACCTGAGTGGAATGGAGTTAGGAAGGGATATAAATATTGAAATTACCGGATTACGACCAGGTGAGAAGCTTTACGAAGAACTACTAAACAATGAAGAAAATACGCTTCCCACTCACCACCCGCAGATTAAAATTGCTAAGGTTCGTGAATACAATTTCGAGGAGGTAAAAGAACGAGTGAAAGATCTCGTGCGCCTTTTTGAAGAGCAGGATAATGACAGGTTAGTGCAACAGATGAAATTGATTGTTCCTGAATTTAGAAGCAAAAATTCCGAATTCAGTAAATTTGACGCCTAAATTCAGGGAATGACGGATAAGAATATTGAGATTGCCAAAATTCAAAGAGAAATTGAAGCATATATCGGACTAGGTCCGAACAGTTTGATTTTCAATTTTTCCGAATCGAATGGTAAAACACAACTTCATTTAGTCACCTTGAATCCAAGGCATAATCAATCGTTTCTTTTTAGACATGAAGAAGGCTATGATGCGGTTGACGCAATGAAAAAAATGCTTTCTTATGTGAGAAATTATAAGGAGAAAGAGAGTTCTTTCACCTTGCAGTGGAGACGTACAGATGAAGATGACTTACATACGTCTTACTTCAGTGCCAAAAATGTTCAAGAAGCTTTGGATAAGTTGTTTTATGATCGAGATCCGAATAGCATCACTGTTTTTAGTGTGATAATGAATCCCATAACGTGAAGCATAAATCATACCCAATACACATACGTTTCAATGACTTAGACACGTATGGTCACGTTAATAATGCCGTTTACATCACCTATTTTGAAGAGGGAAGAAAACTTTGGTTCCAAGATCGAATTGGTAAAAAATGGGATTGGGCCAAACACGGCATTTTACTGGCCAAACATCAAGTTGAATACCGAGCTCCGATACTTTTAACCGACGATGCCGAGATAGAGCTTTGGATTTCACATGTTGGCACCAAAAGTTTCGAAATCTCATACAGAATTTGGAAAGAGATAGACAAAACTCCCATTCTCTGTACAACGGGGAAATCAGTTGCGGTATGTTTCAATTACCTAAAGCAAAAAACTGAATCCATCCCTGAAGAATGGATTCGTGAATTTCAGAAAGATCTCGAAGACTAACTAACCATGCATGGTCTCGGTTTTTCCGTATTTTTCCATTAATCCACCCTCGTAGTCGAGAAACTCTTGCCAGCGACGATCGACGTCAAGTCCTTCTCCGTATTTCCTTGCAAATCGCAAGAATAACGTATAGTGTCTTGCCTCGCTAGCCATTAATCCGCGGTAGAACTTTCTTAGGTCTTCATCGTCTATTTCTTCACTAAGCAATCGAAAACGTTCACAGCTTCTTGCTTCTATCATTGCTGCCATAAGCAAAGCTTCAACCAATTGCATGGATCGGTTACCGCCTTTTTTAATAAAAGCAGCCAAATCTTTCACATATGGATCCTTCCGTTCTCGCCCAAGTTCCATGCCTCGTTCCATTAGCTTTTTGTGAACCATTGAAAAGTGCTCCATCTCCTCACGAGCCAAGGCAGTGAACTCTGCAACCATATCGGGAAACTCAGGAAAACGGACAATCAAACTAATGGCGGTACTAGCTGCTTTTTGCTCGCACCAAGCGTGATCGGTGAGGATCTCCTCAATATTCTTTTCCACAATGTTTACCCATCTCGGATCCGTTGGCAGCTTTAGTCCTAACATTACTTTTCCTTTAGTCAGTGCAAAAATCTTGAATTCTCAGGACTCATACAAGGTGGGGAATCGGAAGATAAATCTGTATTTTGGATGCACCTGCACGCATCAATCCAGAAGATATGAAAACAACGTTGGGAGGCATTTTCCTCTATTCCGAAAACCCAAAGTTCTTAGCCGATTGGTATTCGGCAAACTTCGGACTCACTTATGAATACGCCGAAGATTACAAAGCCTACTATATTTCATTCCCTTATCTAGAAAAAGAAGGGGGCGAAGAACGATACAGCGTTTTTTCAATCCTATACAACAAGCACAGACCTTTTGTGGATGGGAAGTTTTTCACCATCAATCTGCGCGTAGATAATATGAAAGACACTTTGGCGAAGCTGGGTGAAAACAATGTTGAAGTGAGAGGTCCCGAGACTCATGACGAAGGAATATTCGCTTGGACCAATGACCCTGAGGGAAACTTCATTGAAATTTGGGAAGACACGAAATGACAGGTTAGAGGTCAGATTTCAGAGAAGAGAGGTCAGAGAAGAGAGGTCAGAGATGAGAGGTTAGGGAAGAGAGGTCAGAGAAGAGAGGTCAGAGAAGAGAGGTCAGAGAAGAGAGGTCAGAGAAGAGAGAGCAGGGAAGAGTGGCCGGTTTGCAGTGAGCAGTGAGCAGTGTTCAATGTGGAATGAAGAATGTGGGATGTGGAATGTGGAATGTGGAATGTCCAAAATTGTCCGTCCCTGATATAGGTTGACCGCAAAAGTCACTTTGTATCATGAAATCAA
>CAZWQX010000190.1:0-5877 GCA_964635965.1 uncultured Cryomorphaceae bacterium
GGAACCACAGAGTTTTGGTTTGGCACATGATGCCAACTAAAAATGGTCAACCAGCTGATGTGGTCATTGGTCAGCCCGATTTTGAATCTAACCAGCCCAATGTCGAAGGAATTGGAAAAGATCCAAACGCAAGAACTTTGAATTGGCCCTATGGAGTCTTTTCTGATTGTGAACGATTATGGATTGCCGATACGGGTAACCGGAGAATTCTCTTGTATAACAATATTCCGACCCGGAATTACCAGGCTGCTGATGAGGTTATCGGAAAACCCAGCATGACTACTCGCGACTATGAAATTCACGAACCTATTTGGCCTTATTCTGTGAAGGTGAATTCGAGCGATCAAATGATCGTAGCCGATACGCAATTTTACCGTTGTCATTTATGGAACGATGCTTCAAAGGCCTTTGGAGAATCTGCAGATATTCTCATTGGTCAAGCAAATTTTGATGATTCCGGTCAAAACCAGTTTGGGCTTTTTCCAAGCTCAAAATCCTTGAATTGGACTTACGATGCCTGTTTTTATAAGGATGGAATTCTGGTAAACGATACGGGTAATAGCCGAATCCTATGGTTTGAAAAGATTCCTACTCGTAACAATGCCGAAGCAACTGGGGTCATCGGAAAAAGAGACTTCACCACGGGTAGTGAAAACAAAGACACCATTCTTGGTACATCGAGTTCTTTGTATTGGCCATTTTCCATTACCACCATGGGTTCCAAGATCATCATAGCCGACACAGGGAATCATCGAATAGTGATTGCTGACCTAAGATTTTAGAGAGAGAGGTATAGCCAGTAAAATCCGACTACTAAGGCAAATACGCCACTCGCAAGTCGAACAACCCTGAATAGTGAAACTCCTCCTTTCTTCTTGGAGTGCTTGGAAATCAAACCCAGAACGAAGGTGTAAACGGTCATGGCGACCACGGTTCCAAATCCGAAACCAAGGATATACTCAAAACTGTCAGTTTGCTTCTTGAATCCAAGCACGGGAAGAAGCAAAATGAAATGAGCAATTCCCGCTAATCCATGCAATACACCAATTCCAAAGGAAGCCCATTGATTCTGCTTTTCGACATTGGTATGTCTGTGAGCGTGATTGGTTCCATCAACATTGTGATCGTGCTCATGCACGTGCATATATGGCTCTTTGCCATCGTGAATGTGGGGATGAGTGTGCACCCCTTTATTCTTATTTAAAACGGAGTAAAATGCCCATAACCCCACGCCTATAAGCACAATTGCCACAAGTTGTTCACTGTAAGCAGAGATAGAATCTATTGGTAAATAGTCCTTTGCCGCGATGAAGAGCAAACCAATGATGAGCATTCCCACCAAGTGTCCGGTGCCCCAGAAAAATCCAATTTTCCAGACTTTTTTTCGAGCTTCAACGGCAATAGGCGTAACGGCGGCCAAATGGTCAGGCCCTGATATTACGTGAAGAACGGCGGCGGCAATTCCTGCGAAAAGAGCTATTTCGCTAACTCCATCACTATGACTATGACCACCGTGAAGGAGTATGCTGGCGAAGGAATTTAGAAGAGTCAACTGCACAATCTCGAATTGGGAAAGCAATTTAGGAAAAATAGAGCTTTCGTGATTTTCGACCTATCGTTTACCCTGCCATTGATAAACCAAGGTAAATTCAAAAGCTCTAGACGATGAACCGAATTCAGAAACCTCTGAGGTATCAATGTCATAGGCTAAACCAAAGGTGTAATTTCCCCATTCAACCAATCCTTTAATGATGATAGCCCTATTAGGCTCATAAAACGCACCAATCATCATTGAAGATTGATTTATATCCTGAATAAACGTCGTACCCTTTACCAAAAACTGCTTAAAGTAAGCTCCCGCAACTACTTTACTTGCTCCATTTTGGTAATGCCCAAATATGGCTGGAACAATTGCTTGCATTTCGTTTAGACCAATTTGACTCACCGCAAAACCCGAAACTCTCGCACCAATATCTTGGGTTATAAATTGCGAGTCAGAAAGTGTGAAGCGTCCCAAATTAAAGGTCGATAACCCAGCCTGAAGTGTAGTCTCGAGTTTTTTGCTTCTTCCCTGCGGCTTCATCACCATTTCGTAAACCATTCCTGCTCCCAAACTCAAATGATTTTCACTATCTGCCAAGAAGGATTCTCCACTGGAAATAGTAGGGTCGTGGAAGACGCCGTTGAACTGGCTTGCCCACTTTCCATCACTTGGATTTACATTCCGCTGATCAAATGTTGTAGAAAGACCTCCGGATAGTGTTGAATTTCTGGTTAGTTGAACACGGTACGCCACTTGTCCTTCAACCAGGGTAGTTCGGAGTTCGGGATCACCGGCTTGATCATTCAGGAAATTGATTCCCAGGGCAAGTCCTTTGTTGCTCTTACTATTTTTTCCTTTTAATCGCGTATCGAAACTCGCAGATATGGTCGTGAATGGCGATGCCACCCCTGACCATTGATTCCGATAATTCACCCCTGCTCGGTAGGGTTCTCCATTCCCAACTGCAGCCGGATTGATAAGGTTTGGCAATAGGAATTGCTGCGAGAAAAGTGCGTCCTGAGCGCTGACTTCCATCCCGAATAACAAACAGAATATGACACCTAAACCCTTCTTCAACTTTTACCTGAGAATCTGAATATTTCCTGATTCTTCTATGGTTTCACCCTCTTCGAGCACAGCCTTGAATGTATATATTAATGCTCCATTGACGGGCTGCCCGTTGTGGTTTCCATCCCAGCAATTTTCCATGTTATTGGTGGCAAAAACCTCCTCTCCCCAGCGATTATAGACGGTGAAGTCGATTTCCAATATACGGTTTCCTAAAACACACAATTCATCATTCAAGCCATCGCTATTCGGTGAAAAAACAGTGGGGATAAAAGAACTTGGCGGGGGGATTTCTCTCTCCACGAATACCGTGTCGAATGCGGTACATCCCAGTTCCGAAGAAACGGTAAGAAAATAGGTCGTAGAAACGTCCGGATCTACAATTGGATTCGCGCAATCAGAGCAACTTAGTCCTTCTGCAGGACTCCAGTTAAAGGTTGGATTTTCTTGTTGAGGTGTATTGATCACTTCAAATGTTGTGGATTCATCAAAGGTCAAAAAGACTGAGTCCGGACCTATTTCGGTATCAAAATCACCGAAATTTCCAACAACGAAAGACTCCTCAAACAAGCATCCAAATTGATTAAATGCTTGAACGGAGTAGTTACCAGCTCCTAAGTTCGAAATGCTGACTGTATTCGTATCAGCTCCCGTAGACCAAGCGATGGTGAATTGATCTTCCCAATTGGAAGACAAATAGGCCATTGCGCTGCCCACTTTTCGATTGCACGTGTCAGCGGTAACCTCAAGACTGTCAAACGGGCTGGATGGATCGTTTAATTGAAATCCCGATGAGATTGAGCAGCCAAAGGTGTTTTCGGCTTGATAAGGATAGAATCCCTCCGACAAGGATCCGCGAAAAAGCGTGTCACCGCCGATATCCAGCCATTCAAAAAGTGTGATGGTCGTGTCGGGTTCGTTTACCACAATACTCCCGTCGGACAGACCAACACATGTTGGATTGGTAATGTCAGCATCGATGAAAGGGGAAGGATACAGAGTGGTTAATTCCACCGAGTCGATATCGGTACAAGCCAGACCCATTCCCGTGACTTCATACCAGCCGACATATTCGAATGTAGCTGTGTCGATAACGGGGTTGGCTCCTTCAAAAAAGAGGGTGTCGGGACCATCCCAAGTGTAGGTCAACCCACCTTCGGCCCAGAATTCCAAGGTAGTTCCTGCGCAAATCGAATCAGTCAAAAATGCCTCAATTTCAATGGGTTGTTCCACGATAACATTTGTGGAAACACAACCGGTATACTTATCTATATCCTCACCTCTAACGTAGTAAGTCGAAGTGGAATCGGGTGATACCCAGATTTCATTCCCTTCTCCGATAAAATTATCCGTTCCGCCGCAGGAATCAGCATACCAAACCCACTCTGCTCCCGGAGCCAAGCATCCACCACCCACACTTAGAATTATACTGTCGCCTAAGCAAATAACCGGATCTTCATGTCCACCTCCATATCCCCAATTGTTCGATCCTGAACAGATAGCATATGGTATGGTCGTCCTCGAGGTGGTTAATCTGGCCATGAATCCATCTGCTAAACCTCCACCAAAGGCAGATTGGTGTGGCTGAGGTTCTTCTCCGAAAGAGAAGGACAGGGAATCTTGATCATTGGTATTCCCGACAAAAAATATGGCTGAACTTCCATAGACATCAATTCCTGATGAGGTTTCGGTCCCTTCACCACCAAAGTACTGTCCCCATATTTTTTCTCCAGAATCTAGATCATATGAGCTAATAAATGCGTCTTGAGCACCATTTAAATCTGTGGCATTCGCAATATCATCACCAACCAGGGCAATATTTTCTAGTGAACCCGTGTGGCCTAAAACAAAAAGTGCACTATCACCATCGCTGTCGAGGTCCAGCACAAAATCGTTTTCGACTCCACCCACGTAAGTGAACCACTCATTGAATCCCGTATCTTCATATCGACCTAAGAATCCGTCCGATTCACCTTGAAGCGAGGATAAATCCGTGTAAGTTTCAACTCCTTCGATATCATCGAGTGTATTACCACTCACAAAGAAATGCCCTTGCTCAGGGCAGCTGGTAATCCCCGATAGAACATCTTCTCCTTCGCTGCCAATGAAACTTGCCCATTCAACCTGATAAAGTGAATCAAGTTTGTAGACCAATCCATCTGACTCCCCAAACGGAACCGGATTTTCTGCATTTGGGTATGGCAGAGACGTCCCTCCTTGAGAGTTCAATGCGACGTAGATTTCTTTCCAGAGACTTACCGCAAGATCACTTCCAATTTCGTCTCCATCAATTCCCAAATAGGTGCCGCGTTCAATTTCTCCCAGAATATTGAATTCGATCAAAAAAGCGTCCCTTCCACCTGAATGCGGTATGCTGATATCAAAGTCATTTCCCTCAAGTAGGTCTTGATTCACCGTTGTTCCAAGCGCATGTACAATACCGCCGCTGACCGTCTCACACGCGCTTATCTCATCATCTAGCTCTCCACCTAAATACGTATCCCAACGATACTCTCCCAAACGATTGAATCGGGCGATAAAGCCATCCCAGCCTCCCTGCAAGGAATCTTGATACGATTCGGAGGTGCCAATTGAATCCGTTGAATTCGTCTTACCTACAATATACACCTGTTCAAATCGGTCCACACAAACTCCAAGTCCTTCATCAAATCCACTCCCGCCGTAGTAGGTGCTCCAGTGCCTTAATCCATGCTGGTTGAATTTTACCAAATAGGCATCTGTATTAGCCGAATAAGTGCTTTGATAGCTCCCTGCAGAAGCAATCATTTCTATACTTTGTGTTGTTCCGACCACGAAAATATTGCCCAGCGAATCCGTAGCGATATCGTTTGCTGAATCGTCTAGACTACCACCGTAGAAGGAAGCCCATTCATAATAAACTTCGGGATCTATTACCATGGATTGACCTAGGTTGCTATCATCACAAACTTCAAATCCAATGATCAATCGATCTGTTTCTTCTTCAATTATTCGGTAGACTACCTCTATTTCTTCTCCACTTTCGCTCAGCCAGCTCAGTGGGATATGTTCGGTTAAACTCCTTCCTGAAAGATTGAAATTGATGCAATTAGAAGCTGCTTCATAAGAATCGAAACCGCGGTATTCCAGTAAAATTTGTGAAATATCCGAGCCACTTTCAAGAACCAAATCGTACTTGAAGCCCTTTTCAGATGAGCGTGCTACTAGGTCTATTCCGTTGTATAGGTTCTCGTATGCTATTCGATTATAAACACGGATATTTTCGT
>CAZWQX010000191.1:0-5858 GCA_964635965.1 uncultured Cryomorphaceae bacterium
TGGATGAATGATATGCTGGAGTATATCAAGAAGAATCCGCTCTACCGCAGCTACCACCAAAATCAACTGACATTCAGCTTGGTATATGCCTTTACCGAAAATTTCATGTTGCCCCTATCTCACGATGAGGTGGTCCATGGAAAAGGCTCTCTTTTGGCCAGAATGCCAGGTGATGAATGGCAGCGATTTGCCAACTTGCGTGCCTTATATTCATGGATGTTCACTCATCCCGGAGCTAAACTACTTTTCATGGGAAGTGAATTTGCTCAATTCTCCGAGTGGAAGCACGACGAAAATCTCTTGTGGAATTTGTACAAGTTCGACTTCCACAATGGGGTTTCTAAACTGGTTAAAGCATTAAACGAATTATACAAAAAGGAACCTGCCCTTCACGAATTAAATTTTGAAGGTGGAGGTTTTGAATGGATAGATTATGGAGACAATAAAAACTGTGTTGTTTCCTTTTACAGAAAGTCGAAAAACGGAAAGAAAAGGCTTTTAATAGTGGGTAGTTTTACCCCTGTTGCTCACGAGCAATATCAGATTGGTGTGGATGAGGAAGGATCATATAAAGAAATCTTCAACTCAGACCATACTGAATACGGAGGAAGTGGAATTCTCAATTCCAAACCATTAAAAATTGAGGATGCTCCATTACATGGAAGAAAAAGAAGTGTGACTTTACGCATCCCACCACTTGGTTTTACCGTATTGAAGCCTACTAAGTAGTAGATTATATATGCAGAAGAAGTTTATATGCGTGCATGGGCATTTTTATCAACCGCCCAGAGAGAACGCATGGTTAGAAAAGGTTGAATATCAGGATTCAGCGGCACCATATCACGACTGGAATGAACGTATATCCAGAGAGTGTTACGGGCCGAACGGAGCCTCCCGAATATTAAGTGATGAGCGTAGGATTGTTGATATAGTTAACAATTACGCCAAGATGAGTTTCAACTTTGGTCCTACTCTTTTGAGCTGGCTGGAGATGAATCGCCCAAAAACATACAGACAGATAATTAAGGCAGATAAGTTGAGTCTTAAGTATTTTAACGGGCATGGTTCGGCTATGGCGCAAGTGTACAACCACATCATCATGCCCCTTGCCAACAGGCGAGATAAAGAAACCCAAGTTATTTGGGGGTTAAAAGATTTTGAAGAGCGTTTCGGTCGAAAAGCTGAAGGAATGTGGTTGGCAGAGACTGCCGTAGACACGGAAACGCTTGAGGTATTGGCTGAGCAAGGAGTTAAGTTTACGGTTCTTGCACCACGCCAGGCTAAGGAATACAGGAAGTTTGGTAATTCAAAATGGCACAACGGTATTGATCCGAAAGTTCCCTACGTCTGCAATTTACCGTCTGGTAAAAAGATTTGCCTCTTTTTCTACGATGGCGAACGCTCTCAGGCGGTTGCTTTCAAAGGCCTATTACAAGATGGTCGCGAATTTGCCAATTACCTCACGGGTGGGTTCGATGATCGCGAAGGGAATCAACTAATGCATATTGCCACAGATGGAGAGAGTTATGGGCACCACCATAGATATGGTGATATGGCCCTTGCTTACTGCATAAGGTATATTGAAAATAATGACATTGCCAGAATCACCAACTATTCGGAGTACTTGGAGCTAAACCCTCCTGAGCATGAGGCTCAGATTCATGACAATTCTTCATGGAGCTGCGTTCATGGTGTAGAGCGTTGGAGAACCGATTGTGGATGTAATAGCGGAGGAAATCAAGGATGGAATCAGAAATGGAGAGAACCACTTCGAAAATCCTTTGACTGGCTTCGCGACAAACTGGAAAAGATATACGAGGATAAATTAGGAGCTTATCACGATGATGTCTGGAAGCTCAGGAATGACTATATCGATATCCTTTTACATCGTAACCGCGATAAAGTCGATGATTTCTTACATAAGAATTTCGGCAATCTGAGTAGCCAAGAGCAAACGCATGTCATGCGCTTGATGGAGATGCAGAGACATGCACTCTTGATGTATACCAGCTGTGCTTGGTTTTTTGATGAGATTTCCGGAATCGAAACCGTTCAGGTATTACAGTACGCTTGCCGAGCTATTCAGTTGGCCGAAAGCGAGTCGGACCAAGAACTGGAAGAAGAGTTTCTCAAGAAGATAGGAAAAGCTCAATCAAACCTTGCTGAATATGGGAATGGTGCCGGGGTATTTGATCGGTTTGTCAAACCATCGATGTTGACCCTGACTCAAATCGGAATGCAATACGCCGTTTCAGCCTTGTTTGCGGAAGATCCCGATGATATCACGGTGTTTAACTATACGTGTAAATCGTCTGAGTTCAGGAGAATAATTCAAGGAACGCAGCGCTTGGCAATGGGGCGAACACATGTCAGATCTAAGGTTACCTTGAGTGAGAAAAAATTCAGCTTCGTCGCCTTGTATCTTGGTCAACACCATTTGGTCGGAAAAGCATTTGAAAATATTCCAGAAGAAGAGTATAAGGTTTTTGCGGAGAAAGTAGCGGAAGCCTTTCAGGAATCGAACCTTGCACAAGTTATAGAGGTCTTGAGGATGTATCCCGAGCAGAGAAGTTTCTCCTTCTTTGATATGTTCAAGGATGAACAAATTAAGATGCTCAAAGAAATTTTGACCGAAGGACAGTCTCTTGCGGCAAGTTCATACCGAAAGATCAATAACAGAAATTACAATGTGATCAATGTAATGCACAATTCTCACCTTAACCCGCCAAGGATGTTGGTTAGGAATCTAGAGATGGTGCTGAACAATGAATTGCGAGCGCTATTTGAGAATGGGGGTAGCCGCATTTCCATTCCTGATCTTAAAAGAGTGGTGGCTGAATTCAAGAAATGGGGATTCAGCATAGATCACCAAGAACTGGATTTCATCTGTGCGAATAAGCTCAATCGAATGCTTGTGGTCTACGGTGACCCTAATTTCGGTTCACCGAATAATTTCAAGAAGATGATTTCCAATATGAAAAATACCCTGGAACTTTTGGCGACAATTGGAATCTATCCAGAGTTGAATGAAATTCAGGATTCCGTTTTTCACTATATCGCTTCTCATATGAAAGAGGCAGATCCGAATACGAAAGAGGTGATGTATGACTTTGCCGAATTCGTCAACCTCGAGATAGAGAGTTTGAAAAAAGTAACTGCATAAAAAAAGGATGGCGAAAGCCATCCTTTTCCTTGATGCTCAACCTAAAAGGTTATAAACTCACAACTGAGTTTTCTTCGTAAGTGACTTGGTTTGAGCGGTAAGCATCTGCTTCCCAGTCATTTTCCCACTTGTCACCATCAATGATGTAACGGAATTCGTATTCCTTTCCTACTTCCAAATCAATAGTTGTTTTGAAAGATCCGTTCTTTAGCTTTTTCATTTCAATTGGAGACTTAGTCCATTCGCTAAATTCACCAACTAGCTTAACTTCTTGTGCTTCAGGAGCAGCCTCGGCAGGCAGACTGAAGGTTACCTTTGCAACAGGTTTCGACTTAAGAAACTGCTTTTTAATCATGACGTTTGTTTATAATGCTGATTACGCGACAAATGTAAGTAAAAAACTTTCATAGTGTCGTTTAAACACTATGTTAATGTTAAGTTAATGTCAAATTTGGATTATCGACAATCGTTAAATCCTTTGAAATCAGTTTTAACCAAGCTTTCCTCACCCTTGTCTGGATTAGAAAAATTAGATAATTAGGCTGCAAATGTATTTATCCAATACTCCTGGAAATGGTGAATTTCAGATAGTTCCACCGGTGTATTGTTAATAGCGAACCACCTCTTTTCGTGATTCTAAATGGATCTCATTATTTTTATTGAGAGAAGCAGGCCATGAGAAGGTTTTTGGTGACGTTGATGGTTTTAATTTGCTTTCCTGCTTTTTCGCAGGAGAATACCACTTTCGTGAGTGGACGCTTTCAACAAGGGTCGATAATTATCCACAGCAGAGCTATTCGCGCCATAGAAGACTCGTACCCCTATGGTTTACAATTCGATTTTGGTTGGCATAAGAAGTCTGAGAAAGATTGGAATGCTTGCAATTGTTATCCTAAAGTGGGTATTTCTCTTGGAGTATGGAATTTTGACAACCCCGATGTGCTCGGATATGGGGCAACGGGACTCTTCTTTTTACAACCTGTTTTTCGAGCAGACAAGAAGTTCAGTTTTTCCATTAGAGGAGGGATGGGTCTTTCCTATCAGACTAAACCTCACGACCCTGAATCGAATCCCGATAACCTAAGCTACAGTACCTATCTCGCTTTTCCTCTACATTTGGCTCTCGCTGGTCACTTTCGAATTTCAGACCAGTGGAAAGCTGATCTTCAGTTGGAATACAACCATATTTCCAATGGAGGAATGAAGCAACCCAACAAGGGAATAAACTGGCCAACCGTATCAATAGGAGCAACTCGGTATTTTTCACCTTTGGTTTTCCCGGAAAGGGAAAAGCACGATTGGCGAATGGAGGCGGTAGACCGAAATAGAACAGACATTACCGTTTTTTCCACTTTTCAAGAACCTGAAGAGAGCTTGGTATACTTGAGCGGAGGCCTTGAACTAAGGCAGCTGCGAAGAGTAGGTAGAATTAGCAATATCAGTTTAGGAGGTGAGTGGATGTACGATTCGTACACAGCAGCTCTTTCCAAAGGGATGGAAAAAGACTCAGGGCATCATCTGGGAGTAGCGGCAGGACATGAGTTTATCTTGGGAAAATTTCTTTTTAGTCAACAATTCGGAGTCTATCTTCTGCGACCTTCTGCGAGACCTGAAGACGTTTATCAGCGTTATGCTTTTGTGTACCGCCTCAGTCAAAAATTTTCAACGGGTGTCTCTCTAAAGGCCCATGGACACGTGGCGGATTTCCTCGATCTGAGACTAGGATTTTCCTTTTAAATCACCTCCTTCAACTTGGTTATATTTGCGGCAAAATTTTGTCATGGCAGATTTTATTGAAGAATTGCGCTGGAGAGGCTTAATCCACGATGTAACTCCCGGATTAGAAGAACAGTTGGTAAAGGAGATTACCTCGGGATATGTGGGATTTGATCCAACGGCAAATTCTCTTCACATTGGAAACTTGGTTCCAATCATGCTATTGACACACCTGCAGCGAGCGGGTCATAAACCATATGCGTTGGTTGGGGGAGCTACAGGTCGAGTAGGTGATCCATCAGGGAAGACCCAAGAGAGAAAACTATTGGATGTTGAGCAAATAGAGCGAAACGTAGAAGCTATAAAAGAGCAGTTATCTCGGTTCTTAACCTTTGGTTCGGGCGAAACTGATGCGGTAATGGTAAATAATTACGATTGGTTCGAAGGTTATTCATTCCTGGATTTTATCCGTGATGCGGGAAAACACATCACTATAAATTATATGCTTTCCAAAGATTCTGTTCAGAACAGACTGGAAACCGGTATGTCTTTCACCGAGTTTAGCTACCAACTGATCCAAGGTTATGATTTCTACCATTTGAATAAAGCCAACGGGGTTAAGTTACAAATGGGAGGTAGCGATCAGTGGGGGAATATCACCACGGGAATAGAGATGACTCGAAGAATGAATGGTGGAGATACCTATGCTATTACTGCTCCGCTAATCAAGAAAGCCGACGGAACAAAGTTTGGTAAATCCGAAGGCGGGAACGTTTGGCTCGATGCCAAGAAAACATCTCCTTACAAGTTTTACCAGTTTTGGTTGAATGCTTCTGATGAAGACGTAGAGAATTTCATCAAGGTTTTTTCTCTGAAAAATCAATCCGAGATCCAATCCCTCATAGATGAACATCGGGAGGAACCACATCGGAGGATTCTTCAGAAAAGTCTCGCAGAAGAACTCACTGAACGCATCCAT
>CAZWQX010000192.1:0-5731 GCA_964635965.1 uncultured Cryomorphaceae bacterium
AAATAAGTGAGCCAATTCAACTCGCCGGAATCTTTATCAAAACTCACCAATACCGCATCGCTTATACCTCCGCCGTAATCAATTTGTCCGACTGTACCTGAGCTCAATAAACTCGCATTTGCAGTTCCTACAGCTATCAAATTATCATCAATAGGACTCACTCTAACTTCGTGGATTTCAAAAAAGCTTTCCCCTTCTAAATAGGTATACCAAAGCTTTTCTCCTTCCGAAGAATACTTAGCTACAAAACCTGTCCAAAAGTCACCGTTATTTAGAATGGGCTGATGGGTTCCTATCGTACCCAATCCCGGACTATTGGTTATTCCCGCTACATAAATATTTCCGGAATCATCAACATCAACACTTCGAATTCCGTCGAAGTTACCTTCACCGCCAACCAAAGTGCTCCATTCAATTTCATAGTCACTATCCAGTTTCATGATGTAGCTCATGGTAAAACCGGCAAAATCAGTTCCATCATCGTCTTCTAAAGGAAAGTCCTCCGAAAGTGTACTACCGACTAAGATCAACCCATTTTCTTCGGATTCAACAACCGCGCTTACATCGTCTATCCCACTTCCTCCGAGGTAAGAAGTATAGATGGGTTGTCCCAGATCATCAAGGATTCCAAAGAAAACATCCCACTCACCTTCATTAAAAAGCTGAAAACCATCGATGACTTCCAAATCCGTTGATTGAGTTTGCCCATAAAAGTACATGACACCGGATTCTGACACATAGAGACCTCTAGTATCATCTGCACTATTACCACCCAACAAGCTTTGATAAACTAAACTGATATCAGTCTGAGAAAAGCCTGTAAAGGGAAATAAGCAAATTACCGACACAATTATTTGAATCCTCATCGTCTTTTGAATTTTTCTTTGTCTGCTCCTTTTAAAGCTGAAAATAACAAAAAGCATAATTTTTTGAGTCGTAGAGCCATTCAAAATTCAACATTGCACATTGTCCATTCACTTCTCTCCACTTATCCTTCTTATCACCCACCGATAACATTTAACTAATCCCTAAAACAAGCATTTTCTCAAATTTGCGTTCAATCGATGCGAGAAGAATTTCTGCATAGATTACGGTTAAAACGAACAAGAAATCATTAGAGCTTGAGACAATGCGAGTGTTCAAAAAGAGCTACCAATCACCCTCTTAGGAAAAATGCAAGATTTGGCTGCAACCTTTCTTCATTCTTAGTGTCTCTAACCTAAACGACCAAACACCCGACTACTAAATGCGATCCTTAACCTTGTTCTTAGTGCTGCTGGCTTCAGCGGTCTCGGCACAGACAAAGTATACCCTAAGTGGATATCTAAAAGACGCTGAAAATGGAGAAGGCTTAATTGGAGCCACCATCTTCATTGACGAGATCAGCTCAGGAACCGTAACCAACGTTTACGGTTTCTACTCCATATCCCTTCCCGAAGGAACCTATAACGTTACTTATAACTTTCTGGGTTATGAGGCGATTGTGAAGACCATCGAATTGGAAGCCGATCAAACTGTTACCATTGAAATGCAATCGGATGAACAGCTTCTGCAAACAGTGGAAGTAACTGCCGAGAAAGCCAATAAAAATGTAACCAGTCTCGATATCGGTGTGGAACGCATGGATGCCAAAATGGTAAAAGATATTCCTCAATTTATGGGGGAGGTTGATATCATTCGAAGTATTCAATTATTACCCGGAGTCTCAACCGTGGGAGAGGGAGCAACAGGGTTTAATGTTCGCGGAGGAAATATCGATCAGAACCTTATCCTTTTGGATGAAGCTACGGTGTTTAATTCTTCTCACCTATTCGGTTTTTTCTCTGTTTTTAATGCCGATGCGGTTAAAGACCTAACGCTTTACAAAGGTGGTATCCCGGCAAAATACGGTGGGCGACTTTCCAGTGTTTTGGATGTACATCAGAAAGAAGGGAATACCAAAGAATTCGGCGGTAATGCGGGAATTGGATTGGTCTCTAGCCGATTGATGTTAGAAGGTCCAATCATCAAAGACAAAATGTCTTTTATGGTAGCGGGGCGAAGATCTTATGGGGATCTCCTGCTTCCACTTTTTAATGAAGACTTCAGGGGGGATCAGCTTTTCTTTTACGACGTAAATGCCAAGATCAACTATAAAATTGATGAGAAGAACCGCGTTTACCTCTCGGGATATTTTGGTGCAGATAGATTCGTGTTTGGGACGGATTTTGAAAGTTATTGGGGTAATAATACGGCCACCTTGCGTTGGAATCACCTCTTTAATCCAAGACTCTTTTCGAATTTCTCAGCCATTTACAGTGACTACGAATATTCATTGGGAGTTCCTGAAGGAGTGAATGCTTTCAATTGGGAAGCTGGAATTCAGAACACCACGGTAAAGGCAGATTTTTCCTTCTTCCCAAATGTGAACAACACCGTGGAGTTCGGAGCCCAAGCCATCTTCTACGACTTTGCTCCGGGCAGAGCCGAAGGTATTGGTGACGAATCGATTTTTAATGTGGTTGAAGTGCCTGGTGAGAATGCCATCGAAATGGCGGCTTATATCGGTAATCGTCAAAACATTACTGAGAATCTCTCTGTAGAATACGGACTCCGCTACAGTCATTTTCTCAACCGGGGAGAACGGGATATTTTCCTTTACGAGGATGACGATCCTACCTCAGACTTAGCCATAACAGATACTGTTTCATTTGGTAGGGGAGAGACCATTGCTGATTACGGTGGGCTAGAGCCGCGGTTTGCAATAAACTATACCTTTTCGGAACGTGCTTCGATTAAAGCGGGGTATAATCGCATGCGCCAATACATCCATCTGGTATCAAATACTACCGCAGCCACACCATTAGATATTTGGACTCCTTCAGGTAGATATGTTGAGCCGGCCATTGCCGATCAAATATCAATCGGATACTTCAGAAATTTTGAGGATAACATGTTCGAGGCATCGGTTGAGGCCTTTTACAAGGATTACCAGAACCTTCTCGATTACAAGGATAACGCAGAACTACTCTTGAATGATAACCTCGAAACAGAGTTGTTGCAAGGACAAGGTAGAGCTTACGGACTCGAAGTTCAGATAGAAAAAGTAAAAGGAAAATGGACAGGTTGGGTTAGTTATACTTTGAGCCGCAGTGAACTTCAGGTGGATGGGATTAACCGCAGTGAATGGTATCCTTCAAACTACGATAAAACACATGACATATCGGTTGTAGCCCAATATAGACTGAGTGATAAATGGAAGTTCGGCGCCAACTTTGCCTTTATGACGGGTAGACCTATTACCTATCCCGATTCGAGGTATGTTTATGAAGGCATCGTGGTACCCAACTACACCAACCGAAATGGAGCTCGTACACCGACTTATCACCGTTTAGACTTTTCTGCCACGTTAGTTCCCGATAAAAAAGACAAGGTGTTCTTCTTCTTTAAGAGACCCGAGAGTTGGGAAAGTTCTTGGACTTTCTCCATCTATAATGCTTATGGTCGAAGAAATCCCTACAGCATATTCTTTAGACAAAACGAAGACAATCCGAGTATGACAGAGGCCGTCCGATTGAGCATTTTCGGATCAATCATTCCCGGTGTTACTTACAACTTGAAATTTTAGAAGATGATGAAAAACAACAATCACTTCATATTCTTTTCTGCATTAGCGGGACTGTTTCTCCTCTCGTCTTGTCAGGATGTAGTGGACCTGGATCTACCTGAAGGAGATTCGTTTTTGGTAGTTGAAGGATGGATCACAAATGAAGACCGACCACATGATGTTATTCTTACCCAGACTGCTGCCTATTTCGATGACGCTGATCCTACTCCGGAAACGGGTGCCGAAGTAACTCTTCGAGATAATGAAGGCATGGAAACCGTCTTAGCAGAGACTTCGCCTGGGGTCTACACCTATCCCGATTCGGGAATAGTAGGTCGATCTTACCAGTTGGAGATTCTGCTAGAAAATGGCAAACGCTACCGATCCACTTTTGAAGAGCTCTTCGAGCCTGTACCCATACTTGATATTTATTGGCAGCTTTCAGAAGACGAGCCCAATGAGGATAACGATGAGCAGCCCGATGATATTTACGATGTACTCATCTTTACTATTGAGCCGGCAGGAATGGGTGATAATTACCGATGGCGATCCATTTTGAATGGGGTTGAGCAGCGAGAACCATTTGATCTTTTTGTCACGGATGACCTTTTTGTCGATGGTAATCCAATTCCCGACTTCAACGTAACTGATGACCTTTATTCTACCCCTGATACGGTAACGATTATTCAAGAACGCATCACTCGACAGGCACGAGAGTTTCTGCAACTTATCCAACAACAGACTGCTTTTGTGGGAGGTCCATTCGATCCTCCGCCTTCTCCGATTGTCGGTAATATTAGCAATGTGGAGGATCCCAATGATCTAGCTCTCGGTTATTTCGGAGCTTCAGGACGCGATCGAGCGACGGTAATAGTGGGAGTCGAATAGTCTCCCGATTACAGGTTCATTAAATAGGCCACCAGAAAACTGAGTGGGAAGATGAGTATTGGGGCAAACATGGCAAAGTAGCCTCCGCTAATTCTAAAGTCTTTTTGCTCGAGCAATTTTGTGCTGTAAGCAATGGCATTCGGCGGGGTAGAAACGGGCAGAAAGAGGGCACAAGAAGCACAGAGTGCAATTATCAGAGGAACTGCAATGTTGAATATTCCTGTTAGTCCCAGACCTATCGGTATCAAAATAGATGAAGCTGCAGTATTTGACATCACATTGCTCAGGCCAAGTGTGAGGTATCCAAATATGATTGCTAAAATCCATAGCGGCATATTGATCTGATCGATACCGCCTACAAACTGATCGGCTAATCCTACGTCCACTATTGCCCTACCGAGGGCTAAGCCTCCTGCAACCAGCATTAGCGTATCCCAAGGAAGGGCACGTACTTCATCAGCCGAAATTATTCTTGTCAGTGTTAAAATCACAATCGGAAAGGCTGAGGTTGCTGCCAGTGGTATCCCATGGAGCGCCTCGGTACTCCAAAGCAATACGGTAATCCCCAATGTGAAGAGTACAATCCTTCTTTCGCGTCTGGTTACGACAGACTCCTCCTCCTCATCCATAAAACTCAAATCGAGTTCCTTCACTTTAGGGACATAACGTTTGCTCAAATAAACCCAAAACGTATAGATCAGAACCAATGCAATTGGCAACCCGAAGGCCATCCAGGTTAAGAATTCAATCTTGATTCCAATACCTTCTAATGCACCTACGGCAATGGCATTTGGTGTACTTCCGATTATCGTTCCAAGTCCTCCTACAGATGCAGCTGCGGGAATTCCAATTAGCAAACTCTTAGTCATTGGTGCTTCCTTGCCAAGTTTTCTTGCCAATGGAAGGATACTGGTAATCATCATTGCCGTGGTGGCCGTATTCGACATAACCATACTCGCCAATCCCGTCATCATCATTAATCCAAATAGAAGCTTGGTTGGTTTGGTTCCGAATTTTTCCACCGTAAAGCGAAAGAGTGCCTTATCCAATTCGACGCGTTTCATGCCTTCCGCCAGAAAGAATCCGCCTAAGAGGAGCCAAATCACATTGCTTGTCCAAGTCCCCACGTAACCATCGACGGGCATTGGTTCAACGAGGAAATAGTTCGATCCAAGAACAAAGACCAGATAGGCAATCACAAAAATTCCAACCGCAAATGGTGGAATAGCTTCTGTTAGCCAAAGTCCAATCGCTAAG
>CAZWQX010000193.1:0-5699 GCA_964635965.1 uncultured Cryomorphaceae bacterium
ATCCAGCAGGTTCATCAATGGTCGGCGATTGTGCATCCTTTGGAGGATTGAGAATAATGCCATCAGAAACATCTTTCTTTTTACTCCTTCCTGTACCATTGCAAGTCGTACAAGTTTGCCATTTGCCCTCGGTTTGATCACCAGTAGGCGGAACCCAAATTTCTTTTTTGCCATTACACGTTTCGCACCTTCTGGCATACATCCAAAAAATCGGATATCCATGAAGGAATTGATGAATTTCTTTGACCGAGTTGTTCACTAAGTAATTATCCAAAAGCTCAACTTGTTTCCAGATTGGAGAAACAGGCGTTTTAACTTCTCGGGAAGTATCCACAACTGAGCTATTGACAATACCTGGGACCTTGCCGAATGAGTTGGCAACCGTCCTGCTTTCAATGATGGTTACTTCATCTCCTCTCACTTGAACCCGATAATAAAATGCATCATCAATAATCCACATCTTGCGCATTTTCTCAGCTTTAGCCTTGCGCTTTTCGTCGAGTTCTGGTGTGCTAATTTCCACATCTTCGGTGATCACCTCATCAACTTCAAAAACTACGTACTCAGGGACAATCCCTGAAATCTTCATGTTTTTAATGTCATGAATTGATTTCTGAGTAAGATAGGCTTGCTCACCATCGGTCGATAATTCCATGAAGAGCAACCCAGAAGGATCAGTGAACAAGGAGTTCGACCAAATGTCTTTCAAATACTGGTGAGTATCCATTCCATTTTTGACGTTCTTGATTTGCTCGTCGTATCTGGTTTGGAGTTCAGGTGTTTTCATTTTCACCTTAATCAACCCTCCTTTAGCACTCCATACATTATCGAAAGGCCTGAGAAGGTTCTCAACCACGTGTTGATTGGAAGGGGAATGATCTTTTCGAAGCTTTAGTTGAGTCGCATTTTCCAGCCCTTCGATCTTAGTCAAGTACTGATCTTTATTCTCACCGAAGAAGTGCATCTTCAATTTGTGGGAATCTTTTCGAGCTTTCTCAATCCATTTGTCAGTCTTGGATATTGCCAGTGCTTTTATTTGAACTTCATCAAGGATCATGGATTCTGTTTTAAACAAAAATAAATAAATCTAACGTTTACCTATTTTCAATACACATATAATCGAATATGTGTGTATTATAGAATAGATTCTTGCTCTACTTTTAATTCAAACCACATTCGCATTAACATAAAATCCAGATAATCCGGGGAATGTCCAAGAAGCTTTTTCATTTTGTCCTTCTTGATCAGAGCTCTCTTTCTGGTGTCGGTAGCATTATCACTCTTCAAGCAAGTGTCAATCTCATTGGCGATCACATCCCTCAATTCATCAGAACAAACAATCTTGATTTTGGCCTCATTGATCATTTTAGCAAGGTGCCATGCGCATTGAGACTTCAGATTGTCATATTCAATGTATCGGTTCGGGTCGTTTTCGTTATCAGTCGGCACATGAATAGGCCTTGCTCCGCCATGAAAAGGAACGATGTTTTCAATGTATGATTCTAGGTAACTTCCAAGTCCATCAGAATCGGCAATAATCTGGGAGTTGGGAACTGCTTCTTTATTCTTTAAGGCCTTCAACGATTGCTCAATCTCCCTGGCTGTTGATCGCTCCATGTCGATATCAATATGACCTACCAATCCTTCCCAATGTCCGGCGACAAATCGATCCCTTCCTTTCATAGCCAAGTCAGCACTAATGAATCGACGGCCACGCTGAACATGATCATTGGTGAAGATGTCAAGAATCTTTTCGTATGAACAAAGGTTAGAATCATCGGCTGAGTATTCCCAATTTCCATACCGGAGCCGATCGAGCTCTTCAGCGTTCAGGTTGTTTTCAAGATTCTCAATGTACCCTTCTTGCCGCCTATTGTTGTCCTCTGGTAATGCTTGGATAAATCGTTTGTTCTTGGGAAGCGTGCCTTTCTTGTTTGGGAGGTAGTATTCATGATAAAGGTAATTCTTCGACGGGTTGCACGTTTGCAGCACCTTTCCATTGATGCCATACAAATCATTTTTCCAGCGACCGCAAGATATAGCAAGATTTTGTTTTGCGGCTTTCTCAAACTCACCCGCTTCTTCAATCCAACCTCGAGTCATCTGCATGGACCCAAACCGCATATACTTAGGATCAGAAGGAAGGTATTTCGCATCAAGAAGATAGACTCGGCTTTTGTTGTAAAGATCAAAGTAATTGTCTTGACCATTGTACTTGAAGTACTTTTGATTGATTTCCCAATGCTCGAAGACTTCATGAATTGAAGGAATGGTATATTTTCTAAGATCGGTTAGAGTAGTACGGGCAATGAAATAATGAGTCTCAGGATAAATAAAAGCATCACCAAATATCAAAGAACATCCGGTATATGACTTGGCAGATCCTTTCGAACCTCCATAAACAATGTCATCTACTGAATTATCAACCCAAGATCGGACGCATTCTTTTTGTTTTTCGTTTCCATGAGTATCAAAATGTATTTCCATGTATAAATGTAACTACTCTCCTTTCATTTCAAGCTCTTGTCCAGTGAGCGATTGAATGAGGTTTTGAAGATGATGAATGTATTTTGATGTGGTAATATGATCAAAACCGTAATACACAGAATACGAATCGTCCCATTTTCCATCTCCCTTCCACATTTCTATTTTAACATCAATATCATAGTCTCCAATTTTTATCTTATGATGTCTGATCACAAAGTGTTTTTCGTCTGACTCATACTTCTCAAACCCAAACTTCTCCAGCCATTCGGTGGTGAGGGGAATGCAAGTAAAATGATCTAACCAAAGTCCGTTTTCTAAACTTGTCTCATGGTCTGCATAATCTAATATCCATCCTTCAGCATCTTCTGATATTCCAGTCACCGTAACGTAATTATCAGATTCTTTCCATTGGAGGTAATTACCTAACCTAATCTCCTGCGGTTTAATCTCTGGCTTCATGTTCTAATACTCTCTAAATCCTGTTACTATAATTGCTCTCCAACCATCGTCTATTACGTCGACAACAGCAGTGTTGCCTGAGTTTCCATAATTCGCAACCCAGACAGGCGTTTCTTCCGACATTGTAAATTCTCCTCCTTTGTATCCTGTATAGGTATTGTCAATTGCTTCTTTAAGGATGTCTATGAACTGTAAAGCAGTTAACTCATTTCCACCACCGCTATGAATATCTAAAGCCAGCTCATCATAAGAGCCACGCCAACTATCAATTGACTTTGGAAAGTAATATTCAAAATCATATTGAATAGTTGCTGTTTTGTCTGCAAGACCTTCAATCTTTTGAATGATTTGACCAAGTGTTAATTGGTCATTTTGTAAAAGGCGCTCTTGCCTGGCTTGTTTGATTTTCTGATCAATTAATTGTTGTAATTCCATGTTCTATTGTTTTGGGGGATTTGGTAAAGGCATCCAGTGGGTGACATCTTCATAAATCAATCCTTCGTCAGTGGTAAATTGATTGTAACCTTCAAACGAATCCCAAAAAGCTCCCACCACCTTTTGTTCATCATTAGATCGATAGCTAATTATGTAGGGTTTATCCTCTTCAGGCAACCTATCCTTTACACTTATCCATTCGTTCATTTTGTTGTTGGTTTTATCGTCCTCTTATCAATTATTGCTCCTGTTTTAAATAGGGATTGGTCACCTATCCAGAAGTGCCAGGAGATGAGTTGCTTTATCAAATCGAAAGGCCATTGGTTAATATCATCGAAGGATAATTCTACTGCGCCATAATCATAACCTACATAAATTGAAATTCCTGAGAAATCATAACTTTCTAAAATGTTCTGTTTTGCTGGCACAAACTCCTTCCCCTCATTATAACTTTCCACCCTAATAGGTTCGGCTAGGGCTTCGAGGGGGTACATGATGGGTTTTATTTCATCAGAAAATTGCCTGTTTCCTGAATGGTGCGCATTGTATTGATAGGCAACACTAGTTCCATGATCATATATTCCATCCAGTGTAGCGGTACGCAACACACCTTCGTTATCTTCAAGCTGAATCTCCAACCCCGTACCTATGTAGTGATGTAGTTCAGTCATTTTCTTGTGATTTTATCGGTTTGTTTACAGACTTGGCAGATCACACGAGCAACGCTGCCAAATTGAGGCATAGCATTCTTCACATCTACGTTGCATCGAGTGCATACAAATTGAGTTAGCGGGCTTACGAAAACATTACTCATAACATCTAGTGCTTTAATTGTTCAGTCATTGGTTAATTGATTCAAAGTTCTCTTCGAAATAGTCCTTTGCTATCAACC
This sequence comes from uncultured Cryomorphaceae bacterium, assembly GCA_964635965.1. GTDB lineage: Bacteria > Bacteroidota > Bacteroidia > Flavobacteriales_D > Cryomorphaceae > JAKVAV01. The sequence goes on from CAZWQX010000193.1 coordinate 4,274, forward strand.
ATTGATCTTGATGATTTTTTGGATTACGTGCAATCATGTCTCCTTTTTTAGGAGAACCGCTTTGCCTATCTACGTCCGAAATGCTTACATAAAAACCCTGTTCTTCACAGTCAGCAGGAAGATTTCCAGCTAGTTCTTTAAAGCGTTGAATGTCGTGTGATGTAACATTTCGTAATTCAGCTATTTGCTTTCTTCTAAATTTTTTGTACTCTTCTTTCATTCCTTGATGTGTTTAATTGATTTATTTTGAATCAATCTTCTCAGCCTCAATTTTTATTTCCTGCATTTGATCTACGGTTAAAATCAATCCATGCTCTTGCCTCATAAATTCGAAAAATGGCTGGTAGGTCTTCCAAGTAGGATCATCTTTTTTCACTATGTGACCCTCTTTGATCAGTTCGGATTTAAGATCTTCTCTTGACCAGTTCTCTTCTACTGACTTTTTGTAAATTTCTGCTACGGTTCGTTTCATTCCTTGATGTGTTTAGTTAGTTGATTCTTTCTGTGCAAACTCTTTTACCAGTCTCCATTTTATCGCATCGTTCGCTAGCATTTTATTCACAGTCGTGCTAGGGTCGTCATTACTGGATAGCCGTATGAAATCGTCAGGAAACTCTTTATGAAGTTCTAACTGTGTCATGGAATTGATTTTCAAAACAAAGTCTCTCGTACTCATCTCACACCTCCCTAATTTTAGCCCAACCTCTTTTTAAGAGGTCCTCGGGGGGTAGGCCGTTGAAGGGAAGTAAATAAGAGCGGGAACGGAGGTAGTCGATTTTCGCCGAATTGTAATAGAATTGATAAGGCCTTTCTTCACTAAATTTTAACCAAGTCAGAACATCATCTCTACCATTTTCGGGCGTCCAAAGCTTTCTTCCTTCCTCGGTGTCGACAAAAGACATTTTAGCAATATGTAAAGCATCCTCATCTGTGATGTCTTTGAGGGATTTGAAAAATGGTATTGCATGTCCTTTCAGGTAATACTCTATAGTATTTCCGTCCACAATATCTATGACTTCTTCTTCGTGATCTGGCTCGGGTGGATAGCCACTGTAAACCATTTCCATTCTAAGCATAATGGGCTGCCCCCAATACTGGGCAATAAACCTTTGTTTCTCTAAGTTGTCTTCCATGTGTTAAAATTTTACAGTGGGATATTTCTTACAATAATCCATGATCGCCCCTTTCTCATGCTTGCAAGTTCCTTTAGCCAAATACTGACAATCACAATTTTCAGGATCGCATCCGGTCTGGTTTTTCCATGCCTCCATATCTCGATAGTAATCGGCTGAGTAAGGAGGGTATAGGTCGCTATCTGGTTTTCGTTCCATATCTCATTTACTTTTCATGAATGGGGGTTACATACTCCGGGTTTAATTCTAGTGGTATGTTTTTAGCAGCGCAGTGAAGGGCGAAGGCGTTGAGG
>CAZWQX010000194.1:0-5624 GCA_964635965.1 uncultured Cryomorphaceae bacterium
TACGCCATTTTTAAATTCTCTGCGATCATTTCGGCAGGCCTTCCTTCGATGTGGTGCCTTTCGATAAAATGAACCAACTTGCCTTCCTTGAAAAGAGCGATTGACGGCGATGACGGAGGATAAGGTAAAAAGTACTGTCTTGCTCGATCTGTAGCCTCGCGATCAACTCCTGCAAAAACAGTAGTCAGTTTGCTTGGCTTTTTATCTCCATTCAATGATAATTTAACTCCTGGTCTTGCTGCACCTGCTGCACAACCACAAACTGAATTGACTACTACTAGGGTAGTTCCTTCATTTTCGTTCATGACGCCGTCAACTTCCTCGGCTGTATGTAATTCGGTAAATCCTGCTGAAGTCAAATCTTCCTTCATAGGAGCTACTAATTCCGGTGGATACATAGTCTCAAATTTTTGTTAGAACAAAATTACAAAGTGTTCGCTTCAATCAGACGGATAAATTTTGATGTTCTGATAAGGGGAATCTATCACTTCCTCTTAGCGGCGAAGAACGCCTTTAACAAGTCGGCGCTTTCATCGCCCAAAATACCTCCTGTTACCTCCGTCTTTGGATGCAAAATTGAACTTCCGTATGTGGTAAATCCCTTTTTAGAATCATATGCTCCAAAGACCAGTCGCTTTAGTTGAGACCAAGCAATTGCTCCGGCACACATAACGCAGGGCTCCAGAGAAACATAGAGCGTGCATTGATTCAAATACTTGCCACCAAGAAAATCTTCGGCGGCAGTGATTACCTGCATTTCCGCATGTGCAGTTACATCGTTAAGACGTTCTGTGAGATTGTGAGCCCGGGCTATAATCCTGTTATTTGCAACCACCACTGCCCCAACCGGCACCTCATCCTCGTCAAAGGCATAGGAAGCCTCTCGAAGCGCCTGCTTCATAAAATACTCGTCACTCTTCGCTTCAGATAACATGGGGTAAATATAATTCGGTCAATCCCAGCCGACAATAGCGATGATTCATGATGTCAAAATAATACCTTTGTGCCGCAAAAATTTGAGGCATGCATAGACAACATACTTGCGGAGAACTTCGGTTGGAAAATGTTGGTGAATCCACAACAATCTCAGGTTGGGTTCAGCGCTCACGTGACTTAGGTGGAATGACCTTCGTCGACATTCGTGACAGATATGGAATTACCCAAGTAGTCTTCAATATGGAAAGTGATTCTGCATTGTGCGAAAAAGCGCGCAAACTCGGTCGCGAATTCGTGGTAAAGGTGCAGGGAAATGTTCGTGAAAGAAGTAGCAAAAACCCAAACTTACCAACAGGAGAAATAGAGATCGAAGCCACGAATTTAGAGGTTCTGAATGCCAGCAAAACTCCACCTTTCACTATCGAAAATGAAACTGATGGAGGTGAAGAGTTAAGAATGAAGTACCGTTACTTGGATCTTAGAAGAAACCCTGTCCAATCAAAACTTATGCTTCGTCATAAACTCGCCCTCAAAACACGAGCGTATTTGGATAGCATGTCGTTTTTAGAAATAGAAACGCCTTACCTGATAAAATCCACTCCCGAAGGAGCCCGTGATTTTGTCGTTCCCAGCAGAATGAACCCAGGTGAGTTTTACGCCTTGCCTCAATCTCCTCAGACTTTCAAGCAACTTTTGATGGTAAGCGGATACGATCGCTATTTTCAGATTGTACGATGTTTTCGGGACGAGGATTTGCGTGCGGACAGACAGCCCGAATTCACACAAATTGACTGTGAAATGGCATTCGTCGAGCAAGAAGATATCCTAAATACCTTCGAAGGATTAACCAAACACCTTTTTAAAGAGATTCTCGAAGTTGAGCTGGACTCCTTTCCTCGCATGGACTATGCGGTAGCGATGGAAAAATACGGATCGGACAAACCCGACATCCGTTTTGGAATGGAAATCAACAATATAAGTCATCTGGCACAGGGTAAAGGATTTAAAGTCTTCGATTCGGCTGAAACGGTATTGGCCATAAAAGTTGATGGTCAAGCGGAAATGAGCCGTAAAAAAATTGACGCTTTAACCGAGTGGGTAAAACGTCCACAAATTGGAGCAAAAGGTCTGGTTTATGTGAAATACCAGAATGAAGACTTGCTTAAATCGTCCGTTGACAAGTTCTTCGAAATGGAAGATTTGAAAAGCTGGTGTGATGAAACGGATGCCAAGCCAGGCGATCTGCTATTGGTTTTAAGTGGTGATCGCACTTCAACCACGAAGCAAATTGGAGAATTGCGTCTTCACATGGGAAATGAACTCGACTTAAGAGACCCAAGTGTATTTGCACCACTTTGGGTAGTTGACTTCCCTTTGATGGAATGGGATGAAGATGAAGGCAGGTTCTTCGCAATGCACCACCCGTTCACCTCTCCAAAACCAGAGGATTACGCAAAACTCGAATCAGATACCGGGTCGGTAAGGGCCAATGCATATGACCTGGTGATTAATGGAGTTGAAATCGGTGGAGGATCCATCCGAATCCACGATCGCGATCTGCAATCAAGAGTTTTCGACTTACTAGGATTTACCCAAGAAGAGGCTCAAGCGCAGTTTGGGTTTTTAATGAACGCCTTTGAATATGGTGCTCCCCCACATGGCGGAATAGCCTTTGGTTTTGATAGGCTGTGCTCACTGTTCGGTGGTTCCGAATCGATTCGAGACTATATTGCTTTTCCAAAAAATAATTCAGGTAGAGATGTCATGATCGATGCCCCCGCTTCACTTGACGATAAGCAGTTAGAAGAACTTTCACTCAAAGTTTCGATTTCCGAGGAATAAAGTACCGAAAGGTAATACCGAAGGTCTCAAGGATCACATTTCTCTCGGCTGCAAGCTCGAATGCGGGTTTGAAGTCTGCCGAAACACACCAAGGTGCATTTCTGAATCGGTAATTAACTCCGATTATTAAATCGAATCCCTGATTAATGTATTGACCATTGTCGGATGAACCTTCACCAAAAAAATTATCTCGGTGGTGGTAGCCCAAATGAATTCCTCCACCGTAAAACCAAGACCATTCTTCCTTCGACATTGGTTTTTCCCAAGCATAAAGGCCCGTTACGATAATTCCATCCCATCGCGGAGTAATAATCCCTTCTAGTCTATGTGAAGAACCATCTTCCCAAAGGATTGATATTCCTCCACCCGGACCAAGTCTAAGCCCTCCTGATAACTGTTGAGCATCAGAAGATTGGCCGACTGCCAAAAAAATCAGAAAAAGAAAGCTATAACGTACCGCGTAATTCTTGCTCACGCTCTATTGCTTCAAACAAGGCTTGAAAGTTACCCTTTCCAAAACTCTGTGCTCCTTTTCGCTGAATGATCTCGAAGAACATGGTGGGTCGGTCAACCACCGGTTTGGTAAAAATCTGAAGAAGATATCCCTCATCGTCCCTATCGATAAGAATTCCGAGCTTCTTGAGTGGCTCTAGATCTTCATCAATCTCACCTACTCTATCAAGCACGGTATCGTAATAAGTAGAAGGAACATAAAGGAATTCTACCCCTCTTTCCGTTAGAGCGGTAACCGTTTCGATAATGTTGTCTGTGGCAACTGCTATATGTTGGACTCCGGCGCCATCATAGAAATCGATATATTCCTCAATTTGCGATTTCTTCTTTCCTTCGGCCGGCTCATTAATCGGAAATTTTATTCGACCATTACCGTTGCTCATCACCTTACTCATCAAAGCGGTGTATTCGGTGCTGATGTCTTTATCATCGAATGAAATGAGCTGGGCAAATCCCATAACTTTGGCGTAAAATTCCACCCAAGTGTTCATTTCACCCCAGCCCACATTTCCAACCATGTGGTCGATGTACTTCAGGCCTATTGGCTCAGGATTATAGGAGCTCTCCCACTTCTGAAAACCAGGGAGAAACGGGCCGTTGTAATTCTTTCTTTCAATAAAAATGTGAACGGTTTCACCGTATGTGTGGATGCCGGACTGAACAACCCATCCGTTCTCGTCCTCAATTCTGTTGGGTTCCATAAACGATTTGGCACCACGTTTTGTAGTCTCTTCCCAAGACTTAGTTGCATCATCCACCCAAAGAGCAACTACCTTAACACCATCTCCGTGCTTTTTAAGATGTTCGTTAATAGGATTTTCAGAAGTTAGAGGAGTCGTCAAAACAAGTCTGATCTTGTCTTGCTGCAGTACGTAACTCACTTGGTCTTTTCGGCCGGTTTCCAATCCGCTGTAAGCCACCGATTGAAATCCGAATGCAGTTTTATAAAAGTGAGCAGATTGCTTTGCGTTTCCCACGTAAAGTTCTACGTAGTCGGTACCATTTATCGGGAGAAAATCCTCCGCTTCGGGTACTATTTTTTTTAAGGTTGGTTCTGCAGAGTTCATAGGAGTTGATTTAGTTCAAAGATACGAAAACAGGGTTTTTCAATTTTTCTGATTCCCCCGGAAATGATGGGTGTTTACAATCAAAATTGAATTAATCCAACCACGATTCCCAATACGTATCATCAGCAATTTTCATCGCATACTCGGTTAGCTTGAGCGGCTTGAAAGTATCTACCATCACCGCGAGTTCTTCCGTTTCTTTTTGGCCAATACTTCTTTCGTAAGCGCCTGGATGAGGACCATGTGGAATTCCTGCCGGATGCAGACTGATGTGCCCCGCATCAATATCGTTTCGACTCATGAAGTCACCATCAACATAATAAAGAACTTCATCCGAGTCGATGTTCGAATGATTGTAAGGAGCAGGAATTGCTTCAGGGTGGTAATCATAAAGCCTCGGGCAGAAAGAGCAAATTACGAAGGCTCCTGTTTCAAAAGTTTGGTGAACCGGAGGTGGTTGATGAACCCTCCCGGTAATGGGTTCAAAATCGTGAATGGAAAAGGCATAAGGATAATTATATCCGTCCCAACCGACCACATCAAATGGATGTGATGCATAACTGAAATGGTAAAGATTATCCTCTTTTCTAATCTTAATCAAGAAGCTTCCCTTTTCGTCAACCGGGTTCAGGTTTTGCGGTCGGCGTATGTCTCTCTCGCAAAAAGGTGAATGCTCTAAGAGTTGCCCAAAGTAATTTCTATAGCGTTTTGGGGTGTATATTGGGTGAAAAGACTGAACGATGAATAGCCTGTTCTCTTCCGTATCAAATTGCATCTGATAAATCATGCCTCGAGGAATCACTAAGTAATCACCATAAGAGAAGGTGAGGTCTCCGAGAAAAGTCTTAAGTGTGCCGCTTCCTTTGTGCACGAAAATTACCTCATCAGCATCGGCGTTCTTGTAGAAATAATCCGTCATTGACTTACGCGGAGCAGCCAGTTCGATGTAACAATCATTATTTACCAAAACCGGTTTGCGGCTTTCGAGGAAATCATCTTCGGCGGGGACCTGAAACCCTCTGAGACGATATGATTTGAGGTTCTTTTCTACCTCAATTTTTGGTGATACATCAACAGTGTTTCCCAGATCCTTCACCATTGTAGGTCTGTGAATATGGTAAAGAAGAGACGACATTCCATCGAACCCAATCGTCCCGAAAAGCTGTTCGTAGTACAATCCCCCATCTGGTTTCCTGAATACGGTGTGTCTCTTATGGGGTATTTTTCCTAGTTGATGGTATAGTGGCATGGTAGGTAGTGTTAGTG
>CAZWQX010000195.1:0-3616 GCA_964635965.1 uncultured Cryomorphaceae bacterium
CGGATATTTGTCCCCAAAGTCTTTAGCCAACTCGGTTGCCAGTTCCAAAAACCCCGAATTGTGTCCGTTGATGATGTGACGCCCCTTTGCTTCCGGCCTAAATCCTGCTTGAAAATGAGCTTCAGCCAAATCGCGAACATCAACCACCCCTATGCCTGCATTGGGAACTCCTGCTTTCATGGTCCCATCACCTAGCTGTTTCATCAAGCTAAAGCTCTCAGAGGTGTTTGTGCTTGGATTAAGCGCCGGACCAATAACCATACTCGGATTAACCACCACCAAATCCCAGCGATCTTGACCTTCAACAATTCTCCAAGCCTCTTTCTCGGCCAAGGTCTTCGAAAAGGAATAGGGTTGATTTGTAAGGGAGGAAGTCGTATTCCAGATATCTTCAGTCAAGATTTTGTTCGGCACGTTTTCGAGATCGGTGCAATCGGTATAGATGGCAGCACAACTGCTCGTCAGTACCACCCGCTTCACCGTGTCAATTTCATTTGCTAGCTCAAGTACATTTCGTGTTCCTTTTACAGCCGGATCAATGAGCTCCTTCTGAGGATCTTTTACATCGGTGATGAATGGAGAAGCAGTGTGAATAACCAATTCACACCCTTCCATTGCTTCTTTGTAGGAGCCTTCAATAAGTAAATCAGATTTGAAGTATTTGATATCGCCAGGTAACTCTGCCGCTAACTTATCCAAGTGTGCCCTTTTTTCAATTTTATCAGGGTTTCGAACTGCGGCGTGAACGGTTATTCCTTCTTCCAATAATCTCTTCACTACCCAGCCCGCTACAAAGCCCGTTGCTCCCGTCACTAAAACAGGTTTAGATTTATCTATTGTCATGATTCCTTAATTCACTGATTTTTAGTTGAAAATGCTGGTGTTTCGGAGAAAGTCACATCCTATTTTCTCGCTCGGTATTCCAAAGGACTCAATCCCGTTTTTGATTTAAACAGCCTACTGAAATAATGCGGATAATTGAATCCCAGGTCGTAAGCAATTTCATTGATGGTTTTGTTCGAACCCAGCAGTAGTGTTTTAGCTTTCTCAACCAAAAAGTGATTGATGTACTCTTTTCCGCTTCTGCCAGACTCTTTTTTAAGCAGATCACTGAGATATCCCGCAGAGAGGTTCACTTTATCTGCTATAAAACCAAGTGAAGGAGTTCCATATTCCTCCACTTGTCCGGATTTGAAATAATCAACGAGAAGACTGTCAACTTGGGCTAAAACATCCTTATTCGTGTTTTCACGTGTATGAAATTGCCTTTCGTAAAAGCGTGAACAATAACTTAGGGTGAGATCCAAGGCCGATACTATCACCTTCTGACTATGTGCGTCAATTCGTTGATTGTATTCGCCTTCAATTTTTTGAACGCAATCCGTTAAGGTTTTCCGCTCCTCTTCTGAAAGGTGAAGTGCCTCGTAATTATCGTAAGAGAAATAGGTATAACCTCCAATATCTTTCCCTAGTTGTGAGCGCCTGATCAAATCGGGATGAAACATCAGCAACCATCCACTATCATTTGCCCCATCATTGCTTTCTTCGGCGCTCATTACCTGATCGGGGGCGGTGAAAATTAATACACCATCGTTGAAGTCATAATGGTTTCGACCGTAGCGTATGGAGCATTTGGAATCTTTTAGCCAGATGGTATAAAAACCGAAGGCATATCGAGTACCTACAGGCATATCGGGAGCAACGATTTTTGTGATATCCACCAAGGATATCAATGGATGCTTTGGTGGATTGAGTCCCAGCCCTTCATGAGCAGCCATAATTGAATCAATTCGCACTATTTGATCTGTCATGATGAATGATAATTACTGTACAAAATACGGGTTTTAGAATCGGGATTTTGAACACATATTCCCGAAATAAAAACACATTTCGAATTGAATTTCGGTGGAATTCAGACACTAAGGAATAGTGGAATTTGATGATGCAATTGTCTATATTTCGGGACTGTAAGAATTTGTGATGTTCAGAATTATCTTCCTCTTCGCTTTTGTTTTCCTTTCGCCGAGTGTTTTCTGTCAGTCAGAAGAATCCATTTATCAATCACTCGTTTGGTCTGATGAATTCGACGGCAGCGGCGCCATTGATGAATCCAAATGGTTTCACCAGACTATACTTCCCAATGGAGTTTCTTGGTTTAATGGAGAGCTCCAGCACTACACGGATCGAACGGAAAATTCATACTTGGAAAATGGCAATTTGCACATTAAAGCCATCAATGAAATATTTACCGATCAGGGACAAACCAAGCAATACACATCTGCTCGCTTGAACTCCAAGTTTGCATTTACGTACGGAAGAGTAGAAGTAAGAGCCAAACTCCCTTCGGGAGCCGGAACTTGGCCTGCAATTTGGATGCTCGGAAAGAATATCATCGAAACAGGTGGTTATTGGACAGATGAATTCGGAGAAGTAATATGGCCTGCCTGTGGAGAAATTGATATCATGGAACACTGGGGAGTAAATCCGAATTACGTTTCTGCCGCAATTCATACCCCTTCCTCTTTTGGAAACACAGAAAACGTGGGAGGACTGGTTTTGAGTGATGTATTTAACACTTATCGGGTTTATGAAATGGAATGGAGTCCTGAAAACATCAAGTTCTATGTTGATGGCTCTTTATATTACACCTATGAACCCGACGTCCAAGATTCTGATACTTGGCCATTTGACTCAGATCAGTACCTCTTGCTCAACGTAGCGATCAATCCTGATATTACGCCTGCATTTACTTCGAGTGAAATGGTCATTGACTATGTAAGAGTATATCAAGAAGGACCTCCTCCTCATGAATTCAATCCTCTTACCCAAGTTTTTTCAAATGGCGTTCTTTTAAGCTGGGATGTCCCCGAAGGAGCCGTTGGTTGTGAAGTACGTGGTGGACCCTTAGGAGGAAATGATGGTACAAGTGCCACTATTGTAAATTCTTTGCCCGACAACATCTTTGTGAATGAAAGTGCATTGAGCAACGGAGGAGAATTTCAATGGAGGGTAAGGTGCGCAACGGGAGTAAATCCGGTGAGCGGCATTACGGATTACTCCGAATACGAAACCTTTAGTTTTCCGCCATCAATTGGAAGCCGTGAAGCTCCTTTAGAGTATACAAAATATGGCCTCACAACTTGGTAAAAGGCAACTCCTCTCGTTTTAGGGTATAGACGACCCACTTACCCTTTGATTCAAAGGAGTGGCTATATTTCATTCCGATTTTCTCCAAAACTCTTATAGAAGCGGTATTTTCAAATCTTGCTCTGCCTAGTATCGAGGAAATATCTAAATCGCTAAAACCAAATTTCAGGCAAGCCTTAGCAGTTTCCGTAGCAAGCCCGTTCCCCCAGTATTTCCGAAAAAATCGAAAACCGATGTCGTACTCATCAAGATTTGGAGAATATTTGATTCCACACCAGCCCAGAAATACGTCGTCAATTGCGTCGATTACCGCCCATCTCCCCATGCCGTTGTCACGGTAATCAGAATAGTTTATTAAAAATTCCTGAGAGTCATCGATTGATCCGAAAGGCTCATCTCCCGTAAAACGCATTACTAAAGGGTCTTGATTCAATCGAAAAAATGCCTCTGCATCTCCGATCACAAGTTC
>CAZWQX010000195.1:3642-3878 GCA_964635965.1 uncultured Cryomorphaceae bacterium
ACTTTAGTTCCGCTCAAAAATCCTGATATACAATCGGACTACATTGGGAAAATGGACGTTCAGTCTTGATTTGAATTTTGTACTCTTTCTTGAATGATTCTAAAAGTTCCGCAAAGCGTTCCTGTTTTTCTTCACTCAAGGTTCCCGGTTTAAAATTGAAAAGGAAATAATCTACCTCACCATTTTCATTGAAGTAGATCTTATTAAAACACCTTTTCGGCTCTCCCCAGATAAAG
>CAZWQX010000195.1:3888-5574 GCA_964635965.1 uncultured Cryomorphaceae bacterium
TCGTTTGCGTTCAAGTATTTCGCCAAAGCAATTATGAATTCTCGATAAGCCTGTCCGAACTCTTCTTCTTTACCACGAAATACGGCGTACGTATCTGGATTTACATTCACCGCATTGGGATACAAGCTGTCAAGTTCGGTCATGCTAATTCCCGTATGATTCGCCTCTGAGAAATTCATGCAAGATTTCTGTGCGAATAATCCTTTAGCCATTGCAACGACAAAACAGAAAACGAGAAATCGATTTTTCATGATTCGATAATTATGATTTTCCGAGAAAGGTAATGACTTGCTCCAAAATTTCAGGTGATCTAAGAATACGAAAATGACCCACTTCGGGTATTTCATTCATTTCTGCCTCGCTCCAATTCAAAGCGACATTTCGTGATTGCGCAATCGGTATAACTGTGTCTGTTTTACCATGCCAGATGGCAGCTCTTCTTACGCCAATTTCTCTTACCCAATCGCTGACGTTCAGAGATTCCGCCTTCATACCTAATTCGCGCTCTATGGTTGATTTCAGCCGTTTCTTTACTCCATTCGAAATGCCCGTTTGATCAGCAACTTGATCAAGTCTTTCGGCAAACTTATCGGGAGTTGTAAGCAGGGCATAAGCATCAATTGTGATATCCAAGTTATCAAAAAGCGCTCCCGTTGTTGCGACCCCTCCAAAGGAGTGGCTTACCAACTTTTTAGCTCCACTTTTGCGAATCATAAAACCGGCTAGATCTTTGAATTCGATTAAACTTGTTTCACCTTGACTACTAAAACCGTGAGAAGGAGCATCGAATGCCTCCACCGTATATCCCGCCCGAACCAATAGTTCAATTAAATCGGCAAAATTACCTGCCTGACCTTCCCATCCGTGAATGAGCAATACCTTTTCATGCCCCGGATTCCATGAATATGTCCGAATTCGAAAAGAATGAAATGCGATGTCTCTTTTTTCTGCCAAATCAAGAACCTCCAATTCATGAGGACGAAGTTTTTTGACCTGCGGATTTACCAAAGTTTCATATGCCTTGTTGACGAAATAATTTGGAAAAATACCCGATGCAACCTTTACTAATCCTCTAGAAACCTTCATATGACAGAACTTTCATTGCAATATCTTCTTCTTTTTTCTCTTTGACGGGCTCATTGAAGCTCCCCGTATAAACCACCATTTTCGCCATTCCAAAGTAGGTAACACCGAGATTCCCGAATCTGTACGAGTACGTGCTAAAAAACCAATAAGATTTCCTGGTGCCCTCTCCAACTACCCGGAGATCCTTGACTGAAAAGTCATATCCCGCGTGTACCGAACCGTAATCCTCAGAAACTTTTTGAAGATAATCTCCATCTGTAGGATTAGTGAGAACCAAAAAGAGTCCAAAACAGATTAAAACAATAACGGTCTTCGCCGTAACTTTTTTCATTCAACTAAAACCATTTAGCGACCCTAAGGTTTGTAAAAGTGTGAAAACAAAGACTTGTTTTACCTGCGAGAAAGAAACCAAAGTTGCCTTTAGAATACAACATGACCAAAGTAAAATTTGAGTTTTCGTCTGTAAGGAATGCTGCCAACAGCATTCAAAAAGTCCAAATTATCGGTACGGAGGAACCTGGAAAGGAAATAGGCATTGAATATTTTAATTTAGTGTTGTGCCTTGTGGACAAACCCATCTTCGTAATGAACCATCCTGAA
>CAZWQX010000196.1:0-5540 GCA_964635965.1 uncultured Cryomorphaceae bacterium
GATGGACAGATGCTGCGGGGGCGGGAAGCAGGGATATTTATGCTGCACAAATCTCGTCATCAGGAGAATTGCTTTGGGACGCCACAATCGGAACAGAAGGCTTTGATACGGCATTTGGTATTGATGCATTTCCGAGCGGAAAAGGAGGAACCGATCTATTAATTTCGGGAGTTTCGAATGGAACTGACATTGGAATGGAAGACTTTGATATGCCATTTGTGGTTCATGTCGCTGACTTGGAGTTTTTTGATTCTTATGTTCTGGGTGACGATCTTAACGAAGGAAATTTATTCGGAATCACGGTTCAAGAAGGTCTACCAGACACCTATATTCACGCAGGTGGATTAGCGATCAGCGACGATAATGTCAATGCATTCTTCTGGAAAGGTCCCTTGCAGTTTGGATTATGTTTATCATCGGTTTCAACCTCGGTTTCATCACCTTTTTTCGGTTTCGAATCAGGTGCTGACAGTGCCATAGATTCTGAAGCAGGATCGGCTGCTTCTCTTAGTCAACTGAATGGAGCTTTGCTTTATGAAGAGAATTGCCAAGACTTCATCGGGTCCACGAACAACCTTGGTTATGAGGATATCGCAATTATCCCAAATCCAGCGAAAACGGAATTCACCTTAACAGGCTGCGAGAATAGCAATTACCGAGCGACTGATATCGTAGGTCGCACCGTATTGGAAGGAGTAATTACCGCTAATCCGATCAAGATTGTCGGGTGGTCGGAAGGAATCTATCTCATCCAAACGGATAATTGCGGTACCAAAAGATTGGTTGTTCAACATTAAAAAAGGGAGTAGTCATCCTACTCCCTTGAATCAAATCATTTATGGTTTTAGGTACGGGTCAATTAACCTCACGTTGGATTAACTTGATCATATCTACCAATACTTCTCCTCTTCCTTCCATTTCAAAACCCATCGTCTTGACTCTGGAGAAATCAAAATTGGTCGGGAAATCTGAAATTGGCACAGTTACACGAACCCAACCGGCATCGAAGAGATCCTTGTCCGCATATTCAGACGACACCTGTACTCTTGAAATGGCACGATCATAATCCTCCATTGCAATGAAGATGGGAATCTTGTCACGCGCCTCTCCTTTATTAAAGATGTAAAACTCAAAAGCGTAATTCTCCATATTTCCGCCGAAGTCGACCGGTTTCCATTTGTTCCAGGTAGCACCAAAACTCACAGGCATCAAACCACAGTCTCCCGTAGCGTCCCATTTCGCATGAATAGCTCTATCTCCGGAATACGTTTCCTCACGAGTTAACGATACCTTCTGGCACATGAAGTCCATCATTCCCCAACCGTTACCATTGATGAACATGTCATCAAAAATTGTAATCGGTGTGCCTAATGGATCAGGTAATTCTTCCTCCTTCATCCAAGGCTCAACTTCTTGGGGCTCATAGAAAACTAATCGAATATCATCAATATAAACGCTACCCGCTTGTTGAAGCTCTAGCTGAAGTTGTTTGATATTGGTAACATCAAGGTTTTCAGTTTCCAAATCAAAATCAGCCAATGGTACGACTACCTTTTGCCATAGAGTGTCAATTGCCACACGTTCAAAGTATTTGTTCCCCGTGTATGCAAAGCCCATTCCTCCACTGTAGTCTTCTAGAGTAAGTACAATAGGAAGTCCAAATGACCGTCCTTCCTGTGTTCGAACATAGAACTCAATAGCACAGAAATCCATGATCCCACTCAGATCTTTACCAGCCCAGCCATCCCAGCCAATACCGAAACCTGCCCACTTACATCCTTGTGCGTATCGATTCCAAGAAATCTTTACTGCCTGTTGTCCTGAGTGCACAATGTCGTAGGATATTTCAGCATCCTTGCAAACAGTCTGTTCCATACCCCACATATCTGCAGGATTATCCGTGTAGATCTCAGGCTCAACAAGCTTACTGATAGATTCTGGCTTAACTTTCGGCGGCTCAGGTTCCAAACCATCGTATAGCTGAAGTTCTTTGAACTCCACACATCCAGATAAAATCAGCACAGCGCCTAACCCAACAAATATCTCTCTCAATCTATTCATGGCTTAAAGTTCTAGTGGAGCACCATCGGTAAAGGTGAAGAAATCAACCTCAAATCCCACCTGCTCCCTTGGTGAAGGTTGAAGGTTATTTAGAGAAATGAGTACCAATCGAATATTTACAATTTTAGATAAATCTTCCTGAGGTATTCCTAACTCACCCATGTTTGCAGATTGAAGTCTCCAGCCTTCGTAAAGGGGATCGATGACTATTTCGTAGACTTGATCTACTCCATCATTCCAATCGCCACTATCATTTGAATCGATTGCTACTCCAATGATCGCTCGAGTGTATGCAGAGTTTCGTCCACGTAACATGAAATTCAAGAAGAGATTTTCAGGAATTGTCGTAGGGACATCATAGTAAGTCACACCATTTAGGCATGGGAGAACTTCTGCCAAACCAACAAAGAAGTTATCCGTGGGACCCCCGCTCTCATTATCCGTTCCCTCAAGCCTGTAGAAGAAGCTGCCTTGTCCTGCTGGAATATCTTCTTGTCTTCCTGAAGCAGGTGTCAATTCAAATTCGAAGTCACCCAAAATAATACAAGCTCCCGGATTCTCTTCAAAATCCGCAGCCAACACTCCCGGGTAAATTCTTGCTCCAAGAACATTAACCATTACCGTATCCGTATATTCTTCTTCGGGTACCGAAAGTATCACCTCACACATTTCAGCGCTAAAAAATGGAAGGTCGGTAGTTGATCCGTTCCAAACGGCGTTTTCCTCATCGACGAATCTGTCAAATCCTTCTATTCGCTTCACGGCACCGCTTGATTGCCCTGTAATGGTAATTACCCAATCAATGTTCTTGTTGAATTGTGCGGTAAAAGTAACGACCTGACCTACTGAAAAATCCACTTCATCGCGATCACTTTCCAGGTCTGCAACCACTTCAAAGGGTCCAAAACGGTCAATCAAATTTGGGCCATCAGGCGGATCAGTCACGTGATCACATCCTGTCATTGCAAACAAGACGCTCAAACCCAAAATTCCTATTGCTCTGCTTAAAACTCGATTCATATTTCTTTTTCCGTTTTCCATGCCTTAGAAATTCATGGTATATAGTACGAATATTTGGTCTAGAGTATAATCTCTGAAGACATCTTCTCTTCCCGTTGCGTCAAATCGCTGATATTGGAGGGTCAGATAAACTCCTTTTTTAAAGGTGTATTTAATCCCTCCTGCCAACAATGTTTCCGTGTCGTCAACCTCGGTTCTTCCAGGGAAGTCCCTAACAATATTAAATTCATCAACTCTAGGAACGTAGTCGCTTCCTTCAGCTTGGAGTAATTTTGCTCCTGCAAGCAATTCGAAGTTGTCAAAAAGTTCGAGCTCAAGTCCAGCTTCGAAAAGATTCGAACTTAGATCTACTTGCTCAACTTCTACTCCGCCTCTAGTCGTATTTTCATATTGGTAACCAACCGTAACTACAACGTTATTTTCCCAATCTATAAGCTCGTGGACATTCAAATCACCACTCACCCTGATTAAGTTGAAGTCTTTCAATTCCTCAGTACCCTGACCTCTTATTTCAGACATCAATGCTCCATTCAACTCAGCACTAATAAATTCATTTTCGTAGTCAGCTCCGTAGTTAACACCACGACGGTTCGGCGTGGCAGGCCCGTATGGAAAGGTATTACTGAATCTGGGATCGTAAGCCATCAATTTATCAGATAGCTGGTACGTGTAGACCGCTCTATCCCGGCTGATATCGAACAAATTCACCTGCCTTTGAGCCTGGTCAGCTCCTGCACGGTCATAATAGGTCTTCGCCGCTTCGAAATCAACTCTTTTGCTTTGAGCTCCAATACTAAAAAAATCAGGTCCTACATCAGAGAATCCAGCGAATACAGAGACATTATTCTTTTTGAAGTCATAACCCGCGCGAATGTCAAGAAAAACGTCATCGGTGGTAAAGAAGGTAACTGAATCATTTTTGTTAGTGAGCTTCGAGCTTCCTGTTTCTCCAAAAAGACGTGCTCTACCGAAGTCATTTTCGTAAGCAGTCACATCAAAAGAAAACGTCGTAACCGTATTTCGAATACCGGTATTGGCTTCACCAGACTGCAAGTCATCGAATGTGTGGATAATATTGAATCCAAGTGTGGCCCGTGTACCCGTCTCTTCAACCAACATTTTGGTTCTCACTCGAACATTTCCACCAGACACCCATCGAGTAGGTATGGTAAAGAAATCTGTTCCTCGAACCCTCGCGATAAAGCCACTGAAGTCAGCATCGTATATCACATCGGTAAACTTTAATCCGAAGTCAAGTTTTGCCCCTTGCATCCTTCTTGTGTTGGAGTCAAAATCGCCATAGAATTGTTCATAATAGATCAACTCTTTCTGAGGTTGGAAGATTGAAGGTTCGTTTACCGTCCCTTCTTCCATTGCATTATAGAAGGTGTATGGAGACATCTCAATATCCATATCTCCAACTCTATACTCTACAACATCGGCGATAATTCCTCGTGCCCATAACTCCCGCACCTCAATAGACTGGCCTGCTCCAAAAAATCCTCCGAACTCATTTCTCAGACGAAGAATACCCTGAATCTCGGTATTGTCATTGGGTGTTGCATTCATTTTAAGATCAAGCAAGAACTCACCATCGGTAAGTGATCGGGGTGTAGCCGTATCTCCTTCTAGAATATCGCCATCTATACCTGTTTGAAGAAGATTCACACGACCAAGTCCGTTAAACTTCATGCCTCTGTAGGGCTCTTTCTCCTTCTCTGTGGGTTTGGCAGAACCATCCTGTGCAAAATTAGATTGCGGTAAAAGCAATAGTAGCATCAAGGCCAACATTGCCCCTAAGACGGTATACGTATTATTTCTTGTCCT
The DNA here is from genome assembly GCA_964635965.1 of uncultured Cryomorphaceae bacterium. Taxonomy (GTDB): domain Bacteria; phylum Bacteroidota; class Bacteroidia; order Flavobacteriales_D; family Cryomorphaceae; genus JAKVAV01. The sequence goes on from CAZWQX010000196.1 coordinate 4,909, forward strand.
TTCCATTAAAAGAATGTTTTCAATTCTACTGTTATTTCTCTTCCCTTAAATACATCCAGAGGGAAGCTTCTGTCTTCAAAACTAAACCAGCGATGACGGAAGTAAAGTCCACTGTTTTCAGCCACCTGCCAGTCAAATCCTAGTGCGAAAGCCGTATTAATTTGGTCCAGCGGAAGCTGAGTTTCTTCATTCCATCCGGTGAACTGTCCACCACGCGCATTTTCAAATCCATAATATGCTGCTAAGATGAATTTGGGCAGGATCTCATAGTAAAGATCCAATTCGTGGTACTGCACCCACAGATATGAATCTTCATTAAATACAGGGGCGGCCTCAAATGTGTTTGTCACACTTCCAAAAGATCCCAGATAAAAGAGATAGAGTTGACGATCAAACAGCTGAGTGCCATACTTTCCTTGGAGATCCACTGAATTGAACTGTTTTAAGTTCTGAGCACGATTTGTTTCAGGGTTAACATCAGTGGTAGCAACTAATTGCGACGCACCCCTGAAAAAGGAGAATTTCCTTCCATATGGTCCAAAAAAGGTCGGTCCTGTTGCACCCGCTGGGAAAGGATTGAACACTCGAGAGAAAGCCAAACCATTGATTCGATGGACAAAACTTAAAATATT
>CAZWQX010000197.1:0-5477 GCA_964635965.1 uncultured Cryomorphaceae bacterium
TTGTCATCAAAGATTGAGACCATTACAAGTGGATTTGAGAATGAAACTGATTTTTGAAGACGAAGATTTGTCATCAAAGATTGAGACCATTACAAGTGGATTTGAGAATGAAACTGATTTTTTCGTGAAGAAACTGTCTTATGGAGTTGGTCGAATAGCTGCCGCATTCTATCCGAATGATGTGATTGTTCGATTTTCTGATTTTAAGTCGAACGAATACATGAATTTGCTTGGAGGAAGCCATTTTGAACCACAGGAAGAAAATCCTATGATTGGGTGGCGGGGTGCTTCCAGATATTATTCTGATGAGTACAAAGAAGCTTTTGGCCTCGAGTGCCAGGCAATTAAGAAGGTGAGGGAAGAAGCGGGTTTGGACAATGTTATTGTGATGATCCCATTTTGTCGAACACCTGAGGAGATGCAACGCGTTCTATCGACGATGGAAGAATACGGCTTGAAACGAGGCGAAAATGGACTTAAGGTTTTTCTCATGGCCGAGCTTCCTTCTAATATTCTTTTAGCCGATGAATTTGCTGACCATATTGATGGATTTTCAATTGGGTCAAATGACCTTACACAGCTAACACTTGGTTTGGACCGTGACTCCGGTTTGGTGGCGCATTTATACGATGAGCGAAACAGAGCAGTAAAGGCTATGATTAGTCGATTGATAAAAACGGCTCGGGAGAAGAATGTTAAGGTTGGTATATGCGGACAAGGACCTTCGGATTTTCCTGATTTCGCGGCCTTTTTGGTAGAAGAGGGTATCAATACCATTTCAGTCACCCCTGATTCAGTTTTAAAAACCTTAAGAGCAATCCATGAAATCGAAGAAGGACTAGTACATGACATTGAATAAAATTGAATACAAAAAACCATTTTACCCCGTAAAGGCCCCTTTGCGTCAACACTTGAAAAGGTATTCCAGACAAGCCGAATTGCCTTTTACATATGAAGACTTACTTCGGTACAGTGATTTGATTCCAATTTTAAATGATGAGGGTGAAGAAACCTTGTGGTATTCTGTATTGTACAGCCCTACGGAGATTGGAATCATTCAGCAAGATTTGATCAGCGGGTATCAGCTTCTTGTCGGAAGTGGTGCACTCACTGACCACTTGAGAATCGAGAGTGTTCAGTACTGTTCTTTTGGTAATTCAAAGCCATTCAGAATTAAGGTAGTAAACGAGATTAATGATAATCACGATTACTATTATGTGAAAAGAGCGGATGCTTCGCGTATTTATGGTTTAGAATTAGAAGAAATATTTTCCCCAGACAAGGTTTCGTTTCTCGTTGGAGGTGATACTTTAATTGAAGAACACATCGTTGGGATTCCCTGTGACGAATTCATCTTAAAGAACAAGGATGTTCAGATTGAGAATAGACTTCGTTTTGCCAAAGAATTCGTAAAATTTAATGAAAGGTGTTTCACCAGACTTCTGGGAGATATGAGAGCTTATAATTTTGTCGTTGAAATAACCCAGGATTTTGACAATATTCAATACAGACTTCGGGCGATTGATTTTGATCAACAGAGTTATGAAGGGCGTAAATCGATTTATCTACCTCAGTATTACAAGGATAATATTGAATTGGTTGAGCTAGCTCAAGAACTTCTTTCTCACAATGTGGCAGAGCAATATAAGCGTGAAGAGCACGAAGCCATGAAAAAGAGATACATGGCCAACAAACGAAGAACGACAAGCCTCATCAGTCGGATGCGAAATGATGGGATTTCAACTAAGGAGAATGTCACACAGCTTGGCAAGGATTTGGCCCATCACCATAAGGACCAGTCATTTCTGGACATGGATAATATGGCAGATATTTTGGTAAAACATTTGGAGCACCAATTGGCATAATCTTTATTTTCGGTTGATCGTCAATACAACTTTACATCGATGAAAATCTCTATTTCTTGCTTATTCTTCTTTTTGACATTAATTGTTTCTTCTCAAGAAGTGGAAGAGCTGAGCTGGCCGCGTGAAGTCGACTTAGAACAGGGGCTTCTTACTTTTTATCAACCTCAGCCCGAGTCGTTTGAGGCAAATATTTTAGAAGGCCGTTCCGCCATCAGTTTCAAACCCACAAATGGAGAAATGGCCTTTGGAGCCTATTGGTTCAGAGCTTTTTTGCAAACTGATATGGAAGATAGAACGGCCATTTTAGATCAGGTTGATGTAATGAGGATAAAGTTTCCAGGATTGGAGGATAGCACAAAAGTGGCTAGGGCCTCACAAAAGATTCAGGAGCTTCTTGAGGACATGGACATTGTCATGTCATTGGACCGGTTAATTGCCTCTTTAGATGAAGCAGGGGTTCCAACAGCCGAGGAATCCAGACTTAATCACACACCGCCCGATCTCTATTACAGAAAGGCTCCAACTGTTTTGATCTCAGTCGATGGTGATCCAATTTGGAAGGATTTTGATCAAGCGAACCTGAAGGCTGTTGTTAATTCTCCGTTCTTCATCGTTCAAGATTCTAAGTCTAAAAATTACTACATCAATGGAGGTGAGTATTGGTATGTTTCTTCCTCATTGGGGCAGGAAGGGTGGACTATTACCAGTGATATTCCAAAAAACATCAAGCGATTCGCGGAGGAGAATGCTCCCAAAAAACAAGAAGAATCTGAAGCTGCCGGTGACGAAACCAGCCGTGATCAAACTCCTCCGGCGGTTTTGCTGGTAACCAAACCGTCAGAGCTAATTGTGACGGATGGAGAACCGGATTATCAAGCGATTGAGGGCACGGAATTGCTCTATGTAAAAAACACCGACTCGGATGTTATAATGGATATCAATACCCAGCAGCATTACGTAATTGTCGCTGGTAGATGGTACAAGGCGAAACAGCTGGGAGGGAATTCGTGGGAGTTTGAAGAGCCAAATGACTTGCCTGCAGATTTTTCGAAAATTCCGGCAGATAGTGATTTGGGTTCAGTGAGGGCAAATGTCCCTGGAACAGATGAGGCAAAGGATGCGCTTTTGGAGCAGAGTATTCCCCAAACTGCTGAGGTAAATAGAAAAGAAGCAAAGATTGAAGTCAACTTTGATGGTACACCAAAATTCAAACAGGTACCCGATGCCGACGTTTCGTATGCTGAGAATTCGGATAAACAAGTTTTGAAGATCAACCGAAAGTACTATGCCGTGGATAATGGGATATGGTTCATTTCAGATTATCCTGAAGGCCCTTATGCGGTTAGCGATCATCGCCCCGAAGAGGTTGATCAGCTACCTCCAGACACACCTGTTTATAATACCAAGTATGTTTATGTGTATGACTCAACGCCTGAGGTGGTGTACGTGGGGTATTTACCAGGTTACACTTATTCATATGTTTATGGAGGAACGGTCATCTACGGAACGGGATTTTACTATCAATACTGGTATGGTGCTGTATATTACCCACGTCCTGTAACTTATGGATTTAGCGTGCACTGGAATCCGCATACCGGTTGGGGTTTCAGTTTTGGTATTTCAGCCGGAGGTTGGATAGGATGGGGCTACCATCCCTATTATCGCCCTTACTGGGGTCCTTGCGGATATAGGGCGGGTTACCGTCATGGTTATTATCACGGTTATAACAGAGGACTGGCAACGGGATATGCAGCAGGTTATAGGGCCGGACAGCGAAATGCATACTTGAATCAACGTTCTGGAGTCAATCGTACCACCACAAGAGACAGGGTAAATCCATCGAGAACGGATAAATCCCGTCCCTCAACCAGACAGAACAACTTGTACTCGGATCGTAACGGAAATGTTTATCAAAGAGATAAGAGCGGCAATTGGCAGGAAAAGAGGAACACGAGAGATATGAGTAATCGCCAGAACAATACACCGAAGACCATTGATCGATCAAATAATGTAGACTTAAGGAATAAGGATAGCTACACTCAACCCAAGACAAGAGATCAAGCTACAACAAGGCAAAATCAAACGAGAAATACTCAACAAAACAGAACAAGTCCTTCATCAGGAAATTACGGAGGTTCTGATCTAAACCGTAGTTACCAGAACAGACAGAGAGGTCAGGCTAATTATCAGCGTTCTCGATCGAGCGGCTCAAGAAGTATGCCATCGAGAGGAGGTGGAGGAATGCGACGTAGGTAAATTACTAAGCAGAAAAACTACTCTTCTGCCTTAGTAAAACCATATGTTAACTGGTCACCAAAGGTTTGCGGAAATTTTTCAACCCCGGGAAAACCTAATTTAATCTCTCCATCTTGGTCATTGGGAATCTCAGCTGTGCGGAATATATAATCCCAAAGACTTAGTGAAATAGCATAGTTTAATCCAAACTTTTTCCCTTTGGGAAGGTGGTAAACATGGTGCCATAGGTGAAGAACAGGATTGTTCAATACGTACTTTAAAGGACCATAAGTCAACCGAATATTGGCATGGTTTAGATGGCCGATTGAAATGGCGGCAAAGTGAACTATATAAGCTTGTTCAGGCTCAAATCCACCAAGTACCATTACTCCAATTGTCTTCAATGGTTTATAAAGAATATTCTCCATCCAGTGATAGCGAAGATGGGCGGCAAATCCCATCTCTTCTACTGAGTGATGGACCTTGTGAAATTCCCAAAGCACGGGTATTCGGTGCAACAGAATATGAGTGAACCACTGTACAAAATCAAGAATGATAAAGAATACAACCAATTCTAACCAAACGGGCCACGAGGAGGTGTCGAAAATGGTTAGCGAAGTTTGACTTATTCCAACGCCTGAGAAGAATTTTCCCAATAAGGCATAAAATCCACTAATGGCTATAGAAAAAATGAAGAAGTTGAAGAACATGTAGAAACCGTCAAGCCAAAAATCTTTTCTAATGGCTTTTTGATTTTTTCTCCATGGAAATGCCAACTCAAGACCCCAGACGGCGAAGGAAATTACAATTAAACCCCAAAAATAATTGGTGTACCATGGAACCTGAAAGATGATTGATTGCCAAGTCCAATTTAAGGTTCCCATCACTGCATCAACAAACACACTTAGAATATCGCTCATATTTCTTTTTTAGAAACACCCAAAAGTAAGGGTTGTTCGGAGCACTGAATGTGATGTGAGTTACTCGACTGAAATGAGTTCAGTCATCATCGGGAATTCTGAATTGAATTCGTTCGGTTCCAATTTTGCTGGAGAATACTATAACGGTTCTATTGTCTCTAAATATGGAAAGCGGAATTTCCAAAATCGAATTGTCCGGATCAGCTTCATGCCATATAGTAATACCTAATTCATTTTCAATTTCCAGTACGTTCAATTGATCAACTACCTTCAGCAAAACAAATCCTTGGTTAGCTGACAATCCCCAAGTGAATTGATGTTTAAGCTGAATTTCATTTGATCCTTTAGCCATCCAGTGAAAAAATCAACTTGAAAATTGAAATTGTGTTACGGACGGGACCGTCTCACCTTTTTGGCAAAAAATGCATTGACGTTAGGGAGTTAGTTTCATCACAGT
>CAZWQX010000198.1:0-5369 GCA_964635965.1 uncultured Cryomorphaceae bacterium
TTTAATCGTGAAGTATTCGATCTGTGTATTCTGGATATTATGATGCCCAAAAAAGATGGATTCACTTTGGCGAAGGAAATAAGTCTTTCTGATAAGAAAACTCCCATTGTTTTCTTGACTGCCAAATCAATGAAGGAAGATACCCTTAAAGGATTTGATCTGGGAGCCGATGATTACATAACAAAACCGTTTTCGATGGAAGAACTCCTCGTGAGAATTAATGCTATTCTACGGAGGAGTGATTCAAGAATGGGTAATGAAGAAGACTCGAAACTATTTGAATTAGGCCTCTTCAATTTTGATTACGAAAGGCAGCTGCTCAAAAATGGTGGAGATGAAAAAAAGCTGACTACGAAAGAAAACGAGCTCCTCCATTTATTATGCTTGAATAAGAATGGAGTACTGGAAAGAAATTATGCGCTCAACGCCATCTGGGGAGATGATAATTACTTCAATGGCAGAAGCATGGATGTTTATATCGCTAAGCTGAGAAAACATTTAAAGCCCGATCCAAACATAGAGATAATCAATATCCACGGAAAGGGTTTCAAACTATTGGTATCAGGGAATTAAAGGCTACCTGTTCGTCCCCCATCTACCGGAAGATTAATCCCATTGATATAGGATGCAGCAGGTGAAGCCAGAAAACACACTGCATTGGCCACTTCCTCGGGAGTTCCAATACGGTTCATTGGAGTAGCATTTCCCATCGCCGTGATAATTTCATCAGGAGTCTTACCTGAAGAGTCGGCCTTCTTTTGAGCAATTGCAGTTAACCTTGCGGTATCTGTAGGGCCAGGTAGTACGTTATTGACCGTAATATTGAACTGACCCAGCTCGTTGGCAAGCGTTTTAGACCAATTGGCAACCGCACCCCTTATCGTATTAGAGACACCTAAATTTGCCAAGGGCTGTTTTACCGATGTGCTGATAATATTGATTATACGCCCATACCCGGATTTTTTCATTCTTGGCACAGAAAACTTGGCAAGTACTTGATTGCATATAAGGTGCATTTCAAATGCACTTCTAAAATCGTCCGGGTAAGCGTCTATTGCCAATCCACCGGGAGGTCCTCCCGTGTTATTTATGAGTATATCTATTTTCTCTGATTTAATGCCAGTCGCAAGTGCTTCATTCAAGCCGCCTGGATTGGAAAAATCTGCCGTAACATAAGAATGGCCTGCATCATTTATCGCTTTCAACTCCTCAACCAAACCACGCAGTTTATTTTCATTTCTGGCCACTGCAATAACGTTAGCTCCCATTTTTGCCAAGCCAAGAGCGGCAGAACGACCAATTCCCTGAGTGCTCCCACATACAATGGCCACCCTATTACTTAAATCTAAGTTCACGTCTATCGGATTTCTAGCGAAGATAGTATAAGGCATTTGATGATTTCGCGCTAAAGAACATTGATATTTGGAGTGAATAAATGATCGCTATTTGACTCCTCTTCTTGCAATAAAGTGACCGAATTAGGTGATATTCGTAAATTAGGCTCCCGTTAAACTGTTATTCTGAATGCGATTCTTGAAAATCGGTATCTTTTTTTCTGTTCTTCTTAGTTCCCTCTTGGCCTCTTCTCAGTCAGAGTCATTGGTGTTGGATGGCATATACCAAGGCAAAGATTTGTACGTGAAAAACCCTTTTTCCGAAGATGGTGTTGGGTTTTGTGTTTTTGAAGTATACGTGAACGGAGAATTGACCCGTGATGAAATCAATAGCAGTGCCTTCGCTATTGACTTTAATATTCTTGGAATCGAAAAAGGAACTCCTATTAAGGTTCAGATTAATCATAAAGATGGTTGTGCGCCTTTGATTTTGAATGGAGATGCATTCAAACCGCATAGCACATTTGAGGTACTTGAAATTGAAGTCGCAGGAAATAATTTGAGCTGGAAGACCCAAAACGAGAGCGGTGCACTACCTTTTACAATCGAGCAATTCAGATGGAACAAGTGGGTAACCGCCGGTGAAGTCATGGGAGAAGGAAATAAAGAGTCTTCCTCGTATACCTTTGAGCTAATGCCATATTCAGGTGAAAATAAAGTCAGGGTAAAACAAGTTGACTATACAGGCAAAGCTCGATACAGTGATGCCGTAACTTACGACCCATCAGTACCTACTGTGACTTTCAGCCCTGAAAAACCCGAGTCCACAATTACTTTTTCACTCGCCACTCATTATGAAATCTTTGATAAGTATGGGAATCTGGTATCCACTGGCTACGGTAAAACTGCTGACGTAGCGGGTTTGACGAAAGGAGAAGAGTATTACTTGAATTACGATAGCTACTTCGGTCAGGTCTTCAAAAAGAAATAGGTCCAGGATTTTGAGCTAGAATAATGCCTAAATCCTCCCCTTCTTCATAGTGCTTTCCTACTATGCCAAGATTATTTGCAGCTTGAACGTGTCCTTCAGTATCATCAATAAATAATGTTTCTTCCGGTTTGAGTGCAAACTGATCTAAGAGATACTCAAAAGATTGCCGATCGGGTTTTCTCTGCCCGATTTGATGGCTATAACCAATATATTCGAAACAACTTTCGAAGTGCTTCCATCCAAACGCTTCATCAATGATTTCTTCGAATTTTCTCTGATGCAAGGAATTGGTATTCGACAAAATGAAAAGTCTGTATCGCGACTTTAATTGCTTTAGTAGTTGAAATTTTCTCTTTGGGAGTTGACCGAGCATGGCACACCAGGCTTTTTCTATTCTCACAGGTTCGATTCCATTCATCCTAAATGATAATTCGGATAAGAAATCTCGATCGGAGATGCCCCCTATTTCCAACCGTTTGAATAGGTCGTCCTGTTTGTATTTTGAAAAAGCCTCAAGAGGATTCTCCAGTCCCAGCTGACGAAAAGCTTGTATGGTTTTTTCATAGTCAACTTCGAGGAGAACCACACCCAAGTCAAAAATTATGTTTTGAATCATATCGCTAAGATAGAAGCCTTGAATCTTGTCTAAACAAGAAGATTAGGCTAATTTCGCAGCCCCTTGGGGAATTAGCTCAGTTGGCTAGAGCGCTACACTGGCAGTGTAGAGGTCACCGGTTCGAATCCGGTATTCTCCACAAAAGAAAGGATTAGACATCGGTCTAATCCTTTTTTCTTTTGATTAAGCGAACAGAAAATATGACAAAAACTAAAGTCCCCGCACCTTAGGTGCGGGGACTTTAGTTTTGGTTATTAAGGTTTCTAATTGTTCTTAATCACTCGGTATGTCTCAGATTTTCCGTCCAAACCTGCATGTTGGATAAAGTATATTCCACTTTCAAGTTCTTCCAGATTAATCTCGAACATCACCGCTCCCACAGTAACATTGTACTGAGAGATAACTTGTCCCGAAACATCCATTACAGTAACGGTTTCGCCTTCATTGAATACAGATTCGAGGAATACGCTAGACCTAGTTGGGTTTGGATAAAGATGACCTTGAAGCTCAGTCTCGTCATTATCGTTATCCACAACATAGTTCTTATTGCCTTCATCAAATGAGAACACGAACGGCATCCATAGGCTAAATGGAGTTGTCATGAGCGGATCTATTTCACATGCACAGATAACCTTCCACTCTACCGATAGACCATTCGTAAGCAATGGTGACGTATAAGTAAGACTTGTAGGTTCACTCTCTATAACTGTACCGACAGTAATAGTTTGAGAGGTTCCTGTTGCCCTTCCAAATACTCGGCAAGCTACTGAATTTGGAACGGGATCCCAGCTAAACTCAATGGTGTTTTCTGCAATTGCCTCGGCAACCAAACCGGTTGGAGCCGTTGCACAATCACTTTCCTCGACTAGCGTAATGAGTTGCTCACACGTTGAAGTGTTACCACATTCATCTGTAGCCGTCCAAAGTCTGATGAAGCTTGTAGGACAGAATTCAAGATCTGCATCCAAGTCTTCATACACCACTGTTACATCACCGACACAGTTATCGGTTGCCGTAGCCATTCCCGTTTCAGAAGGATCAAGGTTGCTTCCACAGATTGCCGTTACGTCAGCTGGACAGAAGATATGTGGTGTAGTATTATCGACCACAACCAATTCAGTGAAGACAGGTTCGGAAACATTTCCGCAAACATCCTCTGCTACGAATACACATCTGATTTTCGCCTTAGCAGGACATTCAACGTCAGTTATGATTTCTATGCCTGTTTCCGTATAACTTGCATCGTTACAGTTATCGACAGCCTCAATTGGTAATAATGCATTCTGCATGAATATTCCCGCCAAGAAGCTCTCGTAAATGCTGCTTTGAGTTTCGGTCATATCACCATTTACGTAGTCTAGAAGCATCGCATAATCAATTGACATGCAAGTCACATCCAGACTGGTTTGTTCAGGCATTACAAGCTCTGGTGCAACATCATCTATCACATTGATAGTCTGAGTGCATGTTGTTGATACTCCACACGCATTCACTGCAGTCCATGTACGAAGTATAGTTGTATTGCAGTCATCACCTGACATTTCGTCTTCGAATGAAACCTCTAATTCTCCACAATCATCACTTGCAGTTGCTTCACCGGTGTTTGCAGGACTCGTGTCCTCACCACAGCTGATAGTGATATCAGCAGGGCATACTATAACAGGAGGAGTATTGCTCAGGATATTTAGAACCGTTGCAATGGACTCTGATTGGTTTCCACAAACATCTTCTGCAACAAATACACAAGAAAGAATTGCAGCTATGGTGCAGTCATCACTCAATGAAACTTCAATCGCTACTTCCTCCCAATCACTGTCATTGCAATTGTCTGATGTTCCTAGTGGCAAGAGTCCATTATCCATAAACAATTGTCTTGCATCGTTTACAAATGCCAGACTGTCTTCTTCACTTAGCGTACCATTCGCAAATGCTTCTGCATCAGCTTCGGTAATATCCGCACAAATCTCTGCTTCCAACACTTCCGGCATTTCCAATTCCGGTGCTGTATCATCAACGATCTGATAGCTATCGCTAAATCCACCGCCTACATTTCCACACTCATCGATTGCTTCAAACTCAACGGTCAATGTCTTAGAACAATCATCTCCTTCCTCAGTAATCGAAGCCACTCGTATTATCAACTCTTCATCAAGTGTGCAGTTATCGCTTACGCATCCTAATAGAGGTGGAATTTCCAACCCGGCTATAGTGTATCCTTGAGTTATCGGGAATTCGTCACCTTCATTAAAGCTGAAGCTTGCATCTGCAGGACAGTCAGTTCCTTCACTTGTCGCTAAGACAAAGTCGAATGAACAAAGTTGATCGAATACCGGTGCCTGGTCGTCTACCACGTTAACCGTGCTTACTACCTGGCTGATGTTACCACATCCGTCATCGAATACCCACGTACGTGTGATCGTCTCCTCGT
>CAZWQX010000199.1:0-5349 GCA_964635965.1 uncultured Cryomorphaceae bacterium
CAATCCTCGGGTACGATTTGTCTTCCTTCCCAATTGCCTTTGTTGAGGTATAACCTTCCGAGTTTGGCATAATCTTTAGCCCGTGCATTGATACAACAGAACCCTTTTTCGATCCCATCTTTTTTGTCCAAGCTCCAGGAGGCATCGTATTCCATTCCGATTGGCTGCCATATCTTTTCTTCGAGGTATTGAGTGACGGTTTTATCGGTTAAAACTCCATCGAGAATATCGACAAGAATTTGAGTATCACCGCTCACATATTGCCAGCGAGACCCGGGCTCGGCTTCCAGTTTCAGTTTCCGCACCGATTTTCTCAGGTTACGACCGTAGTAAAAGGTTGCGGCATCGCCGAAGGGATTGACGTAACTTTCGTTGAAATCTAGCCCCGTGGTCATTTGTAAAACATGCTCCATGGTGACTTTGTCGAATCCATTTTCAGCCATTTCGGGAATGTATTTGGCCACGGGATCTTGCACACTTTCGATTAATCCATCCTCTATTGCGCAACCAACCAGCATTGAGACTACTGATTTGGCCATAGAAAACGAAGGCACAATTGAGGCGTCATCATATTTTTTAAAATACTCTTCGTACAGAATGGTGTCGTTGCGAATAATCATGAACGCAAGCGTGTGATTCTTTTCGAGAAATTCTGACCATTCCATTTCTTCACCTTCCACGGTAACACTCCTTGGTGATTTCATGGTGTCAAGTCGGTGGAAAGAAAACGACTCCTCCGGCGCCGACAAGCTTCTGGCAGGGAACTTCTTATGATCTTTCGCATCTGCGAAATTGTAGATCACGAAGCGACCGAGTTTACAAGATGAAAGTACCAGTATCAGAAGGGTACACCAGAGGATAAAACTCTTTTTCATACCGCGAAAGTTATCGATAAATTAGTTGCACCCTCAACGAATACCTCGTCGATTATGAGTGGAGTTGTCGGAAAGTCAAATTAATCCTCGGCTCTGTTACCTTCTTACTTTTTCTCAATGTGTGTAGCCAATGTTCTTGAGTAGGAGATTTCATGACCAGCAAACTTCCATGGGGAAGAAAAGTAGAAATGGTTTCCTTGGTTTTTCGGTGTTTAAAGGCAAACTTTCTTTCTGAGCCCAAACTAAGAGAAGCTATCGACGCTTTTGGGTCAAGTTCGGGTTCATCATCGCTGTGCCAACCCATATAATCCTCACCATCGTGGTAGAAATTCAATAAACACGAGTTAAAACGCTCCCCGGAGATCTTTTCGACTTCGGTTTTTACCTCAGACAGGGTTTGGGTCCAAGTCAGGGCTTTATGAGTAACTTGAGAATAGGTGTATTCGAACGGTTTATCTCCATACCAAGCGCTTAGCCGTCTAAGTGTAATTCTTTTCCCAAACATCACCACCTCGTCTTGACGCCAATTTATTTCCGATCGGATTCGTTCAAAAATATTTGTGTTGAGAAGGAGTTCACTTCCTTCAAGGAGAAATGCCTCACCGTCATAGGGTAGGAGGTTGTTCACACTGCTTCTCCTTCGCGTTTAAGTACAATTGGGTCAAGGTAGAGGGGACCACCGGGCAGAAAGGCGGCAAGTGCCATAAGGGCAAAACTTCCAAATTTCCATTTTCTTTCGAAGCCGTTATACAAGGCTGCTCCCACGTAGAGCAGAAAAAGTACACCGTGAATGCCTCCAACAATGGTAACTGCCATAGGCATATCGAGACCGTATTTCAGCGGCATCGCCACAAAAAAGAGAAGTATTGAAGATATTCCTTCAGCCTTTCCAATAGCAATAAATTGTTTCAGATTCATGGTTTTCTTTCTTCTTTGCTCGTTACTCGTTACTCGTTATTCGTTGCTCGTAATTCGTGTCCGTTTTGGAACGTAGAACCTACTGCTCTTCGCTCTCTTCTCTTTGCTCGTTGCTCGTGGTTCGTTATTCGTTGCTGGTTGTTCGTTACTCGTAATTCGTTTCCGTTTTGGAAATTAGGATTTACGGCTCTTTGCCCTCTTCTCTCTTCTCTCTTCACACTTCACTCTTCTCTTTGCTCTCTTCTCTTTTCTCTTTTCTCTCTTCTCTCTTCTCTTTGCTCTCTTCACTCTTCCCTTTAGTTCACTAAAATTCCCGCTTCGTACAACAAACCAATTTCCGCCACTTTTGTTATCGCTCGTTGACGGATAATTGCCGTTTGCGCATCGTTTAAGTTCAATTGAGCAAGTCGTAATTCAATCCCTGTTATCTGTCCTGTCGAGAATGCGTCTTTACTCCTGTCGAAATTTGTCTCTGCCAACTCTAAATTGCGCCGACTAATTTCCAGAAGTTCCAGATTCGTTACATAACTATCGTAAGCATTATTAACCAATCTTACCACTTCATTTCGGGAACGCTCCAGTTCCACTTCGGCAATGTCTCTGCTTAATGAGGCATTAGCTATGTTTCTCTGCACACGACTTCCATCGAAGATGTTGAAACGGAAAGTTAAGCCTGCATTTAGCCCCAAATTTTCTTGAGTGTTCAGGAAGTTGGCTTCGAAGTCGCTGTATTGGTATTGGTAAGCCGCATTGGCCGCGAGCGTGGGCCACCTATCGGATTTTGCAGCGCCGAGACCTTCTTCAGCATTAAAAACATCGTTCCTTGCTCTCAAATATGCCGTGTTCGTAGTCAGAGCCTGACCAATGAGTTCGGACTTATCCAAGAAGGTGTTGATCTCGTAATTTTCATCTAAGCTTATCAGGGTATCAGCTGGCAAACCCATTGCCAAAAAGAGGTTTCTCAGACTTTGACCATAGCTGAGTTTCGTTTGAGCCAGTTCAATACTATCCCTTCTCAAGTCTACTTCGGCATTTAGAACATCTAGTTTGGTTGAGGTTCCGTAGTCATAGAGCCCTTGGGAGCGTGTCAAACGATCTTGAGACAGTCGAACCGTCTCTTCCAAAATAGCGACCTCTTCACCTAGCCTGATGGATTCCAAAAAACGGGCAGATACATTCAAGCTGGTGTTCTCCATGGCTAATTTGAGCCGCAGTCGTCCATCTTCACTTAAACTCTCGAGTTGGTGAAGCACATGCATTCTGCGGCCTCCACTGAATAGCAAGTACTCCACATTGGCACTGGCTCCGTAGGTAATGGTCGTGGCCCCATCCTGACTAATTACAGGCTGCTCAGGATTGGCAAAGGTCACCTCCGCATTCTGATTGCTGTATGAACCATTTGCCAGAAGAAAGACGCTCGGTAGCAAACCTGCATTTCCTGACTCGGAATTGTTTTGATCTACTTCATATGCATATGAAGCAATCCGCACATCGTAATTCTTTTGAAGTGCAGTAGCTAAGGCGTCTTCAAAGGTCAAGCCCTGAGAAATCCCATCAGTGGAGAAAAAGATAAAAGCGATAAGGAGTGAGATATAGCGCATCAGGATAAGCTGATTTTTTCTTGTTTGGAACGAATAACTGCTTGCTCAACTGATTCTCTGGTGGGCTTCTGGCCAAGCCAAAGCCATTTCACCCAGACTTTAATTCTGTTTGTCAGAGTGAGCGTGATTGGCAAGAATATGATGATAAGTAAAGACCCGACTATCATTCCATAAGCAATGGAAATGGCCATTGGAATCAGGAACTGAGCTTGGAAGCTCTTTTCAAAAATTAAGGGTCCCAAACCCGCTGAGGTAGTAATAGTCGTAAGGAAGATTGGTCTGAAACGTGAGAGTGTGGTCTTTTTGAGGGCATCATTGAACTTGATTCCTTGAGCCAGATATCCGTTAAAGGCGTTTATATATACCAGGCCATCATTCAGTAGAACGCCAATTAGAGCGATCAATCCCAAAAAGCTCAAAATGCTCATGGGTTGGTCGTGGATGTAATGTCCCCAAGCAGCACCGATTAATCCGAATGGAATGAGCATCAACAAAGCAAACGACTGACTGTATGACCGAAAACTAATTATCAATAAGGCCAGGATCAGGATTAATATAACCGGGCCTACAGAAGCAACCGACTTTTGAAGTTTGGCCGTATCGCGTTGCTGACCTTCAAAACTCACATCAATACCGGGATATCTTGCGAGAATAGGAGGCAGGAGCTCAGTTTGAACCTGCCCAAGTAGCTGAATTACATTGGTCTCGAGTGAAGCAATTTCTCCTTCCAACGTGATTTCTCGTCGACCATCTCGGTGGTTGATGGCAATGAGTCCATTTTTACGTTCGAGTTTTGCAATGTCTTTTACGGCTACAAGCGAACCATTCGGTGCCCTTACCTGCATATTCTCCAACTGAGATATACTTTGGCGATCTTCGAGTGCATAACGCACCCAAACCTTTACTTCGTCATCACCTCGCTGCAAGCGTTGCGCTTCATAACCGAAAAAGCCACTTCTAATTTGTCCGATGAGTCCCAGTTCGGTAAACCCCAATGCTCTTCCTGCGTCATTCAATGAAACATTCAACTCGGGTTGATCGGCTTTGTCATTCGTTACCAAATCCTTGGCTTCACCCGTAGCCATAATGGCAACTTTCAATTCTTCAATGGCTGCCCTTAGTTTGTTATAATCATTTCCTGAAAGGGAGATATTTATCGGCTTTCCGAATGGGCTTTGGGTGGCATAACTTAGTTTCTCCGCACGAGGCACCGGTCCGACGATATCGCGAATGTCTTTTGAGATATCAAAACTCCGAAGAGGACGCTCTTCTGAACCCACTAAATAAATCGTAGCAAAAGCCTGATTGCTCTGAGGGCCATATTTAACCTCGTAATCAGTGAACAACTCCTTTCCGATGTCTTCTCGTTCTGCATATTGCTGATTCAACTTTAGGGTTCGTTCCATGATATAATCCATGGTTTCTACCGTAACGTGTTCAGCGGTTCCCGATGGCAGCTCCAACGTGATGTTGACCGTGGTTTGTTCAATGTTTGGGAAGAAAACCCCTTGAATTATGCCACCTCGAAAAGCACCAATGGTCAGGATAAATGCTCCCGTAACTACCATCGAGGTAAATAACTTATGATGGAGAGCAAAATTCATGATGGGTTGGAAAACCACATCCCTGAACTTGATCAACAATTGTTCAACCTGTTCTTTGATTTTATTGGGTTTGGCCTCATCGGTGAGATCCTTGATGTGTGCCAAGTGAGCGGGTAGAAAAAGGAGGACTTCGATCAAAGAAAACCCCAATGCGGCAATAACTACAATCGCTACATCACCGAAGAACTCGCCCAGCCTTCCATCGATGAATAGAAAGAAAGCAAAGGCCACACAAGTGGTGAGAATGGCGGATAATACCGAAGGAAAAACCTCTACCGTTCCATCTATAACAGACCTCAATCTGGACTTGCCTCTTTCATAGTGCTGAAAGATATTCTCACCGACAACGAT
>CAZWQX010000200.1:0-5316 GCA_964635965.1 uncultured Cryomorphaceae bacterium
GTAAAGGATTTTGAAATACATCTTTTCGTTAGTGCTGATGTACTGATCTTGTATGGCGTTTCGGAATTGTAGTACATCACTATAATTCTGATTATCAATACCTATTGAGGTTAAGTCAAGTTTGAACGTATTTGAAGACAGTGTATTCTCATCTGAAATTAAGCTGGCTAGGGCGTGTGCGGGTTTGTCTTGAACGAAACTGTAATCATCCTCTTCATATTGCACGTGTATTTCACCCCCACTGGGTAGTACGATCCTTTTAAGATGCCAAGCTGCTGGATCAAAATTGACATTTCCTTTTATCGACTGATCATTCCAAGAAATAAACCTGTTTTTTCGGTCGAGTCCGTTCGGCTCATAGTTACCCCAAGCGTCTACATTGTGTATGTCGTAATCCGGGTTTTCTATTTCGGGCGAACTACCTATAGCCGGGTCGAGAATCGATTGAAACTCTTCATATCTGTCGTTTTCACCCAGTCCATTGTAAGGATCATCATTCACAAAATCAGGATAATCGTAATAGAATTCATAAGGAGCTATTCTCGGGTTAACTACTCCGAAATATTCTGTCCAAACCCTTCGCAATGTGAGTTTTCCTCTCTTGCCGGTGCCATCAGTTAACGATTCTGAATTTGGAGTATTACCTGCCAGATCTTTTTGTGAGAGGTTTCCATTGTTGTATTCAAAATGAACGGTCTTTATAAGTTTCATTATTTGACCATTCGCATTCTCATCTTTTGCATAAAGATCGATTTGGTCAAGTTGTTTCAATTGGGTATACTGGCCTGCACCTGGAATTGCGCCAACGGAAGCACTACCATTATTGGCAGCGGGGATGGCATCGTGTCTGCCTGAAGTGGTAAAAACGGCTTTGTGAGTCTTCGTTTCTATGCTACTCAAATAATAGATTTCTTTTTCACCAGAGCTGTAGGTTATATAATCATCCCTGGTATCACTCAATGAATTTGGTGAGTATCGAAATCCACTATACGGATTTCTCCATTTATACCAGTCGTTTGTAGCACTTTTATTGTTCGAACCATATACACGTTCGTAATTGAAAATCGTGTATCCACCATAGTCGTCCGAGCTTGGCCCGTCATTGGTTCTGTCAATGTAATCAGGTGTTTTTATTTCCGTCAATAGAAAGCTGGCAGCATAGGGTGCCCCTGCATACGTGCCGAGAACAGATTCTTGATTATCCATTATTTCATCACCTACGTAGGTCGTCGGGTGATTTACCCAATAATTACTTGATGAAGTCGCAGGTTGAGTTGCTTCCGTAACTCCTATGCTGGCTTGATCTTCTTTTCTGGCGTATACTGGTAAACCATAAGTATACTCGTATCCCTGTTGATTAACGGTGTATATTTCGCCAATTTGCTCACGGATGTCTGCATTTTCCCGATCAATAAAATTGCTTGTCTGCGTAAGGTCTACATCTACATTTGAATTTGCGTAGGGCCAAGCTTTTCCCACAGAAGACTCGGAGAATCTAATCATGTCCTTATTTAGCGTGAAACCTACAAATGAGGATCTTCTTGTCTCTCCAGAGATGCGGATTGGATCGGCGTCTACTTCATCTCCTTGGATATCAGCTGCAACAATTGAATTCATTGCAGATTCTTCGTTGTAAACAACCGAGCCTCCTAAATCATTCATGAATCGCATAAAAAATCCATTATCCTCTTTTAGTTGATATCTCGAAAAATCTTCACCGCTGCCTTCCCAAGATTCAGTTGTCAACTTTTGATTTCCTAAGGAAACGGATGCACCATAGGTAGTGGTTAACCCTGCATTTACATCTACTCCCTGAAAACCAACTGAGATGGAGGAAACAGTGCGTCTTGGTTTAAAGTGCCCAATGCTCTTTGGAAATAATCGAAAACCACCTGCGACTCCTTCGCCCGTTACGCTGAACAGATCGTAGTTTGCCACTGGGACTGGCAGTATTTTATCAAATTTTGAGTAGTTTGATTGCCTGTCCAAAGAATAATCCATTAAAGCCATCTCTTCAGAGGTAGCTTCTCGTTGGTATAGGTATCCGTATCCTGATGAAGAGATGTCTTGTCCGATTTGTTCAGAATATGCACCGAACAATTTTCCTTCAGGTCCGACTAGGATCGGAGCAGGAGTTGGAACGAATCCAATTTGATAACGCATCTGGGAGCCGGAATAAAATGGAACGGACGAGGGTCCATTAAGAATTGAGAGCGACCTTCCGGGGTATATACTCGGCCCTTGTTGCTGTTTTTCTTTCCGCAAACGAAGAGCATCTTTTGTTCCCGCAAGAAAGGTTAAGGAATGGAGCAGTCCATCTGTGTCATTGTGGTTTTCTTTGAGCTCCTTCTTAATTTTACGGAGTTGTTTAACCATATTTCTATTAAGGAGTCCCGCAGGATTAATTCGAACATTGAAAGTTCCTTCACCATCCTGTAGGTGAAATCCCAAGGTTACCAATCCATCTGTTGTTGATGCATTGAGGCCAGCAGTGTAACCAAAACCGCGATAATTATTGTACCGAAGACTAGCGTCACCGCCATATGGAATATCGATACTCGCAATTTCACCTGAAATTCGACCGCCAAGAGTCACGGTTCTATTCGGAATGGATCTGTTATAAGATTTCACCGTTTCACCTTTCCAATCATCTGCGAGACCTCGTTTTATTCTGTTTACCGCCCCTGAGTTTAATGTGAAGCCAAGTCCGACCCAAGAGGCTTCTTGTTCAACCTGGATTCCACTATGGTATGACAATGATACAGGATAACTAGAACCTCCAGGCCCGGGAACTTCAAGAAGCGGGATGTTGTAAGTGAAATCCCCTGTTAGATTGTTGACCATTTGGGTTGTCGCCACCGGTTCGAATGAGCTGAACTCTGGTTGACTTGGTCCTGAAGTCAAAGCATATAACGCAGTTGGTGCAAACAATTCATGTATGAACAGCAGCGTCAGCAGAAGCGCTTTAATTCTGATACTGTTCTTTACACTTACAACTTTGGATTCACTCTTGAGCTTGGGAAGTTTTCTATGTCGTTCCATGAAAATGAATAATTACTTATTCCTGTACCGAATTCTTTATCGTCGAATTCAATAAGGACTGTTTCACATTGATTGAAATCTTGGGAATTTTCGAAAGCAAACATTATTTGCCTGTTTTCGGTTAAGCCATAACTGTGGATCACTGTGCTCAGTATCGGTTGAATTGGCTCAATGTAGGAGTGGCAAGAAAGGGTTATCATTTCAGAAGCATGAAAGGAAAGATTCACGAATCGTTCGTGATATTCAGGATAACTTGAAATGCCTTCGAGCATCACATCACCGCGGCCTTTATGCTCTGAAGGAGATATATTAAGTATGAAATAAATGCCCTTTTGATATTCGAGAATCAAACTATCGTATTCCTGAACCGTTCCTGATTTTGAAATGTCTTTAAGGGCTAGAAATTCGGCAGGAATATATTTGACATTCAGGTCAAATCCATTGATGGATTTTTGTCTCGTGAGTCCATTAGTTGGATCACTCAGAAACTGAGAAATATCGTCTAGATTATTGAACTGTTTTTTCTGGCAAGAAGTAAAAATTATCAGAGCTAAAGTGAATCTGATGATTGATATGACTCTCACAGTTCTACTCATTGTATTCTGAATTCATTGAGTCTAACACTTCTTCAGTAATATCAAGTGCTTCACCTCCATAAAGTATGCTCCCTGAAAGCGTGCTACCTAGGATTACCTCATAGTTGTTTTTTTTACCGTATGTTTCTATATAGGCATTCATTTGATTTATTGCGCCTTCCAGGTACTTATTTTCAATTTCAGCTAAAGCGTTTTCTGCAGCAATAGAATAGTTTTGAATATTGTTCTCTCTGCGTTGTGCTTCCATTAATAATGAATCAATGGGTTTACCTTCTGATCTGTGTAACGAAATGAGGTTTAGCGTTTCTTGATATTCCATTTTTAAGGTGTCAAGTCTCGCTGTAAATCGAAGCGATTCTATCTCTACTTTTTGATTCGCCTTCTTCATTCCACTGAATTCACTAATCAATACTTGAGACCTGACAAAACCAATTTTCGGGCTGTTAACGAATGAAAACACCGCAATGGCTATCGCCGAAATGGCTAACACACCTATTATCAAGTTAAATATGTGCCTCACTTAATTTCTGATTTAGTAATCTAATAGTAGCTCTCCGTCAACTTGAATACCATCTGATAAGATATAGTAGCGATAGGTGCCTCGAGCTAAAGTGTCATTTGGGTTTGAACCAGTTCCAAACCATTTAATATCCCTGTCGAATGATTCAAATAGTATTGAATCGTTTAAGCTTTTTATTTGGAACTGAAAGGTCTCAGCATCATGGACACCGGAAATAAAAAGCCCAGATGGGTTCTGATGTAAGTCGAATAATATCCCCTTATCAAGTAAAGGATAAATTTCCATTTGGTAGTCAAAATTCTCTTCAACAAAAACGGAATCCGTTTGAGCTATTGATAGAGTCCAGCAAAACAGAAATAGGGGAAATAGGATTCTTTTCATGTCTCTCAATCTTGACCATAAGTCTAAAAAAAAAGATCGAAAATCTGTGTAAAGAAACCGTTAAGCGTGAAATTATGTTAATAACTTTTTTGCATTTGAAGTAGAGAATTGGATCGTTAAATGACGCTGTTTCCTAAGTCAAATAAGGGCATATACATTGCTACCAGAATGAACCCAACAAATAATGCAATAAGAAGGATAAGTATAGGTTCAGCGACCTTTCCCAGGATTTCGGATTGATTTTTTATTTCGATTCGATATTGATGCGAAGTTCGCAAGAAGATTTCGTTGAGACTATTTGATTCTTCTCCGACCTTGACCAGAGTGCAAATTCTTTGAGAAAAAATTGATGGAAATTTTTGCATGGAAGAATGCAGAGAGGCACCCATAATTACGTCATCTTTTATTTGGGACAATGCCATCTTGAGAGGTAAAAACCTACTCATATCTTGGCTTAATTGGAGCGCTCTGTCCAAAGGAACAGCTGAAGACAGCATCAATGAAAATGACGAGGAAAATATACTCAATTGCACTTTGCCAATAAAATTTCCGATCACAGGACTTTTTAGGAGAGCTAATTGAACGAAATGGCGGCTTTTTTCTTCTCGCCATATAATGAATATTCCTATGGATAAGCATACCGAGACAATCAGAATGGTGAAATTGTTCGAAATTACTATCTCAGATACGTTGACTACAATCTCTGTTATCCGGGGAAGTTCAGAATTAAACGACCGAAATATTTCTTCGAACATCGGCACAACTTCAACAAGCATA
>CAZWQX010000201.1:0-5278 GCA_964635965.1 uncultured Cryomorphaceae bacterium
TTCGTAGCATCGTATCCTTCTTGATTGTTGCTAACCATTTCACTCGGTCCATAATGTCTCATCAGGACATTGAACTTCCCCGTGGTATTTCCTTCGCGAATCGGAATGTTGTTTGGTTGACCATCGCAACCAAATCTAAGCGTGTAAGTGCCGTCTTCATTTTGCACCGGGTTCATTTCGCTGGATATATTGGCAACATCGTTAAACATGTATCCATCGCCATTGTAAACGGTAGCTGACCAAAAGTAAACGGCTTCAGGATCTACAAAAGTCATTTCATAACAACCTTCGTTGCTCATGTAAGCGCTGGTTTGGTATATATTGTCTTCTACCATGGCTCCTCCCCAGCCACCGGCTGCACCTACATAGTTCATGTATGGAGTCTGTCCACTCTCTTTATTCCCAAATGCTTTCGACTGATCGTATCCATCGCTAAAGTCCAAGTTTCCGGCTTCTTCAACTTTCGCAAAAGATTCCTCATCCCATTTTTTGACCTCAAATGGTATGGCACTACCCGCCTCTGCTATGAGGTTGCGGCGTGCACTGTCCTCAAGCGCGCGAATGATCACGAAAGCATAGTCTGTCTTTGCGGTGAGCTTGTGACGTCCGGGGCCATATATCATGCGTTGCGTTTCGTGGTTCTCGTCGACCACTTGAATGGTGACATATTTATCGGTTTCGGGAACGGTTACGAACACATCTTCTCTAATATCGAAAACCGACGTAGAATACCAGGTATCTCTGTTCATCCTTACCACGAATTGCTCTTCGGGATTGCTAGAAGGTACAGGCATTTCTAAGAAAGTGTTGATACCTCCTGCTTTGGTGATGATCGCATTAAAGCGCAAGTTGGTGTATGCTTGAGGGAAGTTTTCCTCCGTCACAACAATCCCTGAGGTCTCTTCCACCTCAACCTCTTCTTCTACTTCTTTTGGAGCCTGGTTGCCGCAGCTGGCAAGCATTCCAACGAAAAGCATCCCCAAGAGGGCTCGACTATAAAACTTCATTGTTCTCAATATTTATTCTCGATCTTAGACTATTCTGGTATTGATAATGTGACCTTTTCTATTGTACCAGTAAATTCGGAGTCTTTGGCATTATCAAAGACTTGATCGGCCACTTGGGTGGCATCATCTACTCCTACATCTGCTGTTTCATCTGCGGAGAATACGGAAGGAACAGTCTTCTCTACTCTGCCTTCGCCAACCTTCTCACCGTCGATATAAATAGTAGCTGTGCCACCTTTACCGGCTCCATCTCCATCGTAAGCAAACTCAAGTTTTAAATTCACTTTTCCTGTGCCTGCCTTCTGGCTCGACTTTACTGTGTAGCTTTCTAACCCAAAGTAATTGTAGGTGTAGGCAGGCACTCCATTGTTCATATACAAGGCCCATCCACCGAACTTACCGCCTTGGCAAAGGATAACACCATTATCATTACCGTTTAGATTCAGGCTTGCTTCAATAGTTTTCGATGAATTCTTAACATTTAGAAAAGTGTTTTCCAACATACCAGTCATACCTTCTGCAAGGGTTAAGCTCTTACGATCACCCATCAAGTCCGGACGACCCGCAACTGATGCATTAAATCTGTCATAGAGTCTGTCATCCAGTGGGTAAGCATTATTGGCTATGGCCTCCTTCTCAAATAGATCGGCCATTTCTTTTACTTTTTCGGGCATATCAGCTGCCAAATTATTGGTCAAAGCAAAGTCCTCTTCCACATTGTAGAGTTCCCATTCTTCTTCTTGAAGTGTTTTTTCGGGTTTGCCCACCCAAGGTTTGGTGTGAATGATTCGAGCCATCCATCCATCATGGTAAATGGCACGGTTTCCAAACATCTCGAAGTATTGCGTTTTGTGCTGATCTTCTGCAGTGCCATTGTCGACACAGTAAAGCATGCTTACTCCGTCCATAGGAATTTGCTCAACCCCATCGATCGATACAGGTGCCGGCAGTTTTGTGGCTTCCAGAATCGTTGGGGCAACATCGTTAACGTGGTGGAATTGGCTTCTCACCTCACCTTTGGCATTAATTCCATTCGGCCAGTGCATGACCATTCCATTTCGTGTTCCACCAAAATCAGCCGCCATTTGTTTAGTCCAGGCAAATGGAGCATCCGTTGCCACGGCCCAAGCAGCTGCCATATGTGGGAAGGAATTCGGGCCTCCCCAGTCATCTTCATGTTCTAACATTCCTTCTACGGTTTCTTCGGTAAAAAGGCCGTTTAAGTGCACCATTTCGTTGAATGTCCCTTCCAATCCACCTTCCGCACTCGAACCGTTGTCGCCCATGATGTAAACAAAGAGGGTATTGTCTAATTGACCAATGTCATCAATCGCATCTACCAATCGACCCACCTCGTGATCTGTATGAGAAGCGAATCCCGCAAAGGTCTCCATCTGAATGGTGAAGAGCCTTTTTTCAGTATCAGAAAGAGTCTCCCAATCTTGCATATCAGAAGGCATTGGAGCAAGCTGAGCATTTTCAGGTACAACACCCATTTCTTTTTGTCTGGCAAAAGTCTCCTGCCTTAATGCTTCCCAACCGGTATCGAATTTCCCATCGTACTTCTCGATCCATTCTTTTGGAGCGTGATGAGGGGCATGGGTGGCACCAGTAGCATAATAAACCATAAATGGCTTCTGCGGGGTCATTGTGTGTTGAAAACGAATCCACTCAATAGCCTCATCGGTCATATCGGTAGTGAAGTGGTAATCTTCCATTTCCTTCTTTTCCACTTTCGTTACTCCGTCGAATATGAATGGCTCCCACTGATTGGTCTCTCCGCCAATAAAGCCGTAAAACTTATCAAATCCTGAATTGGTGGGCCAGCGATCATATGGTCCCGAAACCGAAACTTCCCAAGTCGCCGTTTCGTGCCACTTTCCAAAGGCCGCGGTGCTGTAGCCATTCTGACGTAGCGTTTCAGCTACATATTTGGCATTGTCGGGGCGAATTCCTTGGTTACCTGGGAACCCTGTAGCGATTTCCATTACCGAGCCCACATTTACATTGTGGTGATTACGCCCTGACAAGAGTGATGCTCTAGTCGGTGAACACAGCGCTGTGGTGTGGAATCGATTAAAACGTAAACCGTTATCCGCCAAGCGATCGAAAGTAGGCGTTTCAATGGCTCCGCCGAAAGTTGTAGTAGCACCGAATCCAATATCGTCGATCAACACCACTACTACATTTGGAGCGCCTTCCGGAGGAGTCACTTCAAAATGTTTCGGAGCTTCAACGTTTCTGGCGTCCATTTCCGTAACGGGATCCATGGTCGGAGGTTGGATCGGCAAATGCATTCGATCAATGCCATTGGAAGTGGTTTTTGCTTGGCTTTTTGTTTGAGACTTC
This sequence comes from uncultured Cryomorphaceae bacterium, assembly GCA_964635965.1. Taxonomy (GTDB): domain Bacteria; phylum Bacteroidota; class Bacteroidia; order Flavobacteriales_D; family Cryomorphaceae; genus JAKVAV01. The sequence continues at coordinate 3,357 of CAZWQX010000201.1, forward strand.
TCTTGCGGTTGGCAAGAAAACAAAACGGCACCGATCAGTGCCATGAGTGATAGTTTTTTCATCATTGGGGTTTGATTAAGGTCTAAATGTAATTAAAATGCTCTATGCTATGTATTGGTATTGCTGCCAATGGAGAAATGGTTTGCGAAGAGTGGCAATTAATGAGCATTCGCAAATTAGCGGGAGGTAATCTTCTTCTCAATTCCCAACCGCTTCATTTTGGCAAATAAGGTTTTGTCCTTTACATCGAGGATTCTTGCAGCCCCCTTCGCCCCACTTACCCTCCAGTTGGTGGATTCCAAGACCTTGATGATGTGATTTCTTTGAATATCCTCTAATGATTGTAGGTGATCATCACTTGGGCTATTGTTTCCTTTATTTGGTAACCAAGAGCCGCCTTTTAAGACTGTCCCACTTTCTAATATAACAGCCCGCTCAATGAGATTTTCGAGTTCCCTGATATTGCCGGGAAAGTTGTAATCATCTAATGCATCGAGCACTTTTTGAGAAAGACGCTTGAAGCTCTTTCCTGCCTTTTGAGAATAGATTTCTAAAAAGTACTGGGCTAAAACGGGAATATCATCTTTTCGTTTTCTCAATGGAGTATTCACGATCGGAAATACATTGAGTCGATAGTAGAGGTCTTCTCTAAACTCCCCGTTGGCAATCATCTTTTCGAGATCTCTATTCGTTGCCGTCACAATTCTCACATCGACTTTTATCGTTTTGGTTCCGCCTATTTCTTCAAACTCTCCTTCTTGTAATACCCTCAAAAGTTTAGGCTGAATATCCAAGGGGAGTTCGCCTATTTCGTCGAGGAAGATAGTACCTCCATCGGCTAAAAGAAACTTACCTACCTTGTTTTCAATAGCCCCCGTAAATGATCCTTTGCGGTGGCCGAAGAGTTCGCTCTCTACCAGTTCCTTCGGGAGGGCGGCACAGTTAACTTTGATGAGCTTCTCGTCCTTTCGTTTACTCGAATTATGCACGGCTGTCGCCAACAATTCCTTCCCCGTTCCTGACTCTCCCAGAATAAGTACCGTAGAATCCGTTGGCGCTACTTTGTCGATTTGTGATAATACTTCCTGGTATTCCTTACTCCTGAAAATGATGTTATCATGCTTGTTCTTTTCTTGAATGATTTCGTGGAGATACTCATTCTCATTGTCTGTCTCTACCTTGAGTCTCTTAATTTCTTCTAGAGCTTCGTATAGCTTGAGGTCCTTCATTTTTCGATCGGTGATGTCTCGTAGGATAGCACAATTCAAGTCTTCTCCCTGGAACCGCAAGTGATTGGCGGTAATGTCAACGGGAAATTTTGTCCCATCACTCCGCGTGACCAACCATTCAAATCGAAGCACTCCCTTTTCTACGATTTCATCAAAGTGTCCGGCCCACCATTCAGAAGTAATTCCTTTGTCTAAATCGAATATGGTAAACTCATCCAACTGGCTTGTTGAAAAACCCAAATTACGAATAACCGACTCATTGTAGTGCAGTAGTTTTCCTTCTCTATTGTAGACATAAATGAGATCCTCGGCATTATCTATGACCTCACCAAAGAGCTTAAGGGCATTCTCCCTTTCTTGCTGCTTCGTGATGTCTTGATAAACACCGGTGATTTGTCTCACTTTCCCTTTTTTGAGAATGGGTTCACCAATGCAACGGAAGTAACGTTTCGGTTCATCTCTGGATTCGAATACCCGATCATAACCTACACCTTCTCTCAAAGTCTTTAAATACACCTTTTGAAATTCATCCCTCTCGAGAAAGTAATTAGCCATAGTTCTGGGATAGAAAAACTCTTTGTCCTTATCAAAGAGCTTCATTGCCTCTTCAGAAACCAATAGCCGGTCGTCTTCAAGACTGAGATTCCACCCGCCAATCTGAGCTATGTTTTCAGTCTGCTGCAGTAGGTATTG
>CAZWQX010000202.1:0-5218 GCA_964635965.1 uncultured Cryomorphaceae bacterium
ATTTCTCCCAGATCTTATCGCCGTTTGAAGCGTCAATGCAATACATCGTATCGCTGGTTGAAGCTGAGAAGAGTAATCCTTCAACTTCTACGGTTCCACCACCGATGATTATCGGAAAGTCTAAAACATTGAGTTGATCGTTGAAGGGTATTGGCTGACTCTGACCAAATTGGAATACATCCAAGTCCCATGCGGTTACCGTGGTTTCTGAAGCATTACCCAAGAAGTCATAGGCGGTCGCCGAAAAACACCCATTCTCATCCAGGAAGGTGGATTCCGTGATGTATCCGTCGAATTCAAAATAGATGTATCCATTGGTCACCGGTGTTCCATTTGCATTCTGAACACAGCCTTGTACCGTGCTGAATTGAGGACAAGCGGTATTCAAAACAATGGTATCCATTTCCGTAAAATCTGCTGAGCTGAACGTACCTAGTGAATAAACGACCTCTTCATCTCCGGGTTGAATGATGTAGGCGTCGAAAACGTAATCGCAAGGGATAAGTCCTGAGACGAGTCCGTTGCTATTTGTCAACCCCCCAGCAGGGGCCAATCCTCCAAATTGGGGATCGAGGATCACCATTAGATTTTCAAGACCGGAATTCTCACACAAAGCTTGAATGGTAGCCACATATCCACAGATAAAATCGTCGCAATTCCAAAAAGAGAAGTGGGGTACTTGCCCGACATAATTTCCTCCCGTCAGTGTTGCAGATCCTTCCTCTTTCCAAATACCTTCGTCCTCATCAAAGAACCAAAGAGGTATTTCTGACGGTGCCGCTCCCAGAACTTCAGCCGGAACGGGAAAGGTGAGGGTCGCTTCAATTCCATCGGCTAAATCGAGTTTGTTCCCATTCTCATCCTCCAGTTCAATATGAGCCATCCCGAACGATTCGAGAATCCCTTCTTCGTTGGACTGATTTAAGGCTTCCATTCCAGGAATTTCCAGTGACGCCTCATTATTCGATGGATCTACATAATCAGCAAATACGCGAATTGATCCTATGAATCCGCCTGCAATGGCATTGGCCGGAAGTTCAACTTCCAAACCTTCGGAGCTCGTAACGGAACCACCTGTTCCAGAATTAACCGTACCAATTAGGACGCGTGGAAGTAATTTTACTTTCACACGAATGTCATTGGAGCTGCTGACATATATATTCTTACCACCAAAAAAGTATCCTTCTTTTATCACCGAAACATAGTTTCGGCCTTCGTTAACCGAAGCGTCTGATATCCTGAACACTCCTTGAATATCTGTCATAGTGGTTTTACCATTTAGCTCAACCAATGCCATTGCGAGTGGTGTGCCATTTTCAGTTATGACCGATCCCGTTATGTCGATGACAAAAGCACTTCCCGGATTTGAAGAAGGTGGCGTCTCATTTTCGTCGTCGCTACAAGAAGAAACGAAGAGTAGAACGGGTAGGAAAAAAAGTAGGAACGAAAGGAATCTCAGTCGGTTATACATAACAATTATTGTGGTAGGTTATACTACCATCGACCGAGTCGGGCAGAGGTGAACAGAATTGAGAATGGCGTTTTCAATTTCCCAAAACCGCTTTAGCTATAGTAAAACTTGAAATCTCAGGATAATTAGTCGTTATCCTGGCCCTATGGTGACGGTCGTGGTCAAGAGGGCATCCATATTCCGCATAGTTCCCATATTGATGGCCGATGTCATTCTTATATCAACTGGAAACGAATCGAAGAGCTCTCGTTTTTCCTTCACTTCCGTATCCAATTGTTCTTGGGATAAATTTGATTCGATTAATTAATGTAGAAAACATTGTCAGGAGAATAGGGCGTAAGATTCACCAAATCAGATATATTTGAATCGACCAAGACCAATCAATTATGCTGAGACGTTTTTCTTATCTGTTATCACTTTTATTTCTTTTATCACTATTCTTTTTTTCCTGCAATCAGGCACAAGACGATGAAGACACCAATGTACAGTGCGGATGTGGAATTGTAATTCAAGAAGGTCAGAGTTGCGCTGATACGTTGGCAGCGAGCTGTCCCGATCCCAATCAATATTTTGAAGACGGACTATGCGATTGTATATGTAACGACAATCTTTGTGGTGCTAATTGCGACGTAAACCCAAACATACCTTGTCAGAATGGTTGGATTACGCTTGATTGTGAATGTACCTGTGCTTCTGGTTTCGGTGGTCTGGCATGTGAATACGCGATCAATTCGGGAAGACAACTTTTTGCTAAGGTTGTTTTTGCTCCCGGTGATACCGCTACTTATGAATCGGCGGCATTGGATTACACCATTTCTTCTTCGTCGATTGTCCTGGACGGTTTCAATGATGTCAACGATACCTTTGTTTATATCGAACTCACGAATTTAGGCACCGTTGCGACGAATATTCCTTACCCCATCGGTCCACCATTTGGGTTCGCGAGTGTGAGAATAACCCGGTTTAACGGAGAGGTTTGGACCAATATTCCAGGGGTAGATCCGGGATATTTCATTCTGGAATCATACAATGCCGGTAATCAGAGTTTCAGAGCTGTTTTTGAGTTTCCTATTTCCAATGGCGCCCAAACGGCATGGGTAAGGGGAGGCTTTGCCTATGCGAATAACTAATCATGCTGTATGCCTGGCAGTGAGTGCCTGGAACCGATTAATTCGTCTTGACAAACTTCTCCTGAATTACTTTATTCTCGGTACTTAACCGATATAAGTATACGCCAACAGGCAGATGTGCAGTATCGTACTCCACACGTATTTCGCGGTTTGAAGAAGACGTTCCCGAATAGAGTACATCCAGTGTTCTTCCGTTTGGGTCGATAATTTCCAGAGTCGACCTTTCATTTTCAAAAGTCTTAAAAGACACGGTAGTTGGACTGATACTTGGGTTGGGGAAGATGGTAATCTCCAAACCTGTATAAATGAATGATTTAAACGATGTGTAACCCGTCCAGATGGTAGGGTTGAAGGCGCAGCCACAACCTGCTCTCCACAAGTATTCGGCATCAGGAGCAAAGGAAGAGGAGGGCTGAATCCATTCAGAAAAATCACCTCCAACCAACGTTTCTTCAACGATCGTTCCGCTGCCTGCTTTTTTTCCTTGGATTTTGCACCCCAAAGCAGCCGCCGGGGCAGACCAGCTAAATCGAACATCCCCATTGGGAAGAAACTCTTCTTCCATACTTGATTCAAGACTCAATAGCTCAGCCTGGATATCGGTTTCGGAACATTGAACCTCTGAAAACAAATAGGCTGATCCGGCATTGTCTCCATTGTCATTATCGCGATATGCTCCCGTCAATGCAGCATTACCGGAGATAGCTACCGATCTGCCAAATTGATCACCTTGTTGCCCGTCATCGGCTAGTAGTTTTGCCGTCTGCACCCAATTTTCTGATCCGTTCTTTTCGAAGACGTAAGCAGACCCCGAACTCGAACCGTTGTCATCATCGTAACGGGAACCGATAAAGGCCGTTTTGCCTGAAATAGAAACCGATTGTCCGAATTGATCCGAATCAGCTCCATCATCGGGAAGTATTTTGGCCGTCTGGAGCCAATTCCCATCGCTGTCATTTTCAAATATATAGGCAGATCCTGAATTGTTTCCGTTATCATCGTCACCAAAGGCTCCTACTAGTGCAGTATTTGATGAAAGCGATACTGACCATCCAAAGAAGTCGCTTGCTGCTCCATCGTTGGCAATAATTTTGGCGTTTTGAAGCCAATTTCCCGAAACGTCTTTTTCAAAAACATAGGCCGATCCGGATCCTCCTCCGTTGTCATCATCTCCACTGGCGCCAATTAGAATCCTGTTTCCCGATACCGAAACCGAATATCCAAATACATCTGAAGCTGATCCATCGTTGGCGAGAAGTTTGGCCGTTTCTTGCCAATAACCGGTTTGGTCTTTTTCGAATACATACGCCGATCCCGAATCATCTCCGTTATCGTCATCCAAACGAGCTCCTACAACCGCAATATCTCCTGATATCGAAACGGAAAATCCAAAAAAATCGCCGACACCATCACCGTCGGGCAGAAGCTTGGCAACCTGGTTCCAGACTCCCATTTCGTTACTTTCAAATATATAGGCTGATCCACTTTCGTCATCTTCGAAAGCACCAATGAGTGCATAATCTCCCGAAACCGAAACAGCATAACCGAATCGATCGGCAGCTGCACCATCGTTTGGTAATAGTTTGGCTACTTGAATACAATTGCCGATTCCGTCATTTTCGTAGATATAAGCAGAACCAGAGCGTTCACCATTGTCATCGTCTCTATTAGCGCCAATTAAGACCGTATTACCCGATAGGGAAACTGACCACCCGAAATGGTCAAAACTCTCACCATCTTCGGCAAGTAACTTCTCTTCTTGTGGCCATTGAGCTAGTAAATAAGAGGGAACTAAGAGCGCAACCATGTATATGCTTATGGCGCGAGTGAATCCTTTCATCGTTCGAAGTTAATTGGTCAGTTTTATGAATTGGTGACTAAATCGGCTCGAATGTGAGCTATTTAGAGAGCACCACTAATCCTTAAAAATACCTTAATACAAAATGAAGTACAAGAAACCAGGATGGGAATTATTAGGGGTATATTCCTTTTATCAGGCGCGTAGAAACTCCGTATTGGTCTCTAGTTTGACTTGACGAACTTTTCTTGGATAATTTCTTGATCTGTTGTCAATCTATACAGGTAAACGCCATTGCGAAGATGAGAGGTGTCGTACGCAATATTCCTGCTCTCATTGGCTGTTAAATCACCTGCGAAAAGAACATCCACGATTCGTCCGGTTAAATCGATAATCTCTAGGGTAGTTTTCCCGTCTTGTGAAACTTGAAAGTTCACGTTCGTAGGTCCATTCGAAGGATTTGGAGAAACCTCAATTACCGAACCAGGATAGATAAAGAAACGATAGGGAGTATAGTTTCCAGCAACCAAGGGGTTCAAGGAACACCCACAAGCGACACGCCACTGATAGGCTAATCCGGGACTAAAGAAATTGGAAGGGGCAGTAAACTGTGAAAAGTTCCCCCCGATAAGCGTTCTCACCTGCAAAGGACCGCCACCAGCAGGTTTTCCCTGAATTCTGCAGCCAAGAGCTTCAATAGGAGCATCCCAAGTGAATCGAACTTTTCCGTTAGTCAGGAACTCCTCACTCATGCTCATGGGATCAACTAGCGGAAAAGGATTTGAACAAACAGGTTCGCCCTCACAAAGACAGTCAGGA
>CAZWQX010000203.1:0-5214 GCA_964635965.1 uncultured Cryomorphaceae bacterium
CGCTGCGTCGAATCGTAGATGCTGAGCCGGAATTATACGGGGTAGTTTTCTGCCGAACACGCCGAGACACCAATGAGCTTGCCCAGAAATTAAGCAAGGGAGGTTACCCGGCTCAGGCATTAAACGGTGACCTATCACAGACACAACGAGACTCGGTGATGCGGAATTTTCGCTCGAGAAGCTTACGGCTCTTGGTTGCGACTGATGTGGCTGCACGAGGGATTGATGTCGACGATTTGACCCATGTAATCAACTATGCCTTGCCTGATGATCCTGAAGTATACGTTCACCGAAGCGGTAGAACGGGTCGAGCGGGTAAAAGTGGAATCTGCCTGTCAATCCTTCACAATCGGGAGCACCGTAAGCTGAAGGAGATCGAAAAGATGGTGGGCAAAAAACTCGCATTGGCGAAGATCCCAACCCAAGAAGAAATCATTCGCGGGAGAGTATTAGGCGTTGGAGAAGACCTCCGTTATGCCAACACGGATCACGTTGATTTTGAGAATCTCAAGGCTGAGATGAATCTATTGCTCGATGATTTGAGCAAAGACCAGCTTGTAGAGCAAATAACCCACTTCGCCCTTAAATCTTTGAACTTTGATCCTTTAAAGTCAAGGGATATCAACGTTTCACACTCAAAGTCAGATCGATCTGATGATAGGCAAAAAAGAAAGGATCGAAAGCCTAAAAGAGAAGAAAGGAGAGGACCAAGAGAAAAAGAAAAAGGTTTTGCCACTTTAGAAGTGAACATCGGTTACCGCCAAGAATTGAAGCCAAATCGCTTAATGGGAGTGATCAACGAAATGATGGGTACCGATCGAGTTCGTTTTGGAAGGATTGATATTGATCGAGAAACAACCCTATTGGATGTTGAAGAGAAGTATGCCCAGGAAGTAGCAATGACCTTAAGTGGGTTGAACTTTCACGGAAGGGCAATTGATGTGGTATTCGTTAGTAATCCTGGCCCTCGCCCTTCAAGAAAGCCCAAGAGTAAACCCCAAGGCTACCGAAAATTCAAGGGGAAGTCTGGAGGAGGAAGACCTTCCAATAAGCCCAGAAGAAGAAGGCGTTAGGCTCTCGCTATTGCCGACACAGATCGTTTGTATTCAGAAGGCGACATTTCTTCTTTTTGTTTAAATACCCGATTGAAACTGGTTTTAGACTGAAATCCCGACTCAAAAGCCAATGCGAGCAGAGTGAGATGATCGTTTGAAGAATCTGCAACTTTTTCCTTGAAAGTCTCTATCCGGTATGCATTCACGTAATCGTAAAAGCTGGTACTCATGTGGCGGTTCAAGAGCTCTGACAGACGTTTATCCGTGAGTCCGATTCTTTTTGCCAGCTCCCCAAGGGTAAGTGATTCATTTAAAAAAGGTTTCTCATTTCTCATCACTGCATCGAGGTTGGCAATTAGTTTGTCAGCTTCTGCCGTCGAGAAAAGCGAGTCGTAAGATCGGGTATCAGCCGTTTCTTTTTCGGTTGATTCTTCACCCAAAAGGAAATTGGGTAATAAAATTCTCGATTGCATGGTTCCTCGATAACCCAAAACAGCAAAGAATACCACAAGTAGTATGGCGATAATAAGCCCCGGGTTCCAAATTATTTCTGTAGGTGGGTAAATCAATTCATATATCGACAAGGTGGAATCAGCAACAATTATGGCGGCTATTCCGGTAATTAGTGATTTGCACCAGCCCAAGTCTTTATGATCAAAACTTGAGTAATTTGAACGGACCAAGTCTTCGGTTCTTCCTATTTCTTTCCATGAGAGCCATACATAAAAGAGGACAACTCCGTTTTCGACTAGATTGGAATAATCACCAATATCAGCTAGAAATTGCCCGTATTCCGATAAAAGCGGCCTGAAAATCAAGCTTAGTCCCAGCGGTAGACTGATAATTAACCATTGGGCAAAAAACGGGATTAAGTGCTTTAGATATTTGGTTATAATAACTTGTTTTTCAGCTCTTAGGGATCTGATAAAAAAGAGCATGGTTGGCCCCATTAAATAACCCATTCCATTCCCGAAAATAATTGCCAAACCAGCCAGCATTGCCGATCGGTGGGCAAAGGCATAATAGTACAGCGCGAAGAAGAATCCCGAAGCGAAAAAGAGGGCGGGTAGTTTGGCCGAAAATGTCTTCCTCGTTTTGAGAATGAAAAACACCATAAGGGCGGTAAGCGTCATTCCTGCCACCAAGATGAAGTCTATAATCATCTGTACATTTTCCACGTCCCAAAAATGGACACGAAATTCCGTTGCGCCAAATACATGATCGATCATGGTTGGAAAGGAAAAGAAAAACCCCGCCGCCAAAACGAACGGGGGGTTTGTATTGGAGAAATTAGCGAACTACCACCTTCGTTGGTTGAAACCCACGAATATTAAGGATATACAACCCTTCATTAAGATCGCTAACATCAATTCTTTGAGAGTTGAGAATTCCTTGCGACACCACTTTTCCCGTAACATCAAGTATCGTGTAAGGGGCTTGTGAAATCCCTTCAGCTGTGATGAAGTCAGTGGCAGGGTTTGGAAACACCTTTATTTCGGGTAATTCCGAGTTTTCAGTCGAAACCGTCCCTGCGGCAAGTTTGATGATGTAACTATCGCGAAAAGCAACAGAAGAAACGTTTGATTCCCCTTCTGAAGGATCAAGATCAACCGTGTTTTGGAACCCTGCGCTGAGGTAAATGTTTCCCTCTGAGTCTGTATCTACTCCATGGTGCTCTACGAAGTTAGAACCTCCAAAACCTCCGCCATATACATACTCACCGTTTGAAGACAAAACGCTTACAAATCCATCGAATGGTTCCGTAGAAATTGCCGTAACAATTTCTTCTCCCTCTCCCGGGTCGAAATCCATTTCATTAGCAAAATAACCCGCTATAACCACGTTGCCAAAAGGGTCGGTGTTAACATCGTAAGCTTGCTGGAAGTCGTCACCTTGAAGGGCTCTGGCCCATTCTATTGCACCAAAAGGATTAACTTTTACAACAAACACATCTTCACTGCCAACCGCATCAGGTGGAACGTCGAAACCTGATTGGAATTGCCCTCTGAATCCACCGGCAGCATAAGCGTTTCCTTGTGCGTCAAGTGCAACATCCCAAGCGATATCTGAGTCAGTTCCTCCGAAGGTAACGGTGTAAGAGTGCTCACCAAGAGCATTTAGCTTGGTGATAAAACCATCAAAATTTCCCAGCGATGTCCTTAATTGTTCGCCTGGTCCCGGATCGAAATCAGCAGTTTCGTTGAAGGCACCTGTTAAATAAACATCGCCTCCTGAACTTACGTCCATACCCAGACATAAATCCTGTTCAGGTCCCCCGAGACCTCCCGCTAATAGAAAGTTTCCATCTTGATCGAGCTTGACCACAAAAATGTCTTGACCTCCATTGGTGTTTATATTTGTTACTCCTTCACCGGGATCAAAATCTATGGTGTTTGAAAAATAGCCACCTACGTAGACGTTACCGAGACCATCTACTCCCACGGATACGGGCTCTTCATAAAAAGGACTTCCCATTCCCACTGCCCAAACGAAGTCCCCGTCTGAGTCGAGTTTAAGGGCAAAAATATCCTCACTTCCGTTTGAAGTCAATTCGAAAGTTCCTTCACCCGGATCGAAATCAACCGTTTCTTGAAAAACACCTGTGATGTAAACATTTCCATCATCATCTGCCTCGACACCAGTGCCATAGTCGAAAAAAGTTCCTCCGAATGTTCGGGCCCAAACCAGGTTTCCCTCGGTGTTAACTTTTTGGATAAAAATGTCGAAGAATCCATTGGACTCCCTGTTGTCCGTATTTTCCGTTGGGTCGAGGTCTGAGGTATCGGTGAAGTAACCCGTAGTGTAGATATTACCTTCATCATCGACAGCCATGGCACGTACCACGTCTTCTCCAACACCTCCAAAGGCGCCACCCCATTCGAATGACTGAGCATTTAGAGCGGAAATAAAAGCTACTGAAATGGTAGCGAGTAGAATTTTTTTCATGCGTTTGATTTGTTTGATTTAAAACCGAACGCAATATGGATGAACTGATCAATTTACACGTACCATCGGAAGCAACGGAACCGAATTCCCTCAGTGACACCTCATCAATACCTTGATAAACAGAGTTATAAAGGGATTCTTAAAAATTCTAAAAAAGGGTATTCTTATTTGAGCCAGGCACTATTCGAACTTGATGTAATCAACATCGAGTTCAAAAGGACCTACCTTTTTATCACTTTTGATTATGCCAAGACGGATAATCTTGGACAGACTTTCTGTGTCGGCCTTACTGCCCGTTAAGTCATTCAATCTCCATTGAGGAAAATCTCTCAGATCAAACGTCATAGTTTGCCACTCGTCTGTTGGCAGAAAGTTCATTTTGAAATAGGGCATGTAGTAGGGCTCGTCGGTTTTTAACCTCAAACCAAAAGTTCCTCCATTACCGCGAAAACGAATGGTGACTTTTTCGAACGACGAAAGGTCGTAGTTTTTCAACGGTCCGCGAATGGAAGAGAATCCCCCGTTGTTTTCCAACGAAAGTGTTCCTTCAAAATGCATGATATCATCCACGTAGCTGACGGTTCCTTGAGATAATCCGCCCATTACACCATCGTTTACCACACGCCAATCCTTCGTGGTGTCCTCACCGAAATCCAAAACGAGCGAAGTGGCCATAATCATAAAAGTAATCAGAGAAGTAATCATGCAATCATAACGCAACGAATGGATTATGGTTGAAACAAAAAAGCCGCTCCCCGAGGAAAGCGGCCTTAGCCTGTTTATTGTTTAACCGAATCGCGTTTAGTTTACGATAATTTTCTCCGCCAGGCGAAGGTTGTTTTGCATGATATTTAGAACGTAGGTTCCGGGCTCCAAATTGTTCAAGTCGACTTCTTCTTTATAAGCCCCTTGGAAGTTTCCGAGGTCATCCTCATAAACCATTCTGCCCTGCATATCGAATACTTGGATTTGTGTTTGTCCTCTTTCGGGTAAGAAAAACTCTAATCGGAATTGACCCTCAGTTGGGTTGGGGTAGTAAAAAGGACCTTCGATAGGAAGTTCTACAGGATCGGCGATGAACGACTCATCTGAATCCGGGTCTTCTCCGCTGGTTCTGGTTACGATGGCTACGGTGTAGTCACCTCCGGAAAACGCGTGTTTTTCGATGAATACATTTTCAGAACCCTCTGAGCTTTTTCCATCCGTGATAACC
>CAZWQX010000204.1:0-5003 GCA_964635965.1 uncultured Cryomorphaceae bacterium
ACAGTTGCCTGCAAGTGATTTTACCTTATGCAGAACCCACCTATGGACCTTATCAAACAAACTAAACTAGTATATGAGTACGAAAAATAAAGATGTCAGGAAGAACCCCGAGTTTCTTACGTATGTGCTGGAACTGACCGGTGATGCCACACTTGATGAAGCATTACAAAAAAGTTTGGATCAAATCCATGAACTAGATGTAGCCCTATTAAATCGAATTGGTCATAAGACGTACGCTAAAGAGAAGTGGACCATTCACCGAATATTGCAACACCTCATTGATTGGGAACGAATTTGGTGCTTCAGGGCCATCATTTTTGCACGGAGTGAAGGATCAATTCCCGAGGCCCATGATCAGGAAATCATGGGCTTGAACTCCAATGCCGATGAATTGTCTATTGAACAATTGCTAGAGGAACTCCGCACAGTGCGGCATTCAAGCATCTTGATGTTCAAATCGTTCAATGATGAAATTCTAGCTAAGGACTGTAGGTTTTTCGAATATGAAATGCCACTGTATACCATAGGGCTGACCATCGCGGCGCATCAAATCCATCATTTCAATGTATTGCAAGACCGGTACTACCCATTGGCTGGTCAATACACGTAATAGCTGTTTCTAAGCAATATTTAATAAAAAAGTCTCTCAGATTGAGGGGCTTTTTTTTAAAAGCCGTCTTTTCATTGGGGCTTCTAGAAGCCAAGAGCTTCACATAGTACCTTAGCTGACCGAAACAAACAAACACATGAAGCATTCAATTCTTTTCACCTGCATTTATCTATGCTCACTTACTTCATGCGTTGAAGTTTCACAAAAGGGAACTGAACCAGTACTTCTCGAAAAAAACTCAAAGAACATTGAACTAGATCTTGAGGAAGCAAACCGGTTGAGTGAGCTACCTATTGGCTGTATTCAGAACCCCCTTCCCTATAAATCTGGTTTGGTGATCGCACAAAAAAGTGATCTATCCATGCCGGTGGATCATCATCCCGCGTTCTATGGCTGCTTCGACTGGCACTCCGCAGTGCACGGTCACTGGTCATTGATCTATCTTCTAAAGAATTTTCCCGACCTAAAGCATCGAGAAGAAGCTATCCAAATGCTGAATGAAAATCTGACCGCGGAAAATATTAAAAAAGAAGTTGCCTATTTTTCCCTCAATCGGGAAAGTCAATCTTTCGAGCGGACATACGGTTGGGCCTGGTTACTCAAACTGCAAGAAGAGTTTTTCACGTGGGATGATCCCATGGCACACAAGTGGTACACCAATCTGAAGCCGCTTGAAGACTATATCTCCAATGCTTACATTGAATATCTGCCTAAATTGGTATACCCAATCCGGGTTGGCACACATTCAAACACTGCCTTCGGAATGAGTTTTGCCTACGATTATGCACAGACTGTAGACAACCAAGCGTTGGCCAATGCTATCGAAGAAGCCGCAATTCGTTTTTACCAAGATGATATGGACTGTCCAATCAGCTGGGAACCTAGCGGTTACGACTTTCTATCTCCTTGTTTGCAGGAACTGGATATCATGCGTAAGGTGCTATCGCCAGAGAAATTCAACGTCTGGTCTGAGGCCTTTTTACCTACGCTTTATCAGCAAGATTTAACCTTAGAGCCTGGTCAAGTACGAGATCGATCGGACGGACACCTGGTACATTTGGACGGTGTTAACTTTTCGCGCGCTTGGTGCCTCTATCCTTTGAAGGACAACATCCTTGCCTATAATCTGGCGACAGAACATTTGGACTATTCTCTATCCAAAATCACAGATGGCGACTATGCCGGTCAGCATTGGTTAGGTTCGTTTGCCCTCTATGCCTTCAAGATTAAAGACGAGGCACAGCACTAGATTTCCGATCAGAAAATGCATGTTAATTTGCGTTAAATGGTTTTAGGTAACTATCATTTCCACTATCTTGGAAGAGGTTTCATTAAGAATTGATGCTATGAAAATACAAGTAAAAACCCTCCTTTTGGCTGCAATCCTCCTGTGTGTTTCTTGTGAAGATGAAACAGTAGAGGTAGAGCGCCTGGAAAATCACATTTCTCTTGTCACTGATGAAGGAACCCTGGAATTCACAAAGGATATCGGCGTTTTCAATTCATATATAATTGGAGAGAACCAGGACCAGTTGTCTCTTGTATTGCAAAATCTAAATGGGCTGAGCTGCCAAATATACATATTAAGATCACAGCTTTTGGAGCAGACCTTTCCATTCAATGTACCAAATTCCAATTTCGCTTACGGTGAGGTTCAGTTGCTAGACTATACAAAAGATGTGAATATCACGTTTGGCCCAAATGACGATATTAACTATGTGGGATACACAAGAGGTGACGTTGAATTCACCATTACGTCGTACGAAAATGAGTTTCTAAAAGGAACAGTAAAGGGTACTATTTCCACGAAGACAGGTAAGTCAATCGTCATTAATGAAGGGAACTTCGGTGTTTTCATCCAACTAGAGGAGGTAGATTAGCTGGAAAAGGGATTTTTCTTGACCCACTACCCTATTTCTAATCCCTATTTATAATCCAAATCAGGGTTTTCATGAAATTTTGGGTATTGCTACTTGACTTTCCGTGACGGAGGATTTGGATCTCTATGCAGAAAACATTGCTATAACTTGCTTACAAAACGCGAATTATCCAACACTCTTGAAAGAATAGTAAAAGTGGAAGAATCCAAACTGCCAGAAATTTTTTCAGATAACCGTTTGTCTCAGAATGAACTTGGAGCAATTTCGGATTCACTAAAAAAAATTGAACTCAAGAAAGGGGAAGTGCTACTCCGAACCGGAGAACTCGTACGTCACACCTTCTACGTTTCCAGTGGTTGTTTGCGAAGCTATTTCGTCGATGCATCTGG
This sequence comes from uncultured Cryomorphaceae bacterium, assembly GCA_964635965.1. GTDB lineage: Bacteria > Bacteroidota > Bacteroidia > Flavobacteriales_D > Cryomorphaceae > JAKVAV01. The sequence continues at coordinate 2,880 of CAZWQX010000204.1, forward strand.
GAAAGACCACACCCTTCAATTTGGGATCGAAGACTGGTGGATCAGTGATTACACGGCCATTTTTTCGGAAGGGAGAGCCATGATGAATATTGAGTGTATCCAGCCTGCCATCTTATACAGGCTTTCCAGAAGTAAGATGGAGCAGCTCTACTTGGAAATACCTGCCTTTGAAACCTACTTTCGAAAAAAACTGGAACGCAGGATGGAGGCGTTTCATCGGAGAACACTGGAGAATCTTGCTTTACCAGCAACGGAGCGCTACCTCTCATTTGTCAAGACCTATCCAAGCATTGACCGCATGGTTAAAAACTATCATATTGCCTCATATCTTGGAATAACTACACAAAGTCTGAGCAGGATTAGAAAAGAAATCGCCCGCTAGTCCTTTTTTACCATACGTTAATTTTTGGGATAATTCTCAGCAATAGGTTTGCCTTGAAATCAAACTTATTCATATGAAAAACATATTCATAGCACTTATGAGCGGGTTACTTCTACTTTCCTGCTTAAATAATCCATCAGAAAGTAGCAACACGCAAAACGAATTAAATCCGAAATCAGAAACAGCAAAAACGATGAAAATTTTATTAGTTCTAACCAGCCATGATCAGCTTGGGGACACGGGCCAGAAAACAGGATTCTGGCTTGAGGAATTTGCAGGTCCTTATTACTACCTCATCGATCATGGGGTGGAAGTCACCTTGGCATCCCCAAAAGGAGGTAATCCGCCGATTGATCCAAAAAGTGAGTTGCCTGACTTTCAGACAGCGTCGACACGTCGATTCACGCAAGACAACGAGACACAGCAAATCTTAGCTAAAACTGCCAAACTGGAGACCATGGATCCCAACAACTTTGACGCTATATTCTATAGTGGCGGCTACGGACCGATGTGGGACCTGGCAGACAATCAAGTTTCGATTGATCTAATCGAATCTTTCTATAACAGCGACAAGCCAGTAGCCTCTGTGTGTCATGCTCCAGCAATCTTTAAAAACACCAAAGATGCAAATGGTGTCTCACTGATCGAAGGTAAAAAAGTGACTGCCTATTCAAACTCGGAAGAGGAGGCTGTGGATTTTACGGAGATCGTGCCGTTTTCTGTTGAAGATATGTTGAAAGAAAACGGCGGAATCTATTCCAAAGGCCCGGATTGGGGCGCCTATGCCTTGGAAGATGGATTAATCATCACGGGGCAAAATCCTGCCTCAGCAGAACTGGTTGCTGAAATGTTGTTGAACAAATTGAATTAGTACAAGGGTAATCTAAGGTCGCAGTAGCTCCCCGCATAATGGAGCTATTGCTTCCTAAATACAATAAAAAGACGATGCAAGACTTATTTACCATTGTTGTCTCACACTTTGTGAAAAAGGGAGCAGAGAAAGCATTTGAAGGGGCGCTGAAAGAGGTCATTCAAAAAGCCACTTCTTTTGAAGGATATCAAGGCATACAAATCATCAGGCCCGGGGACAAGCGTGAAAACGAGTATATTTTGCTCATTCGTTTTGATACCGAATCCAATTATCAAGTCTGGGAAAGATCTGAACCGAGAAACACTTGGTTCCAAGAGTTGAAGCAATTCGTAACGAAGGAAAGCACCATCCGATATGAGCACGGGATTGAGTTTTGGTTTTCCACGCCTGAGGGCAATACTTCGATACCTCCCAAGAAATGGAAGATGGCCTTACTAACCTGGTCTGTGATTTATCCTTCCGTTTTGACTTTGAGTACAGCCGCTTCCTTGCTCCTGCCCACCGTTCCAATTTTTCTTAGAATGCTATTGGTATCGATGATCCTGGTTTCACTAATGACGTACGTGATCATGCCAAAGATCACCTCCACTTTTGCTCATTGGATTTTCAAAAAGTCGTGAGCAAGAGGACAAATCGAGCGTATTATTGAAACCAATATGTTCATCCCCTTCCCTTTCCGGTCCCTAAGACCGATATTTGCATCGTCATCTAATCAGGTATATGTATAATGTTGTTGTGATTGGCGGGGGTATTGTTGGAATGGCCTCTGCTTTAAAAATCAAAGAAAGAAATCCCGCCTATAAGGTTGCTGTTATTGAAAAAGAGCGGACTATCGCAAAACATCAGACCGGCCACAATAGTGGGGTGATTC
>CAZWQX010000205.1:0-4942 GCA_964635965.1 uncultured Cryomorphaceae bacterium
CCCAATAGCGACAGAACATTGTCACTATTCAATTTTGACAAACTTTGAATGGACTACATACTAATCTCTCCTTTGAGTTCGATTAACATCGTGGAACCTTTTTCTCCTAACAGAGCTACATACCTGTTGGGTTTGGCTTCTCGAACATAGGCAAGTGTCAATACAGAGCCCGATCGCATTTCGGCAAGGAATTCAAACCCTTCCTCGTTCAAGCTTGTCTTTATTTCTGACATATCTCTCTGAAACACATCCAGGGAGTCGGAACCGCCAAACGCAAGTCTGCCCTCTTCAACCCCTTCAAGCAAATTCTCACCTCCATTGGTCAAGACTTTATTGAGCATTCTAACCGTAGAAGGATAAAAGTAAATGACGCTTAGTTCCTGCTTAATTTCAGGTCTTTCCAAGTATTCATTTACTGTTTCACTAGGAGGGTTGGCATCTTGGCAACCGAAAAGTACTACCAGTAAAAGAAAGAATAAAGTAGATCTATTTGTCTTCACTTTCCTTATCGAGGTTCTCAAGGTAATTCATTCCGCCCACGTTCATATTCTTCGATATTTTGGACATCTTCTCTAAATCGATATTGCCCAAGATACTCATTAAAAACAGGTTTCCTTTACCTCCTACAACCATGAACAATTCAGCGATCTGCCCTTTCTCTTCTCGGACAAAAAACCTCACTTTTTCATCTTTTTCATCAACCGACATAAGCATTTCATACTCTTTGCCAATTTTATTGATGACATTTTGGTAATCAGTATCCGATTCTGGGTCATCCGAAGAAATAATTCTGATACCCGTCAAATCCTGCATTGCTTCCAATACTTCGTCACTCTCCGGATCATCTGTTTTGACATCGGAGAACAAACTGAACATTTTACTGCTGATGGTTATAGAAGTAAAATCGGGGTCATCGGCATATTTCGAATAATACCTGTCAATGGCATCCTGCGCCATTGCCGAGAATGCCACAACCATGGCAAACGTCGAAAGGAAAAGTTTTTTATTAATCGTTTTCATCTTTTAATTCTTTAGCTGTGCTCATGCTACCACCTGTCACACTCATGGTGGCTTGATGAAATCTGTTTATTTTTTTTGCTTCTTCTTCAGCGCGGTTCATTTTTGAAGAAGCAAAGGACAAGGCCCTTTTAGCTTCTTCAAATGCTTCTTCGGGAGAGTTAAAACTATCTTGAGTGCTCGATATCGGTGTTGATGCTTGTTCAACAGAGGTTTCATTGATTGCATACCATATCCCGAAGCTGAAGCCGATTAGGATTATTGCTGCGGCTGCATATCGAACGAAATGGAGTGGCTTGATCTTGAACGTCTTAATTTTTGGATCAGCCTGGCCAACTGAATCCCAAAATTCAGTATCAAAATCATCTCCAAGCTTCAACTCGTCCATCCCGGTCTTCTGTTCTTCGACGATCTGCAAAGTATCGATGAGCGATTTGGAGAGTGAATCGGGAAAATTGCGGATAGCGTCCTTCAAGCGACGTTCTTCCTCCAAACTCGTTTCGCCTAACCAGTACTTTTCTTCGAGTTTTTTGATCTCCTTATGACTCATAGCTGTAAATTTTTGTCAATTCTTCGCGAATCGCAGTTCTCGCGCGATGAATATTCACCTTCACTTGGTTCATATTAATTTTCATGATATCACTGATCTCCAAATAGCTGAATCCTTGTATCTCTCGCAGTGTAAACGCAGTTTTTTGTTTTTCGGGAAGCTTATTCGTCACAAGCCTCACTTGGTCCATCGATTCCTTATCAGAAACTACTTCCAAGGGGGTATAGTTCGTGGAGTGATTTGAGTCATGTGTATGGTCGAGAGAATCACTGAGTTTTCTTCCTGCTCTTTTTATAGCGTCCAATGATTTGTTTCTCGTCAATGTCATGCACCAAGCTTCAATGTTCTTCACCTCCCCCAATTCCATTCTTGTCTCCCAGAGCTTCATCAGAACTTCTTGAACGATATCTTTTGATTCATCTTCATCCCTGAGAAAAGAGTAGGCAAATCGATACATGGCATTTTTATGAACCATTACACTCCGCTCAAAATCAGCTTTCTGCATCGATTTACCTAAACTAAGACAAGCAGATTATTGGATGACAAATTTCCCTGATACTTCTTTGTCTTCACTCTGGGTTTTCACGACGTAAACACCCTTTTCCAGCCCTGAAATATCCATTCTGTTTTGCCCTTCCTTGGCGATGAATGATTTTACCTGTGCTCCAGAAGCATTGAATACGGAAACATTGGCACCTGCAAAATCATCGGAAAATCTAACATTAACCTGCCCGTCAACCTCAACCGGATTGGGATAAATCTTCACCTCCTTGGTAAACTCTTCCATTCCTTCAAATGCTGAAGAACTGGCATTTGCCAATTGCTGGGTTAAAGGTCCGAGATCCTTGAGGTTCATATCGCCCACTAAACTCATGACCACAAACGTGTTTTCAGAACCGACTACAGCCACTAGTTCATTAACCACACCGTTACTTTCGTCGATAAGCATTTTGACATGGGTATCTTTTTCTTTTACCGTTAATAGTTCTTCGAAGGTACCGGGCAGTCTTTTTACCGCTTCGCGTGCCGTACTTTTTGCATCAGTGTCATTATCGTCCACAATCACACGCATTCCCGTTATCTGAGAGGCCATCTCTTTGTAATCTTCCATGTCTTCATCGACATCCACTTGAGCAGCCAATTCAAATGCTTTTCCGGATAGTGTAATGGTTGTGACATCTTCACGGTCTTGGTATTCCGAAAAATAAGTCGAGATAACATCGCTCTGAGCATTTGCCGAAAAAGCCAAGAGTACAGCGCCTAAAACTGTTGTAATTTGTTTTTTCATCATTATAGAATTTGGTTTCTATGGGGCAGACGATCCAAGAAAAGGTTTGTTACAAAGTATTGATTTTTTTCTCGTCAAGAGTTTAAAATAAGGTGACTAACTTTGCCGCCTCCTAAAGAACACAAGAAAAATGTTGAACAGAATCATTAAGATAATTCTTACCGCCGCTTCATTGACTTGGAGTATTTATGAATTCACCCGAGGAAATATTGGCAATGGGATTCTATTCATTTTCATAGCTGCTTTAATCGTTTTACTCATTTTCAGGCATGAGTTGATCTTGTTGGCGTTCATTCACCTCCGCAGAGGGAAATTTGATAAAGCCGGGAAAACACTGAGCAGAATTAAGAGGCCCGATCAACTATTGAAGTCTCAAGAAGCATATTACTATTTTCTTTTGGCCATGATTGAAGCACAAACAAAAGGAGCTACGAAAGCGGAGAGGTTATTCAAAAAATCGCTATCGCTCGGATTGCGCATGAAGACTGACCAAGCTGTGGCCAAGTTGAATTTAGCGGGTATTGCCGTTATGAAGAGGAGAAAAAGAGAAGCGATCAACTTGCTCAGTGAAGTTAAAAAGCTCGATAAAAGGAATATGCTTGATGATCAGGTAAAAATGATCAAAAGCCAAATGAAAAGAATCTGATTTCTATAGTCCTTTTGATCTGATAAGCTTTTGGCGATTGGTTCCGGGGCCGCTAAACCTCGTTCGGTAACCAATAACAAGTTCGACTCCTCCTTGTCCATTATTGTTTTCAGACAACTGAGAAGCAGTAAAGTCATAACTTATTCCCAGAGAGAAATCATAGTAGTTTACCCGACCAATGAAGTAAATGGCGTCTTCAAATCGATAATAGGCTCCGAGATTTGTAGAAAGGTTATTTCTGAAGTCAGTAAACTCGGTTCTATCCCAAAGAGTGAATTCAATCTCAGACCCAATATCGATAATACGATTTGGCCCTTGAAACATCACAAATAAATTGGGGTAGTAAACAACCGATTGATCTTTTGGAGCTACGGCCATGCTAACGTGTCCCGTGTATTTTCTCAGTAAGTTGTCTTCCCGTCCCAGAATTTCCATGCTAGGAGAATTGGCATGGAGAATGGCACCACCAACGAGAATTCGCGCGTTATCGCTGAAAGCATTAAACCAGGAAACACCTGCACCCAGAGATACATTGGATTCCGTTAGTTCACCCGCATATTGCTCCCCGCTAGCCACGCCTTGATTAAAAGAAGTTCCTGTCCATTGTGTTTCCCACGTTGAGTTTGAGAAATCCATTGAACGCTGCAAGAAACCTATCTGTAAACCGAGAGAAATAAAATGCGGATTTTCTTTTGTGCCGCCAAGATCAATAGCATAAGCCGCTGAACTGGCCACGTGCAGCTGATTAAAATCGATGGTTCCGGCATTGTCGCTAACAACGTTAAGTCCTACACCAAGGAAGTTGTTATCATAAGCGTCATTGGTAAGTTTGATCGGCGCATCTGCTGCAAATCCAAACGTCTTATAGGGTTCTGATACGGACCCAAACTGGCTCCGGTAGTTTAGAACTCCTCTGAGATCACCCTCGAAGGCACCTGTATTTGCCGGGTTATATGATATGGGTGATGCAAAGAACTGTGAGAAATGATAGTCTTGTTGAGCAGAAAGGCCTAACCCCGAAGTAATAAACACGAATATGACGAGTACTCTCTTCATTGTTTTTATCATCTTACAAGGGTTATATTTCCAGTATATACTTCTCTATTCCCCTCTGAAAATGACACCTCCAATGTATAAACAAATGTTCCTGCATTCAATTCTTTATTGTTGAAGGTTCCATCCCAACTTTCAGATTGGCTGTTGGATTCATAAACCAACTGACCATAACGGTTGAAGATTTTGAATTCCATTCTTGAGATTCCCTGACCTAAAACACGAACAACATCATTAACTCCGTCACCATTTGGTGAAAAAGAGTTAGGCACACCAACCGCAGCAATGAAGTTTACTGTAACCGTAACGGTGTCAATCGCCGTGCAGGAATTGTTTTCATCATAATAGACGATGAACTGGGTAGTTTCATCGGGTGACGTGGTCACCG
>CAZWQX010000206.1:0-4914 GCA_964635965.1 uncultured Cryomorphaceae bacterium
GGTGTGAACCGCGAAGGTAGTTAATCTGTTCTAGGTCAATTCATCGTATATTTGCACCATTAATTCATAGGTAAAAACCATCATCTTATGCCGTTAAGAGATTTTCCAAAAAGACACATTGGCCCGAGAGAGAGACACGTGAAAGAGATGCTGGCCACAATCGGCAGCGAATCACTTGATGAACTGATTGATAAAACCGTCCCAGAGCAGATTCGGTTGAAAAAACCACTGGATGTGCATAGTTCCAGAAGCGAACATTGGTACTTACGTGAATTGCAGGAATTAGCCAACAAAAATCAAGTATTCCGATCTTATATCGGAATGGGTTATTACAACACTGTTGTTCCGCCGGTCATTCAAAGAAACATTTTGGAAAACCCAGGTTGGTATACAGCTTACACCCCTTATCAGAGTGAAATCGCTCAGGGAAGGTTGGAAGCTCTTTTGAATTTCCAAACCATGGTCATGGACCTCACGGGAATGGAAATAGCCAATGCTTCATTGCTCGATGAGGCGACCGCAGCTGCTGAAGCAATGAGTATGTTTTTCTCAACCCGGTCGCGAAAAGCTGTAAAAGCAGGTTCAAACAGATTCTTCGTTTCTGAAAATTGCTTTCCACAGACGATCGACGTTATTAAAACGAGAGCCGTTCCATTGGGAATTGAGTTGATCATTGGAGATCACAAAAACATCAATATAACAGATCACTTTTTTGGTGCTCTGCTTCAGTATCCTGATGGTATAGGATATGCCGAAGATTACAGAGAGTTTGTTTCTATGGCTCATGAAGCCGATGCCAAAGTGGTAGTTGCGACTGATTTAATGAGTTTGGCTCTGTTGACTCCTCCCGGTGAATGGGAAGCAGATGTTGTGGTTGGTAATACACAAAGATTTGGGGTCCCAATGGGATTCGGAGGCCCACACGCTGCATTTTTCGCCACAAGAGAATCGTTTAAAAGACATATTCCGGGCAGAATCATCGGAGTTTCAGAAGATCGATATGGAAATTCCGCATACCGACTGGCACTCCAAACAAGGGAGCAACACATACGCAGAGATAAAGCGACTTCAAATATTTGTACCGCGCAAGCTTTATTGGCAGTTATGGCATCCATGTACGCGGTATATCAAGGTCCAGAAGGGATAAAGGCGATCGCAAATGATATTCACCGAAAAACTGCACGACTCGCCTATGAGCTCAATGAGCTGGGCTATAAGGTGAAAAACGAAGTTTTCTTTGACACCTTGTACATAGAACTCGCGGAGGGAGTCACCAAAGTGAAAATTCAAGAGATCGCAGAGGATAAGGGAATCAATCTACGGTACTTTAACTCCAATCACGTTGGAGTTAGTTTAGACGAAACGGTGAGCAGAGGTGATTTTGACGATATCTGTGAGATTTTTAGAACAGCCGTAAACAATAGGGTAACCGAAATACCGGCAAGAGTAGAGTCGCCAATATCGGATTTCTTCAAGAGGGAAAGTTCTTATTTAGAGCATCCAGTGTTTAAGATGTACCACAGTGAAACAGAAATAATGCGGTACATAAAAAGACTTGAAAACAAGGATTTATCCTTAACACACAGTATGATTTCTCTGGGGTCTTGCACTATGAAGCTCAATGCGGCTAGTGAGCTAATGCCAATAACCTGGCCGGAATGGGCAAATATCCATCCATTTGCGCCCACCACCCAAACTGCGGGTTACCGCGAAATGTTTGAAGAACTGAAACGATCGCTTTGTGAGATCACAGGCTTTGATGGAGTCTCTTTGCAACCAAATAGCGGAGCGCAAGGGGAATATGCGGGATTGATGGTAATCCGAAATTACCATTTCAGCCGAGGCGAAAAGCACCGAAACGTGGCATTGATTCCGGAGAGTGCTCATGGAACAAACCCTGCCAGTGCGGTTATGGCGGGAATGAATGTTGTTGTTGTGAAGTGCGACGATGAAGGAAACATTGACGTTGATGACTTAAGAGCCAAGGCAGAGCAACACGCCGAAAATCTCTCTGCATTAATGATCACCTACCCATCTACCCATGGGGTATTTGAAGAGTCAGTAATCGAAATCAATCAAATAATTCACGATAACGGCGGTCAAGTTTATATGGATGGTGCCAATATGAATGCTCAAGTTGGTTTAACCAACCCAGGTATTATTGGAGCGGATGTATGTCATTTAAATCTACATAAGACCTTTGCCATTCCTCATGGTGGAGGTGGACCCGGCATGGGACCAATTTGCGTGGCTCGTCACCTTGTTCCTTTCTTACCGGGACACAGCGTTACGGAAACAGGAGGATTCAATAATATAAGCGCGGTTTCTGCAGCACCTTTCGGAAGCTCGTTGATTCTCTTAATATCATACGCTTACATTAGAATGCTGGGCCGAGAAGGAATGACGGATGCTACCAGATATGCCATTCTAAACGCCAACTATATCAAAGCAAGATTAGAAGGTTCGTATGATATCCTTTACAAAGGTAAAAACGATACAGTAGCTCACGAGATGGTGGTTGACTGTCGTCCCTTTAAAGCACTGGCAGGAATCGAGGTGAATGATATCGCCAAGAGATTAATCGACTTTGGCTTTCACGCACCCACAGTATCATGGCCTGTTGCAGGAACTTTAATGATCGAACCTACCGAAAGTGAATCACAGGATGAATTGGATCGATTCTGCGATGCGATGCTCGAAATCCGCAGAGAAATCGACGAAATCGCTCAAGGCATTTACCCTAAGGATGATAACGTTCTGAAAAATGCCCCTCACACAGCAATCGAAGTAACTGCCGATAAATGGGAACACGCATATTCCAGAGAAAAAGCGGCCTATCCTGCAGAATATATTCGAACGGCAAAATTTTGGTCTCCTGTCGGTAGAGTAGATAATGCTTATGGTGATCGCCATTTAGTTTGTTCTTGCCCACCGCTTTCTGAATATGCTGAAACGGAAGCATTGGCCTAAGACATGTAAAGAATCAGCTCTTTTTTAGCTATCCAAGCCTACTTCTGTTAACGAGGTAGGCTTTGGTTTTTTAGGCAAATAGTTTTGGGAGAAATCCTAAAAACAAATCACATGTCTAAAAAAATCTACTCTTTAATTTTGTTTGCGGCGGTTGCTCTAAATGCTTCTGCTCAGATTAACTATGAATTCACGAAACCGGTCTCGAAGAACAATCTGATTTCAAAGTCATCGACTTTTATCACGGGGGGCAAAGACTTCGAAAACCCTCTATGGGAATCAGATTTCTCGGAGCCCTCAGACTGGACAATCGATAACAATGCGGGAAATGATGATGATTGGGTGATCGGAACGGAAGGCTCAAGTGGCCCTTTCACCATTGGAACAATAAATTCAACCAGCGCCGAAAACGGGTTTGCCCTATTTGATTCTGATCTACTTTGCAGCGGATTACAGGATGCTTGGATAAGAAACACCGTCCCCATAGATCTTAGCAGCTCATCGGCTGTAAGCATTCAATTCGAAACCTATTACCGAGATTTCCAAGGATCTTGTTTTCTTGAAACCTCCGTAGATGGTGATGTTTGGACCTCAACTGAGATTCTCGATTTAGAGGTAAATGCCTCTACCGAAAATCCCGCAGTATTGACCTTCACATTACCAGGATTAGATAACGCTGAACAGGGTTATGTCCGTTTTCGCTACAACGGAGGGTGTGATTATGCATGGATGATTGATGATGTGAAAATTGCAGCAACCCCTCCTTTTGATTTGCGAATGACTGGAGGCTGGTACGACGAATACATTTTAATCGGATCCCAAGAAGAGTTTGAAACAATTGACTATCTCGATAACTTGGAGTATAGTGCTTATTCCGAAGGGAATGTTCGCCCGCTAACCTTCGTTGCAGAAGTAGAAAACACGGGAACGGAAAATCTGACGGGGATTCTGCTTTCAGTTGACGTTCAGACCCCGTCAGGTATGGAAAGTTTCACATCTGATGCATTGGCTTCTTTAAGCCCTGGTGAATTGGCTGTTTTAACCATAGACGACGTCCTTTTAGATGCCTTCCAAGCAGGAGGAGAATTAGGTGCTTATACTGTTTCTTTTTCAGCAGTACCAAATGAGGCCGATGAAGACTTAACCAATAATGGAGTTCCGTCGAAGACTTTTGTGGTAACCGATGATTACATGGGTAATGACAGTGGTGACTCTTACGAAACGTTCAATCAAAATTCAGATGACTGCATATTCGGAAATCAATTTACCTATCAGGAAGAAACCGCGGTAAACTACATTTCATTTGGTCTTTTAGGTAGCGCAACCGTTGACGGTATAGGTGATATAGAAACTCTGGTAGGTGAGGAGCTTTGGTTAAATATACGTCAAGGATCCGTCCTGGACGATGAAGGTCCTGAAAACGAAATGCTTAGATTATTTGAAGAAGACGAGATTACCTACACAATCCAGGAGGATGATATATCCTCAGCCGGTAATCAGATTTGGATTAACGTGATGCTTCCAGACGACGTGATGTTATCGCCAGCTACTATTTACCAAGCAGAAGTGCAGTTGCCCCCTGTCGGAGAGCCATTCGCCCTGATAACTATTTCAGAGCCTCAAGAAGATGTTGCAGGCACCCTTTACGATTTTAATGATCTATCGGGAGGCCCACAGGGATGGTATATTCTCGGGCAAACTTCTCCCTGTATTCGAATGGGTAACAACGGTCCTACGGGAGTTTCAGTACCTGAGGCTTTGAATTTTACTATGGGACAGAATTATCCCAATCCTCTTTCGGAAAGTACCCGCATTAGCTGGGAGCTGTATGAAAATGCCGATAATGTACAATTCAGTATGGTGGATATTTCAGGTAAAATAGTGTATCAAAAAGATCTTGGATCGCGACCATCGGGAAAACAAGAAGACATAGAAATCAATTACGTG
>CAZWQX010000207.1:0-4871 GCA_964635965.1 uncultured Cryomorphaceae bacterium
CCCTCTTCGGATGGATGGTGAACGAAATAGGCACGAAGAACAAGAAATTCGGTGTTTTCACAGAGCCAATCAAATTCATGTATACATTTCCCGATCTCTTTCAGCAATCAGTTGAAGAAGTCGGCGCTCTTCCCAAAACATTCGTTCCAACTCCCGAAGGATTCAAGTCCATTAACAAGCTCGATAAGGATCTCGTGGTATTGAGCTCCTATTCGGTAAACGATTCTGTTAGGGGAATGGAATTGAGGAACTTGAGAAATGACTCCATTTTGCATGAATGGACAGTGGGCAACAAACACAACGAGACCGCAAGGGTAATGCACCCACTCTATTTGGATGACGGGTCAATTGTATATTTCTTGACCTATAAATGGATTCTTCGTCGAATTGACAGCTCGGGTAAGTTGATGTGGGAAAGGAAAGGGATCATTTTCCACCACGGCATGGAACAGGACAACGACGGCAATATTTGGGTGTGCAGTAAAGCACCCGGCGAGTATAAGAATGCCGAGTTCCGCATTAATGGGAGGTCGTATTATTTCCACGATTACACCATCACCAAGATCGACGTGGAAACGGGTGAACCTCTTTTCAATAAATCAGTTACTGAAATATTAAAAGCCAACAAACTCGAGAATTATCTTTTAAAGAGCCATAACCTTTACGACCCACTTCACCTGAACGACATTCAGCCCGCTCCCAAAACCACTGAATTTTACAACGATGAAGATGTATTTATCAGTTTAAGGACCATTTCATGCATCCTCCATTACAGGCCGTCTACTAACGAGGTGATTAAGGTGATAGAAGGACCATTTGTATCTCAGCACGATGTGGATTTCATGAACGATAGCACCTTGTCGATCTTCAACAATAATTTCTTCCCCGGAAATTACAAAGGCACAAAGGAAAAGCCGAATCCAAAAACCAAATTGGTTAAGGTGGACGAGTACTTTTCCAACATTGTTACTTACGATTTGCGATCGGGTGAATTTGATTTCATTGGCGATTCGGTTTTCAGGGCCAACAAGATTCGCACTGATACGGAAGGAATCCAGGAATTTCTCGATGAGGACACCTATTTCGTAGAAGAACAAAATTCGGGTTTACTCTGGGTGATCAGAAATGATGAAGTGATCTACAAAGATGTGCACCGCTCACAGCATGAAGGATACCATCATTTACCCAATTGGACCAGGATTATCAGATACGAGTAAGCCCACACTCTTATTCTTTATCTCACTCCGGTTTTGAATCGGAGAGCCTTCGGTTGCAGTTAGTCAAGCGATTGCTCCTCGGTAGGTTCGATTTTTTTTCTGAAATTCATAACGACGAATGAAAGAAAACCGATGGCTTATCGATACCATAGGGTTATTACCCTACAGCGACTTTACCACCGAGGTGGCGAACGCATTGCTCTATTGATTCCGGATGACGAGGAATTAACCGAAATCTGTAAATCAGTAGGAGCGAAGTATTCACGTTCTCATAGTTTGTTTTATGTGGACAACAATCCGCCAAATCTGAAAATGCTTTTTGAAGCATTTAAAGGCAAGGCTTGGCTCGACGGCGAAGAATTTTTTGGAAAGAAGAAAGTATCCCGAAAAATTACCCGAGAGAAGATTGAAATCGACTTAACGGATGATTCCCGTCGAGAATTGGGTCATTTCGTGCGTTACCTCGAGGCAAGAGGAATGAGCGAGAGTACAATTGTGAGTTACCGGCAGGCCATTCAGGTGTTTTTGACCTTTTATCGAGACATGGATCCTGCTGATTTGACGAATGATGATATCAACTTGTTTTTGAGCGATCATCTTTATTCTCAAGGATATTCCAAAAGTTATCAATCTCAATTTATCAGTGCCATCAAGCATTTTTTCAGGGAACGTTTTTCGAAAAAGGTAGAGATTGATCAATTGATTCACCCGCGCAAGGATAAGAAGTTGCCCAAGGTATTTAGCAAGGAGGAAGTTGCATCCATTTTGAAGAGTACGCCCAATTTAAAGCACAAGACGGTATTGAGTCTTCAATATGGATTGGGATTAAGGGTGGGGGAGTTAGTGAATTTGAGACTGGCCGATTTTGATTTTGATAGGAGGACTGTGGTGATTTTCGGAAAGGGTCGAAAAGCGCGGAGGGTATTTTTAGGAAAAGGACTGGTGGACTTGGTAAGGAATTACTTGGATGCCTATAAACCCGATGATTGGTTATTTGAGGGACAATACGGCCGATACAGTCAGGTATCGGTAAACAAGGTATTGAAAGCTTCTGCGAAAAGAGCGGGGATAATACGCGATGTAAACAGTCATATGCTTCGTCACAGCTATGCCACGCATTTATTGGAAAGCGGTGTGGACTTGCGTTACATCCAGGAGTTATTGGGTCACAAGAATTCCAAGACCACGGAAATTTACACCTATGTAAGCACGAAGAAGTTGGGAGAGATTGAGAGTCCTTTTGATGGATTGGATTTGTAGGCAATTCGTATTTTGTGGAGGACGTTTATAACGAAATGGACAAAAGAATGATACAGCCCCAAACACACCTAAACATGCGATTATACTCCCATCTTGGGTGCTTATCGTTACATTTTATTTCGTTATAAACAAGTTGAGCGCAATTGAGTATAACCTTTTCGGGTAGTTCCGCTGTTCCGTATTTCGATTGACTTGGGTATCCGCTGCGGCCGTCGGTTACGTTCTTTTAGAAAATGGTCATTTAAGCGATGTCATCGGTTGTTTAACAAGGCTGTTTTTTCTGCGACTCTCATCGAAGAGAATATTCGCGCATCGGGTAGGGGAGCCGCTCGTCTGTCGATCCAGGAATATCGGACCGCAGCTCTCATCAAAGGATAAAAGAACAACTGCGCTCAACATGGCATATAAAACACGCCGGTTTCTTCTTCGAAGAAAAAAGAGATATTTTTAAGGAAGTAATTCGGCTTCGGGAGTAGACGATTCGATCAAAGCGGCGCGTTCCATATGCCCGACCGTTGGGCACAATACAGAATAGGATTGCGTGAGTAAATCGATTAAATTTGAGTTATAGACATTTCGTATGGGACACGAAGCACTGAAATTAGAGCTAATTGAGTGGTTAACGAAGCTTGATGACGAATCGACCATTGAATATTTGAAGGTGATAAAAGAATCAACAGATTCTGAAAAAGATTGGTGGTCAGACCTAACAACGGCACAGAAAGACTCTATTAATCGTGGGCTTCAGGATTCTGATGAAGGGAAGCTCACTTCTCACAAGGAAGTGAAATCTAAATATGGCCTCTGAGCATGTCATTCGATGGACAGATGAGTCCATTAGAAATCTTGAAGTCATTCTGGAGTATCTAGAGACCAATTGGACGGAGAAAGAAGTTAACTCATTCAAATCTAAACTTGGTCAGCTACTCGAAACTATCCGGAAATTCCCTACCATTTTTCCTGCTTCTCAAGCTGTTCCGAGATTGAGAAAGGCTGTGCTTAGTGCTCAAACAACAGTGTTTTATGAAATCAAAGGAGAAAGCATCAACTTGATTTCACTTTTCGACACAAGACAAGATCCTTCCAAAATAAAATAAGTACTGTGCCCAACAATGGCTATAGCTAATGCTCAAATCCTTGCGGAATTGAGTATTTTTCTAGAAACTAAAATCGCGGTGAAGGATAAGATCTAACAAATCCGCTTTCGCTCAAGCTTGCGCCTCCGCTATAGCTTCAGCGCACGCGGACAGCGGACGAGTCCGCACTAGCCATAGCCGTGACCGTTGTGTGTAATTAAAACAACCTAAGACAACTTTCATTGATTTTATGATAAGCCAACAGATTAAAGCAGTTCTTGAAAAACACTTTCCGAAAGATGAGTTCATTAATGTCGTGGAACTAAAAGGTGGTGTTTCTCATAATGTTTCTTTACTAACAACAAAGGCTACGAATGGAGACAAAAGAACTCTTGTTTTAAAATGTTTTGAAGGATTTGAATGGAAAAATACCGCTGACCATAGTTCGAAACGAGAGTTTGAAATTCTTCAATATCTCAAAGAAAAAGGATTTAAAGTACCCAAAACATATTCTTTCGACAACTCATTAGCTATTCTTTCAACCCCATATTTTTTCCAATTATGATGTAATTTTTAATAATGATTTAATCTATATAGATATTTTATAATGGACTTCGTTGAAGGGGACACTGAAGCACAATTGAACTCATCGCCAGAAAGTGTCAGAACAATGGCTCTTTTTTTAGCCTCACTTCATCAGTTAAATACAAAGGATTTAGCACATCTTCAAATAGAGAAATTAGAATCACCATTAGAAGGATGCTTTGAGTTTCTGCCAAAAATTACAGGAATCAATAACTACAAGGAACTAGTTCAGAAGTTAGAATCCTATAAAATGCAGGAAAGTACCAGATTGGTTTTAAATCATGGAGATTTTTGGCCGAATAATATCATTTGTAAAGATAAAGAGATAGCTGCTGTTATTGATTGGGAAGACATCTCTCTGGGAGACCCTATGGCTGATTTTGCCACAGCCAGAATAGAGCTTTTCTGTATGTATGGGAAAGATGTTACTGATTTATTTTCTAAAGAATATGTAAAAAAATCAAAATTTGATACAAGAGATTTACCCATTTGGGAAATCTATGCTTCTACTTCAGCAATAGCAACAATGGATAGCTGGGGTTTAGATGAGCGAGATAGATTAAAACGACTGGATGCGACAACAATATATTTAAATAATACTATTAATAATTTTCTTTTGAATTAACCTGAACAACAGAATTGAAAAGAAGAAAAACTACACACAACATTGGCCATACGTAATGCGGGCGAAAGTGCTGATATGAAAGTAATTACATTAAACAAACTTCTCGGT
>CAZWQX010000208.1:0-4618 GCA_964635965.1 uncultured Cryomorphaceae bacterium
GTGAAATTCTAACTGATACATTGAAAGGGCATAGTTTTCAAACGCACTCCAGGCATTTATTTCCAACTCGAGGACGGTCTTCATGTTCTGTAAGTAGCTCACATAGTCAATCTCTCCGGTGTCGTATGCTATGTTGGCTGCTTTTCGTTGTTCTTTTGTGAACGGAATAACCTCATCTCTGTAATAGTTCCAAGCATCTTTCCACTTGAAATAGTTTTCCAATGACTGGGCATATTGCATTTTTACAACTGCGCGGGTTTCACTCTCATTAGCCTCCGCAATTTTGTGCTGAATTTTAGCGGATTGTACTTTGCCCTTTTGACTAAAGAACAATAAGGGGAACTGAAGACCTGCTTGGTAGGTAGTAAATCCGGATTTTCCTTGAATTTCCTGGATTCCATATTGCAGATTAATTTGAGGGAAATAATCAGATGCCGCCGCGTTGATTTGCTGTTCCTTGAAGTCGACTTCTTTCAGCGCAAGATTGACCATTGGATGATTATCAATTTCTATATCCAGAAAAGGCTCATTTTCCAATTGGGGTTTAAAGTCTTCATTCACCGTGAAGAGAGTATCACTCATTAACCATCTATTGAAATCTTGAAGAGCGATATGATAGTCTCGTTTCGCTTGGTTCAGTCTGATTGCCACCTCCCTTCGTTGATTCGAAGCAGCAAGGTATTCGAGCTTTGATGTTATTTCGTTTTCGTACTTGAATTTTGCCGCTCTCTCAAAATCGACGAAATTGCTATCGAGCTTTTGATATAACCCAAATTTTTGTAGAGATGCGAATAATCGGGCATAAGAGGATTTCACGGTCATGCAAAGTTCTCTTTGATTCAGTTCTCTTTTCGCCTTGGCCAGACTGATAGCTTCTTCTCCCAGTTTGAGGTTTGCCGGTATTCCGAATACGTCGATGTTTTGTTGACCAATCCCGATGAGTGTCAATACCCCCTCACCGTTTTCAATTTCTTCACCAGCAGTAAAAACCTGTGTATTTCCCAACTGCCAGGCTGTCTGTTTTAAAGCTTCGCGGTTTTCTATTTCCAGATTTGCCGCTCGAATTTTAGGGTATCTTTCTTCGGCTTGGCTCATGGCTTCATCAATAGTCAATGAAACTGGAGATTCATATGTTTGAGCAGAACCCGCAATACCGACAAAGAGAAAAACCACCGTTACCAAGGTTGAATGCCTTATGTGTTTCATGGATTCAATTTTTCGATAGAGTAGAGGAAGAATTATGATTGTGAGGAGAGTGGCACTGACCATACCGCCGATTACTACTGTAGCCAAAGGTTGCTGTACTTCAGCCCCTGCCGAAGTTGAAAGTGCCATCGGAAGAAATCCAAGGATATCGGTGAGTGCTGTCAAAAGTATTGGACGAATTCTTCTTTTCGCCCCTTTCGTGATGCGTTCATCCAAATCGTAGGTTCCTTCTTTTTTAAGTTCTTTCCACCCGCTTACCAAAACGAGTCCATTTAATACTGCTACTCCGAAAAGAACAATGAAGCCAACACCTGCAGAAATACTAAAAGGCATATCTCTTACCCATAATGAAAATACACCTCCAATTGCCGCCAATGGTACAGCAACATAAATCATTAAGGTTTCCTTGACCGACCTGAGCGCCAGGAAAATCATAATGAATATTAAACCCATGGCAATTGGAATTAAGATTTTAAGGCGCTTGGTTGCCCGGTCAAAATTTTCAAAAGTTCCTCCATACCTCAGATAGTAACCGGGAGGAAGATTCAACTCACGATTTAACACCTCTTGAATGTCATCGACGACGGATTTTACATCGCGTCCTCTTACGTTTATCCCGACATACGTGCGCCTATTGGTGTTATCTCTGCTAATTTGCATTGGCCCTGAAATGACATCAATTTGGGCAACCTCTCTCAATGGAATTTCATTACCGTCAGGTAGGTCAATAAAGAGGTCTTCCACGTCTTCAATCCTTGCCCGTTGATGTTTTGTGAGTCGCACCACGAGATCAAATCTCTTTTCCCCTTCAAAGATTACCCCGGCTTTTCCGCCACCAAAACTCATTTCTATAAGGTCATTTACATCGGATACATTTAATCCATAGCGGGCTAGTTTGTCGCGATTGTAAGAGACTACGATTTGAGGTAGCCCGGTTGAAGCTTCAACCCTGATGTCGCCAACTCCGTCTATTCCATCGATTAGACCGGAAACCTCCTGAGCCTTGGTTGCCAGCATACCGAGATCTTCACCAAAAAGCTTGATTGCCACATCCTGCCTCACACCAGTCATGAGTTCATTGAAGCGCATTTCAATGGGTTGAGTGAACTCAAAAGAATATCCGGGAATTAAATCCAGCTCGGTTTTTATTTGTTCAATGAGCTCGTCTTTATTCAAATCAGCACGCCATTCGGATTGAGGTTTCAGGATAATGAAACCATCTGCCATGTCCATCGGCATCAAATCTGTTGCAACTTCAGATACTCCGATCCTGCTTAAGACCGATTCTATTTCAGGAAATCGATCCAGTAATTACATCTCGACCTTTGTTGAGGCATCAATCATTTCGGTTAGGTTACTCCCCGGTTTGAGAATGATGTGAAACGCAATATCACCTTCGTCCAGTTGTGGAATGAATTCACCACCCAGTCTCGAAAAACCGAAGACGGAAAGAATGGCGAGCGCAAGTGTTGCGCCGAAGATTAGGCGCATTCGCCCGAAGCAGAAGTGAAGGATTCTGATATAAAACTTTTCCAGCGGTTTAATAAGACGATCACTGAAAGATCTCTGATTATTTGATTTTAGTAGCCATGCCGACATCATCGGCACATAGGTAAGGCACAAGATCATCACACCTATCATGGCAAACATGAAGGTGAGTGCCATAGGGCGAAACATTTTACCTTCGATACCTTGGAGTGCCAAAACGGGAATGAAAACAATCAAGATGATAAGCTGTCCGAAGAAAGCCGCGTTCATCATTTTTCCCGAGGTCTTGATGGTGAGAGAATCTCTTTCTTCCGGTGAAAGGGTCTTTTGATTGCTCAAGCCTCTCGCCAGGGCAAAAACTACACCTTCAACAATAATAACTGCTCCATCGACAATTATTCCAAAATCAATGGCGCCTAAGCTCATGAGATTCGCCCATACTCCAAACAGATTCATTAGAATGAATGCAAAAAGCAAGGAGATAGGTATAGTTGAGGCAACAATTAATCCGCCGCGGTAATTGCCAAGTAATAAAACCAATACGAAAATCACGATGAGCGCGCCCTCAGCAAGGTTCGTACCAACTGTCCGGGTTGTTCCTTTGATGAGCTTGCTGCGATCGAGAAACGGTTTTATGTGAACTCCTTCAGGTAAGGATAACTCAATCAAAGCGATTCGCTCTTTAACTTCATTTATTACCTCATTACTGTTTGACCCCTTCAGCATCATAATCATTCCGCCCACAGCCTCACCTTTTCCGTCTTTGGTAAAGGCCCCATACCTAACCGCTTCTCCAAAACTTACATCCGCTACATTTCCGATGGTAATGGGTATGCCGTTGCGCCGTTCAATGATGATTGATTCAATGTCTTCCAGGGAAGAGATCAATCCTTCTCCACGTATAAACAGAGCCATATGATCCTTTTCTATGTAGGCTCCTCCGGTTGCAGAATTGTTCGATTGAAGCGCATCGAATATTTGGTTTGTAGTAATGCCCATTGACTGTAACCTATCCGGATCAATCTCCACTTGATACTGTTTCACATGGCCACCAAAGGCGTTTACCTCTACTACACCGGGAACCATCGTCATTTGTCGATGGACAATCCAATCTTGAATCGTTCTAAGATCAACGGGAGAGTATTTATCGACGAACTCCGAATCCACTTCGAGGGTGTATTGATATATTTCACCCAAGCCTGTGGTAATCGGCCCCATTTGTGGTTTTCCAAAATTCTCAGGTATATCTTCTCTTACTTGGGTCAGTTTTTCAGCAACTAACTGTCGAGGTAAGTAGGTTCCCATATTTTCTTCAAAAACAATGGTCACCGCGGATAAGCCAAACCTTGAAATGCTTCGAATTTCAATCACCCCGGGCAGATTGGACATGGCCAGTTCTACCGGAAATGTCACATATTGCTCCATCTCCACAGCTCCGAGATTGGGAGCTTGGGTAAGAACCTGTACTTGATTGTTTGTTATATCCGGAACTGCATCTATCGGCACTTTAGAAAGACTCCAAAGACCTGTTATAACAATCCCCAGCGTGAATAGTCCTATCAGGAGCTTATTCTCCACTGAAAATGAGATGATACGTTGTATCATAATTCAGAATGAAGTGTAAAACAAAGGTGAACCCCTTCTTATAGGGGGCGTGTGGTTTTACACTTTAGGAGGCCCTCTTTCGAGGTGTAAATCAAATACCTTCCGATGAGGAAGGTCAGATTTAAAATCTAAAGAAAAGACTTTGTAAGATGGGGGAGCCGGTATTGAGCTTTGATTTGAAGCAGGTAGGGTTATTGCTTCGGTAGTGAGAATGTGTTCGAAGTCTTCGCTGTCGTGATCAACTTTGAAGAAACAAGAAATCATTTCGAGTAGACCTCCGTGATCGTGTTGATGTTCGTGCTGGTGAATTGCAGTTTCC
>CAZWQX010000209.1:0-4484 GCA_964635965.1 uncultured Cryomorphaceae bacterium
ATTTTGAGAAAAGGCCAGGTCATCGATGATATTTTCGAGGTCTCTTCTCAAATATCCATCGTCATCCAGATTCCCTACTAAAACTCCAGCCAAAGCAGCTTCTTTGTCAGATGTATCCCGGAGTGATAATTGTCTCAATAGATTCTCTCGAAAAGAGCTTCCCGAAGCATAGGGCACTGTCTTTTCATCGTCATCAGCACCTTTATTGCCGGCGCTCAATTTATAGGATGGAAGGTCATCATCATCCATGTAATCGCTAAAATCAAACTCATCGTTTTCGGTAGAAGAATCTTCCCATTCATCTCCATTGTCAATCTCACTCTCTGTATCTGCACCTTCTTCTAAAGCAGGATTGACTTCAAGTTCTTCTTTTATCCTTTGCTCCAATTCAATAGTCGGAACCTGGAGCAATTTCATGAGTTGAATCTGCTGTGGAGATAATTTCTGAAGTAGCTTCTGCTGAAGACTCTGTTTTAACATGCGACTCTGAAATGAGTTTTTTTAAGTTACGAAAGAAACAACGAAAAAAGCTAATGAATGATAGCTATGAGTCTCCATCTTTTATCCATCTGCATTTTTTTTGAATCAGGAATGAGATAACTCAGCGCTGAAATACCTGCAAATATCCCTGAGATCCACCAAACCTCCTCATCTACTAAAGGTGTCCTACCCGTATTAAAAGCGTTGTTTGCGGCGCTGAATAAAATCATTGGAGGTATGGCATAAAAGGCTTTTGCACTAAATTTTTTAACCCCTCCCCCTTTGGGAATATGGATCTCATCAATTTCATGTAGCCAAATTGTGATGGCATCAGTAGTGGTAAAAGACGAGTCAGAAAGAGATGCTATTACTGCGACATTTACCGTCTTCTCGTCGTGAAACGTCCATCTGATTTCATTCCCCACATAAAATCTTTCTCTGGAATTCATATTTCCGGGTTTCTCCAAAAGAAGAAATGGTTCCATCTGACCGAAAGCCATGCTCGTGAGAGCAGTAGAAAATAAAAGCATCCAGATTCTCATCATCTCAATACTTGATACAGACATTCTTTGGTTCAGTGAAGAAGCGCATGGCCTCAAACCCACCTTCTCTGCCCATTCCCGAATTCTTCACTCCCCCAAAAGGAGTTCTCAAATCTCTTTCTAGCCAACAATTTACCCAAACAATACCAGCTTCAATCCTCTCAGCTACACGATGGGCCTTTTTAAGGTTTTCCGTCCACACTGTAGAAGCCAAACCGTAAGGAGTCGCATTGGCCTTTGTAAGAGCATCTGTCTCATCTTTGAATGAATCAATTGTAACGACAGGGCCAAAAATCTCTTCTTGATTAGACTTACAGGATTGATCTAAACCTGTAATAACGGTCGGTTCTATGAAATATCCTTCGGATAGATCCCCCTCAATTTGAACGCGGTTCCCTCCACACTCAATCTTTCCACCCTCTTGTTGAGCCAACTCAATATAGGAAAGGATCTTTTCCATATGGCTTTTGCTCACAACAGCACCCAATTTTGTTTCGGGGTCAGATGGATTTCCAACTTTCATTCGAGATACTTTTTGAACAAAGGCCTCTACAAATTTGGGATACAAGGATTCTTCAACAAGAATGCGCGAACCACAGAGGCAAATTTGACCTTGATTAGCAAATGAACTCCTAACCGTAGTTTTGAGCATTTCATCAAAATCACAATCGGCAAATATGATGTTTGGGTTCTTACCTCCCAATTCTAGGCTAAGCTTTTTGAACTGACTTCCCGCCACTTTGATAATTTCCTTACCCGTAGCCGTTCCGCCAGTAAATGATACGGCCTTCACATCAGGATGAGCCGTGAGAGCTGATCCCGTCTTCGGCCCAGATCCGTGAACGATATTGAGTACGCCTTTTGGAAAACCAATTTTATCAGCTGCCTTACTCAATAAAAATGCTGTCATCGGAGTAACCTCTGAAGGTTTTGCCACGACTGTATTACCGGTAGCTAATGCGGGGGCGATTTTCCAGGTAAAAAGGTAAAGCGGTAAATTCCAAGGTGAAATGCAGCCAACCACACCTAAAGGTCGGCGCAGGGTGTAATTTATTCCAAGACCTTCGGTGAAATGACTTTCACTGGCAAAATGGACCGCTGCTGAAGCGAAAAATTCAAAATTTCGGATAGCTCTGGGAATATCAACTGCCAGCGCCAAAGAGATTGGTTTACCGTTATCTCTGCTTTCGGCAGCAGCAAAATCATCTAATTCATTTTCAATTGCCGTGGCCAATTTCATCAGCCACTTAAAACGATCCTCACCTCTCAAACCAGACCAGGCCAAGAAAGATCGAGCCGCAGCATTCACGGCTGCATCAATGTCCTCTTCTCCACTATCCGGAATTAATCCGTACTGTTCTCCTCTTGATGGATCGATGTTAGGTATCCATGAACCACCTCCGGGTTCTGAGAATTGGCCATCGATGTAATTCAAAATTTTCAGCATTGGGTGAATTTCGGCAATATCAACGAATCTTGCTGATAAATCTGTTTCCGGAATGGCAAAAAAAGAAAGAGAGAGCCCTCTTTTGGGCCCTCTCTGCTGCGAAAAACATGTAAACTGTAAAACCTGACACAAACATACGTCGATAAGAGGCTATGAAACGTTAACAGGCTATTACCTTTTGTTAAATATGGTTAAACGTCTGACCTTACGGCAATCAGGGCGGTTAACTTTGTGCGTCTTGAAAAAATCCTACATACCTATATTGATTGTTCTAATCAGTTTCTCACTGATTGGATTGGTGGCGATCCAGATATACTGGATTCAAAATGCCATTGAGCTCAGGGACACACAGTTTAGGAGAAATGTAAAAATTGCTCTGGCCGAGGTGAACAATGTCTTGGAAAGAGAGGAGGCAAATGAAAGGA
The DNA here is from genome assembly GCA_964635965.1 of uncultured Cryomorphaceae bacterium. Classification (GTDB taxonomy): domain Bacteria; phylum Bacteroidota; class Bacteroidia; order Flavobacteriales_D; family Cryomorphaceae; genus JAKVAV01. Next base: position 2,895 of record CAZWQX010000209.1, read on the forward strand.
TAAGGAGGAACGACCTTGGGAGGAAAATACTTACTCAGATAGACAGTATTTCCGACGAGAAGAGCATTCATCAAGTATGGAATCCCACTGACGTTTCAGACAGTACGGTGTACATTTCGAAGGATGGTCAAAACAGGCTGAGGTTGGTTCGCGAAAAGAAGGACTTCGTTTTTCCCGACCCGATGGTAGTGGCCCACGAGAGACCGATATCAAACAATGAAGTAAAGAAGGTATCTCCTAATTACTTCACCGACAGGGAGCGGAAGATTATTGCTGAATTGCTCACAGGATTAATGAATATTGAGCTTGATTCGGATATTTTAACGAGGTATGGAGCTCAGAAATTAGACTCGCTCCTTAATTTGCACTTGAGCGAAATTGGCGGTATTGATGCATCATATGCCTTTGGTGTGTTTGATCTTTTTGATAATCCGCTGGTTCTTTCTGATGAAGAACAAGACCCTGAACCTCTTTTAGATTCTGGATACAAAGTACGACTATTCCCAAATGACTTTACACAACCTACACGCTATCTCCGCGTTTGGTTCCCGAATCAGGAAAGTTATTTAGTCCGAACTCTTTGGCCTCTTCTCACTTCATCTGCCATCTTTCTCATAGCCATAATTCTTGCCTTTGCCTACAGCATTCGAACCATCTTTCGGCAAAAGAAAGTCTCGGAAATAAAGAATGACTTCATTAATAATATGACACATGAGTTGAAGACACCTATCTCGACCATATCATTGGCTTGTGAAGCTCTTTCTGATCCGATAATGGGTGGATCAGAGGTCAAAAGAGACCAGTATGTTGGAATGATTAGCGATGAAAACAAACGTCTTGGTGTTTTGGTAGAGAATGTATTGAGAAGTGCTGTTTTAGACAGGCGCGAGATGGAATTGGCCAATGATGACGTGGATTTCCATGCAGTGATTGATACGGCAATCAGAAACATTGATCTTCAAATCAAACAAAAGGGCGGGAAGGTTGAATTTATCAAGAGTGCGGAAAGGTCGAATATTCAAGGTGATCGAATACACTTGACAAATGTGGTTTACAACCTCCTGGATAATGCCATCAAGTACAGTAAAAACGATCTTCATATCACGGTGAAGACAAAGTCGGATGATTCTCACATCACGATATCTGTAAAAGACAATGGGATCGGGATTAAGAAAGATCAGCAAGACAAAATATTCGATAAATTATACCGAGTCCCAACGGGAAACGTTCATAATATCAAAGGTTTCGGATTGGGGCTTAGCTATGTTAAGGCAATAGTTGAAAAACACGAAGGCCTGGTTCAAGTGAAAAGCGAATACGGAAAAGGCAGTACATTCATTATCAAATTACCATACCACCATGACATCTAAAACGCGCATCTTACTTGCAGAAGACGATCCAAATTTGGGCACCTTATTGAGAGAGTATCTCGAAGCCAAGGATTTTGACACGGTTCTTTGTACCGATGGCGACAAAGCATTTAAGGTTTTCAATCAGCAACAGTTCGATTTTGTGATATTGGATGTAATGATGCCTCTAAAAGACGGGTTCACGGTGGCCAGAGAAATCAGGACCCTTAATAAGCGTATC
>CAZWQX010000210.1:0-4404 GCA_964635965.1 uncultured Cryomorphaceae bacterium
CGACCCCGAGCTGGATACAGAAATCTCTGACGGTGTTTTTGATGATGACGATAAGCGGAAACCAGGATGGAAGTTTTCGGAGTATGAAATGAAAGGGGTTCCCGTGCGATTGGCAATGGGCCCGAGAGATTTGGAGAACAATACCGTCGAAGTAGCCAGAAGAGATAACCTATCCAAGGAGTTTGTGGCCTTCGATGAGGTAGTGGGGAAAGTAACCAACTTGATGGATGACATCCAACAGAATCTCTTCGATCGCGCTTTAGCCTATCGGGAAGAGCACACCACCTCAGTCGATACGTGGGATGAGTTCAAAGAAGTCCTTAAAACCAAAGGTGGATTTGTTCTGGCTCATTGGGATGGTACCGCAGAAACTGAAGAGACAATCAAGCAGAAGTCAAAAGCGACTATTCGATGCATTCCTCTGGATCAGCAAGAAGAGGAGGGAAGCTGCGTCCTGACAGGCAAGCCCTCTAAAGGACGAGTGCTTTTTGCGAAGGCCTATTAAGAATTGATGTCGAGTCAAGAAGAAATAGCAGATCTGATCAAGAGCAAGTCTTCTCTCAAAAGAGATGTGATTGATCTTTCAGTACAACGATTCAAGGAATTGAAGGAGATCCTTCAGCACTTGATTCACGAATTGGAAGAGGATGTGTCCAAGAAAGATCCTAGGTTGGAGTTTTCTTTTTTGGATTTAGGTGAGCACTATGCTCAAATCACCATTGCGGGAGATGTATTGCTATTCGCTCTTCACACGAACGTCTTTTATTTCCCTAATGAGAATCCTTACTGGCAGTCTTCCTATTTAAAAGAGGATAATAATCGAGGGTTTTGCGGAACGATTCAGGTCTATAATTTCTTAGCGGACAGTGTGCGATTCAATCGCGAACAGGACTTGGGGTATTTGCTCGCCCGTCTCTTTGTAAATGTCGATAACCATTTCTTCGTTGAGGGTAAAACTGAGTTAGGTCTGCTGTTCAACAACTTCGTTTACGACGAATTGACGAAGGAAAAAATGCGAGAGGTGGTCTTGTCGATAATCAAGTACTGCCTGAATTTCGACCTCTATGTTCCGCATTATAATCACGTGGCTCAAATCACATTGGGAGATGCGAATACGATGAAAAACGACGGTACTTTCAGGACAGGGAAGAGGCTGGGTTTTCAGTTTGGAATGGATGAGGATCCACCAAGTTGATTTTTTTATTTCTCCTGATTTGATTTAGAAGAAAACGTATTATATTTGCACCCGCTTCCGAAAAGGAAGCCCCTTAAGGCCCGTTCGTCTAGGGGTTAGGACGCCAGGTTTTCATCCTGGTAGCAGGGGTTCGAATCCCCTACGGGCTACAAAGAATACACCCCGACCGAAAGGTCGGGGTTTTTTTATGCCCGAAGATTTATCTGAGCTTGCTCAAGGAAATCTTCGGGCATGAAAAAACTATCACTGCCGCGTTAGGAGGCAGTGGTGTATTCTTTGGGTAATGCGATGCGACAGGGGGGATCACAGGGGCGTAAGCCCGAGTACTCCCCTCGGTTTCCTTTTGCCGAGCTTGCTCAAGGAAATCTTCGGGCATGAAAAAACTATCACTGCCGCGTTAGACGGCAGTGGTGTGTTCTTTGTATTTGAATTAACGATTTTGGGATGATCCGCCAGCGGCGGATCAATCCCTTTCGAAGGTGCCGAGCTCGCTCGAGCAAATTTAAGCGGGCATAAAAAAGAACCCACTCCGAACGAAGTCGAAGTGGGTGTATTCTTTGTATTTCATTTAACGATTTCGGGATGATCCGCCTTGGTGGATCAATCCCCTCGAAAAACCTCCTCCGTCCCATCGGCCATCACATGCCTCACCCTCGTTCGATTCCTTATCGAAAACTCCATAATCCAGGTGCTTCCGTCTCTTGCGGTGATTCCGCCACAAGGCGACCATCCCATCCCTGTTTTGCCTAGAAAGGCGGTTTCCATATCAGTACCGATTTTCAAGACCTTGCCTCCTCCATATAGGGCTATAAAAAGATCTCCCTCGGTATTATCCCACATTCCATACACGTAGTGCCGATCGGCTACCCCGTTGAATAAACTGTTCCGCTTTTTTAGGTCTTCTTCTAAAAGTTTGACTTTACCCGAAGGCTTGACCTCATAAACTGATAAAAGATCGACGACATAAAGGGCCCCATTCACCTCGGAATAAAACATCCACCGAATGTCTTCAAAGACATGTTCCGAGAAAGTGTGCTGTTTTCCCTGGGCGGAAGTTTTCTTTATGATCTGACCCTCTCCTGATTTAGCGCTCCAATACGAGCTGCCTTTTCGATCACGGACAAGTGTATTGTTGTCGAGAAAACCTTCCACATCGGGAATGGTCTTTATTAGCTCCCCATTGTTTTTCAGGCACCAGACATAATTACCCCACTTATCGATCTCTTCCCCTTCATACCATTCGTGTTCGCCGTACAGATTGTCTTCGGAATCGATGTAGAGTTCATGGGTATGCACATCTTTAACGGCGATGGTTACTTCTCCTTCAGGCGAAATTTTCCATACGTGAACCAAATCGGTATAGTATACATTACCCTTGCTGTCTTCGACAATTCCGATACCCGGGTGAGCCTCGAGTACGTTAGACACAAGAATGGAAAATAGGAGGGTGACCAGCCAAGTCCTCATGGGGAGTAGTATTGGTTTGAATTGAAGTTAATCAATTGACAACCAATAATGCCCGACAATGCAGGTTAAAAAACTTTAAATGAGAATCTCCTATCTCAGGAATGCTGCACTTTTGATGGAAAGGTCTTCATTCAAATCATAAACCTTTGGAACTCCCGTCGGAATCTCGACTTGTAGAATTTCTTCTTTGCTCAGATTTTCCAATTTCATGATGAGCGCGCGCAGACTGTTTCCATGAGCAGCTACGATGATATCCTTACCAGCTTTGAGCATAGGAGCTATTTTTTCTTCGTAGTAAGGAAGAACTCTATCAGCCGTGTCTTTTAAGCTTTCGCCTCCCGGAGGTTGCACATCAAACGATCTTCTCCAAATGTGTACTTGCTCAGCACCATATTTAGCTCTGGTTTCGTCCTTATCCAATCCTTGAAGGTCCCCGTACATCCTCTCGTTGAGAGCTTGGTCTTTTTCGATTGGAATATCGGTTTGACCGATCTTGTCCAAAATAATATCGAGGGTTCTGTTCGCTCTTTTAAGAACAGAGCTAAAAGCAGCGTCGAATTTGTAGTCTTTCAAGAGCTCACCTGCATTTCCTGCTTCTTCGATTCCTTTTTCCGCTAAGTCAACGTCTACCCAGCCAGTGAACTTGTTTTCTTTGTTCCAAACACTTTGTCCGTGACGGACGATAACCAATTTTGCCATTTCCGAATATTTGGGTCAAAACTATAAATCAGATTGATTCTATTTGTTTGGAAATGATTAAAATGCGAGATGTCTTTACATTTCTCTTTTTTCATTGCTTCCGCCGAAAAGTTTTCTATCTTTGCCGTCCTTAAAATCGAGAAGAGCGAAAAGTAACACGCAATGGCAAATCATAAATCAGCCTTAAAGCGCATCAGATCAAGCGAAAAACGCAGAGTGTTGAACAAGTATCAGCACAAAACTACGCGTAACGCGATCAAAAAATTGAAGGAATTAACTGACAAAAAGGAAGCTGAGAAGCTTTTGGTTGATGTTACTTCCATGATCGATAAGCTTTCAAAAAAAAATATCATTCATCACAATAAAGCGGGAAACCTTAAGTCCAAGTTGACGAAGCACGTTTCTTCGCTTTAAGCGAATACAATATTTATACTTGACCCTTCAAGCCACAGCTTGAGGGGTTTTCTTTTTCCAATTCTTTCATACCGTGGGATTTGACTATTTTCATGGAGACGATGAAAAGAATTAGTGAACTATCAGGAATCAAATCCTGGGCGGAAGACGACCGTCCGCGTGAAAAATTACTTCGAAAGGGGAGAAACTCACTTTCGGATGCAGAACTCATAGCCATCTTACTCGGCTCTGGAACCAAAAGCCTTACTGCAGTGGATGTGGCCAAACAAATTCTGGCCGCCTATGAAAACAAGCTGAATCAATTAGGTCGCTTGAATGTAGTTGATCTTACTCGATTTCCCGGAATTGGTGAAGCAAAGGCAATCAATATTATCGCGGCTCTCGAATTGGGAAGAAGACGGCGTTCGGAAGAAGGATTTAAGCTAGATAAGATAACATCGAGCCAAGACGTATACGAACTTCTCCATTATCAGCTCAGCGATATCGATCACGAGGAATTTCATGTGCTCTTGCTAAGCCGATAATGGAGAAGTTCGTATACATCTTTGCTCGATGTTATCTTATCCCGATTAAATCCTTCCTCTGAGCGCCTTCTCCTCCCTAATTCGAGAGCAGCAATAATATTGATG
>CAZWQX010000211.1:0-4268 GCA_964635965.1 uncultured Cryomorphaceae bacterium
AGTCATCGTCAAGACTTCCGTCCCAATAGATGTGATTGTCATTTTTGGGTTTTCTTGTCAGGATGGTAACGGCATGGCCTTTTTTGGTCAGGTATTGCTCGAGTTCACCTCCCAAGAATCCCGTTCCTCCTGCTAGTGTGATGTTCATAGTGAGAGGATTAAAATGAAAAGGAGAATTAGCATCCGATAAAAAACCCAGGTTGCAGTGAGTGTATGACCCAAGCCAAGTCTTTTACTTCTTAAAATATGTTCTTGAATCATAATAATCACCACCAAACCAAAGGCTCCGAGTAAGTAAATGGAAGACAGTCCTAAAATGCCGGCGATGACATAAGGAGGTAGCAAAAGGAGCGCTCCAATCATCGAAATGGTACTCATATGGCCGAGGTAATCCCATGCTTTTTCTTTGTCAATGGCAGTTACGATGGTTCCTTGGAAGAAAATCTGCCCAAAGCAAACCACGTATTCAAAAAAAGTTGGTAGGACGATTCCTGAACTTAAAAACAACGAGCTGAAATAGTTGCTAAGGATAAAACCGGTTAGCAATGCAGTGATTAGGTTGTAGGTGATTCTGTAACCTAGGTGGAGATCGGGCGTGCAAATGGGAGAGGAGCAAGTTGATGCGGGCCGGGTAATGATATGTCTGTTCCAAGAGATGATCGAGTAGAGCAGCTTGAAGAGAAGCCTAAACGGTTGTATGCGAATTAGCGCTCTTGGAATCGACTTTTCTTTGGTGAGAATACGGGTGAATGCGTCGATTCCGTATTCCACTTGATTGTTCTTAAGGTTGATCAAGGCAATTTCACTCTTGGCCCGCTCCATATCAATTGAATCTGAAATCGATTTTTCGATTTGCTGGTAAGAGCTGAGTACGTCCTTTTCGATGAGCCCAAGCTTAAGAAAAGCCTTTCCATAGAGTTTACACATGGTGCAGTCCAGGTCGATCAATAGTTTACTATTTGTAATCATGTCAGAACTTTTAGAAATAATTGAAAGTATGAGCTAAAATTTTTTATTTGAGCATGTTAATCATCTTCTTAAAAACCACGTTGTTATTGAACTTCAGGGCCAATTCGGAAAGTTTGTCCAACTGTTCCACGAATTCTCGTAGGTCAATTATTAAGGAACGAAAGTGTTCAATATCTTCTTTCTCTCCTTCAAATTCCGCAATTTCCATTTTGTAAAGAAAAGTCAGCACAGGCTCGAGTTCTCGTTTCTTTCGTTCAACCAAAATATTACTCGCGAGGCTCCAGATATCGTGATCTGCCCGGAAGAATTCTTTTCGTTCGCCGAGCTTATTCACTTTATTAATCAATCGCCAGTTGTTCAGCTCTCTGAGATTTATGTTGGCGTTACCGCGAGAGATCTTGATCTTATCCATAATCTCTTCGGTACTCATCTCATCTCGGGATGCCAATAACAAGGCGTGAATCTGTGCCATCGATTTAGGAATACCCCAAGAACTGCCGAGTGCTCCCCAAGTTTGAATGAATTCCAATTGTGCATCCGAAATTTTCACAAGTCAAATATAACTAAGTTTCTGAACTTTCAGAAATAAATGAAAGTTTATTTGACTGACTTAACGTGAAAATCTATCATTTCCCACATTTCTTATTTAAAATCTATTTAAATAAGCATTTATCTAGTTTAGGTAATTATCGGAATTCATTAATCAAGAATGATGTTTATCTCCTTGATTTGCAGCAAATCTTTTTGATCATTTCGCCAATTTTTTGGGACTGGCCAACGCAGCAATAATTTCATGTAGCAACCCGCAAACCCTTATCAATCAATATTATTGTTAAATTGACACAATTGCTTTTTTTCAAAACTGATGAATGTCAGTTTTTGACTATTACTCTAACTAATTCTATCTCAAAATGGCAAACGTATTATGGCTGCAGGGAGGAGCGTGTAGTGGAAACACCATGTCTTTTTTAAATGCAGAAGAACCAACGGTTGTGGAGCTTATCACAGACTTCGGTCTGAATATTCTTTGGCACCCAACCACAGGATTACAAATTGGAGATCAAGTTCAAGATCTTTTAAAAGACATTATCGCCGGGAAGGTCCAAATGGATATTTTAGTCTATGAAGGATCACTTATTCAAGGTCCGAATAATACGGGTTCCATGAACTTCTTTGCCGACCGTCCCATGATGGAATGGATTAAGGAGTTGTCTGAAGTAGCGGGATATGTTGTAGCGATCGGAGATTGCGCAACCTGGGGAGGAATCCCTGCGGTTCCACCGAATCCGAGTGAATCTACCGGTCTTCAGTTTCACAAAAGAAAGAAAGGTGGATTTTTAGGCGCAGATTACGTCTCCAAAGGAGGATTACCCGTTATCAATATTCCAGGCTGTCCGGCTCACCCAGATTGGATTACTCAGATTCTTGTAGCCATAGCCGTTGGTCGAATTGGAGATGTGTTAATCGATAATTTTCACCGTCCCAAAACATTCTTCACCGACCACGTGCAGAATGGATGTACTCGTGTAGTGAATTTCGCTCAGAAGGTCGATGGTCGTTTCGGACAAAAAGGAAAAGGCTGTCTATTCTATGAGGTAGGTTGCCGAGGCCCGCTTACCCGAGCGAGTTGTAACAATATCCTTTGGAACAGGCAATCGAGCAAAACCAGATCAAATCACCCTTGCCTAGGTTGTACCGAACCTGGATTTCCGCACCACGACCTTAAAAAGGGAAGCGTATTCAATACCATGAAATACTTGGGAACCTTCCCGAAAGAAGTTCCTGAGGGAAGGAATAAGCTAGCCTACTACCTGGAGGCCGGTTTCCAAAAGGTAATGCCCACAAATCATAAAGTTCAAGAATATTCTAAATAGAGAGAAAGATGTCAGTTACAGAATTAAATATTTCTCCTGTCGGCCGTGTAGAAGGAGATTTAGATGTGAAGGTCTATATAGACAATGGTAAGGTTACCCGAGCTCATACTCAAGCCGCCATGTTTCGTGGATTTGAGAAAATCATGGCGGGAAAAGATCCTCAATCAGGGTTAATCGTAACTCCTAGGATTTGCGGAATCTGCGGAGGGTCCCACTTATACTGTGCTTCTTCGGCATTAGATACTGCTTGGGGTACACACCTTACACCGAACGCTCTTTTATTAAGAGCTATCGGTCAAGCTACCGAAACATTGCAGAGTATCCCTAGATGGTACTACGCGATTTTTGCCACTGACTTGGCGAATAAAAAGTACGCCGATAAACCGCTCTACAAAGAAGTAGTCAAGCGTTGGTCTGCATACGTTGGAGAGACCTTCCAAAAAGGACTTACGGCTAGTGCACTTCCCGTTCAGATTTACGCACTATTCGGTGGGCAATGGCCACATTCAAGTTACATGGTTCCGGGAGGAGTAATGTGTGCTCCTACTTTGAAGGATATCACTAGATCTCATGCCATCCTCGCTCAGTTTAAGAATGATTGGCTCGAGCCAATCTGGCTGGGTTGCTCGATAGAGCGTTACATGCAGATTAAGACATGGGATGACATGCTTGCTTGGGTTGAAGAGAATGAGTCACAGAAGAACAGTGACCTTGGCCTCTTGATCAGAGCGGGACTGGAATTCGGATTGGATAAGTTCGGTCAGGGAGTTGGTAAGTTCTTGGCGACGGGTACCTACCTGCATAAAGACCTTTATAATAATCCGACCATCGAAGGAAGAAACAACGCGCTTATTCAGTCAAGTGGTTTCTTTGATGGAGAAAATTACCACGAGTTTGATCACTTAAAAGTATCGGAGCACGTGAAGCACTCTTGGTACGACAACCAAGAAGACGGCCTGCACCCATGGGATGAGCCGCTTCCAACTCCGGCTAAGTCTCAAACTCTGCACGACACGAATTTCGACAGCCAATACAGCTGGGCAAAATCACCTCGTTATGATGGCCACGCTGCCGAAGCAGGTCCATTGGCGCGCTGTGTGATGAATGCAAATCCGGCGAATAAGGATCATCAGATTCAGGATCCTCTTTTTGGTGACATTATCAAAAAGATGGGGCCAAGTGTATTCACCAGAGTATTAGCGAGAGTTCACGAAGCTCCAAGGATTTACACATTCATTGAAAAGTGGCTTTCGGAAATTGATTTGGATGGCGAGTTCTACACTAAACCGGTTGAGAAAGACGGAAAAGGATTCGGAGCGACTGAAGCTGCACGTGGTGCGCTTGCTCACTGGATTGAAGTGAAAGATGGCGTTATTAAGAACTACCAGGTGATGGCTCCAACTACTTGGAACGTGGGACCACAAG
>CAZWQX010000212.1:0-4261 GCA_964635965.1 uncultured Cryomorphaceae bacterium
TCGCTTCGAAACTCAAGATCAGCAGGTTTATCAAAAATCAATTCCATTTTATTTTTGATAAACCTGCTGATCGCTTCGAAACTCAAGATCAGCAGGTTTATCAAAAATCAATTCCATTTTATTTTCATCGATTGACTTCTTTGCTTTCAGTTTCATGGCTCTAGGATCGTGAAAGTGTTCCGTTCCATTTTCAGACCAGATGTTGTCGTTGTTCATCTGCAAAGCAGCGAGGAACCCACCCGTTATTGCACCTTCAAAGCCACCTCCCGGAAAAGCCCAGGCTGAGCCGAAATATAGATTCGAAAGCAAAAAGTTATTTCTAAATCTTTTGGTTGCCGTGTAACGAAGCGTTTGTGCGTAACCGTAGACCGAACCGCTGGGATTCAAGGTATAGCGCTTGATGGTTTTAGAAGTAGAAACCTCGTAGTACTCGATGCTATCTCGAATACCTGGAAATTGTTTATCCAATCGGCCTAGCAGAATTTGGGCAACCTCTTCTTTTTTGGCTTTGTAGTCCTCCTGGCTCAAGCCTTCCCACTGCTCAAGGTAATCTGAGCAACAGATGACTCCTTCATTTTTCTCGGCTGGAGCCAATTGAGAATCAACTTGATTGTAATCGACGAAGATGAAGTTGCGTTTAGACCAATCACCTGTGTGATTTGGTTTTAAGTCCTTAAGGGTTTTCACATCTTCTCCTCTGATGACATTTGAATAGTGTTGCACGCCAAACTCTTTCACATGTCGATTAAATCCGAGGTAGATGCATAATAACGAGCACGAATCTTCAATGCCTTCAATCTTTCCTTTCAAAGTGGTGGCATAGGGCTCGTCCAATAGATCGGGTACCAGCGGAATGGCGGTATTTGCAACGACATTGTCGCATGCAACCGTTTCGGGAAGTATGTCTTTATTATAGCTATCCGATATAGTCACTCCGACTGCCTTGTCATTTTTAGTGACAATCTTTTCTGCCCTTTTGCCAAGCAATACCTTTCCACCGTTCTTCTCGATATAAGAAGCCAAATAGTGAGAAAGCTCTTGAGACCCTCCTTTGATGAAATGGCCGCCATTTTCGATAAACCCCGAAAAAGGTAAACCGAAATAGAACATAGAGTGGTTGTAAGGATCATCACCCCAATACACCAAGTGAGAAGTTATATCGAGTTTCGCATCTTCATTGGTGATGTACTTGTCAAGCCAAGAACCCACGGTATGCTTCGTGGCTTCAACAAGGTTGGGATAAAGCAATGGCATCAAAGGATAAATCAGCTTACTGATCAATGGGTTTCGGGGAAGACTAGTACCTTCTTTTCGAACGCCGGCCATCACTTTCATCAGGCGTCTTATTCCTTTTTCGTCCTCGGGGTATTTATCGATAAGGGCTTTAATTGCCTTCTCGTAACCATGAGGAAACACGAATTTTTCACCGTTTCTGAATACGGCAAAAAACTCGGGTACCTTCACAAATTCTACCTCTTTCCAAACGTCTAAGAGATCAAAAATTTGTGGAATAGCTCCGCCTCCTTTTCCTAATCCACTCATTTCGTGTAAACCTACTTCTACAATGAAGTCCTTTCTTTTGAAAGTGGTTGCGCAACCACCCGGTTTATAGTGTTGCTCAAGCAAAAGGACTTTCTTTCCGAATTTGGAGAGCGTTGCTCCTGCAGTCAATCCTGCTAGCCCTCCTCCAATAATAATCGTGTCGTATTTCATTTCAGAGCGTTTTGGTTATCAAATCCGACACAGGCCGCTATTTGATAGGTTTATAAAATCAAATTCATGTCATGCACTTTTGCATTTTTGTTGTATTCAATACTTTCTGCTTCATGGAGAACGGCACACTTGATACCGCCAATTTCTTCGACACCTCTTTTGAATTCCTGTTCATCAGCTGGGTTAAATGTCCTGCTAAAGAAGGCAGGACAATTATAATGGCAGGGTATCACCAGTTTTGGCTTCATAATCTTAATAGCTTCTAAGGCTTCCGGAACATCCATCGTATTGTGCACTGCTTTGCCCCCAATTGGTATCATTAATACATCTGGATTATGAATCGACTTCCATTCCTCGGCATGTAGCAGGGTGTCACCAAGGTTGACAACAGTGTACCCGTCTACTTCTATCTTGAAACCGATGGCACCCCATCCGATTCTTTCATCTGGACCGGGCTTCAGTGTCTTCGTAAAAGGACCGAGTTTGATTGTCAGCGGACCATGGGTGGCTTTTAACCCAGTGATCTGCATTCCATCGACGTCAATCGACTCACCCACCCTCAGCGTGTGGTAATTTTTGTATTCAGTGGTAAAAGCAACTCCTTTATCGCGAGGACCCAAGAATAGATTCTCTCCATCAATATCTCTGACCATGGTCTTATTGCAAATAACGGGAGCTCCTGAAGCTTTAGCTAGCCTATCTGCGTGCCAATAATGGTCGGGGTCTCCATGGGTGACAAAGATGTGAGTAACACCTTCCCATTCCGACTTTGGAATGAGGGAGGTAAATCGAAAATAATAGAACATGAGACCACCCGGATCAATGGCGATCTTCTTATCACCTGATTCAATTAGGAATGCATTGTACAGGTAATGCGCTATTTTCATTTCGAGAATAAATCTCGGGAAAATGGCTCTCTAAAATCATGATTATTATCAGTTTAGAGTGTTAAAATTGGCTCCAAAAAGACGTGTAGATCGGATTTAAAAAAGTGATTCAGTTCTTTAAAAAAGATAGGAGCACTTCACCTGATAATCTCCGTGAATAGTCAGGATCAGTATGCTGGTATTTGATCTTGCCTTCTTCAATTACAAATACAGCAGGCACGGGTAAAATATGATGGGCTTCACCCGACCACCACTCGAGGTCGATGTTGTATTTGTCTTTGTACTTTTCAAAAGTCTCTTCAGATACGGTCCAACCAATTCCAAACGCCTTGATAGCATTTACTTTTTTGTCCGAGAAAAGGGTGTAGTCCAATTCACTCTCTGAAATGGATTCTTCAAGGTTTGAAAAATCATCAGGTGCAATCGCAATGAGCTCATAACCCATGCTTTCAATCTCCGGTCTGATATCCTGCAGTTCGGATAAATGACGCATGCAGTATCCACACCATCCTCCTCGGTAAAAGACAATGACTGCGGGTTTGTCATCGATATAATCCTTCAGGTTGGTCTCTTTCCCATTAATGGTGTAAACCACTGCTTCAGGAAGCTCTTCAGAGTTCTTGATCGGACAGATATCATATGCCGTAGTCTGGGCTAAAGAATGGATAGAACAAAGGAGAATAAATGAAGTGAAGAAGCAGTTTAACGATTTCATAGCTCAAAGGTATCAGCTTCTTGGAAGGTATGAGATAATCGGTCTTTTCAAATGCACTTTTGTCGGTTAGCATATAGAACAAAAAAGAGCGACAAATATTCGTCGCTCCTTGAATTGTCGTGACCTACCTGAATCACTGGACGATGAATTTCTTTGAAAAGGTTTGATCGTTTTGTCTGACCATTAGGAAATAGACCCCATCGGCATTTCCTTGAATATTAATGTCTTGGATGAACTGACCTGAAAATGCATCTTTCACTTCATTGTAAACCAACCTGCCGTCAGAAGTATAAACCTTGACCTCGATGTTACCCTCTATTGCGGATTCAAAGTTCAAACTGAAGACTCCATTATTTGGATTGGGATATAAGTTTAGGCTATTCAGATCGAGGTTATTGTCAACCGGCATATCAATATCCAGTCCTTCTTTCATTTCCTCGGCTTCTCGAACAGAAACGTTTTCAAGGTCGACAAGGGGCATTTCCCTCTCTTGATTCAGGGTTCCCATTTCTCGTAAAACGGGATCGACGCCTACCTCCAGGTCGGAAATAATTTCAATTTCTGTTGGCGTACTTTCCAGGATATCTTCACGAACGACTGCGTAATCATCAGACTGAAGAATTAGCTCAGGGTAATCCATATCGGCATACTCTTGAGATTCAGGTCCCTCAACCAGTACATATTTTCCATCGGCCATCAAGGTGGTAATGCTGTTACCTTCTTCTATGGTGATAATTGTGTTTTCGTCCATCTGCTCAACCGAAAGAACACCTTTCTCCTCTTCGAACTCTTCCAACAGTTGAGGTTCTTCACCATGATCAACTGCCATTGCCATTCTGCTGAAGGTTTTATCCGAAGATTCACGGTAGAATACCACATTCAACTCTTCTCCTCCAGGAGTATTGTCTAATGCGGTGCCGACATCCGACCAGTCTACGATCGGGTT
>CAZWQX010000213.1:0-4254 GCA_964635965.1 uncultured Cryomorphaceae bacterium
TGAATGGCGAAAACTATTAGAAGAGACACCCAACGTAGATTTCTTTCAAGACATGGTTCAAGAAATACTTGTCGGGAAAAACGGGTCAGTCAAGGGGGTCAGAACTGGACTGGGTATAGATATCAAATCGAAATCAGTAATCCTAACCAGTGGCACCTTCTTGAATGGATTAATTCATATTGGTGATAAAAATTTTGGAGGAGGAAGAGCAGGTGAAAAAGCTTCTTTTGGAATAACTGAACAACTCGTGCAATTTGGATTCGAGCATGGTAGAATGAAAACGGGGACCCCTCCCCGACTGGATGGCCGTAGTTTAGATTATACAAAAATGGAACTTCAGCCTGGTGATGAAAACCCATCTAAGTTTTCATTTTCAAATACTTCTCCCGTAACCAATCAGCTGCCCTGTCACATTACCTACACGAATCCTGATGTACACGATATTCTGAGAACAGGGTTTGACAGATCCCCTATGTTCAATGGACGGATAAAAGCCGTTGGACCCAGATATTGCCCTTCGATAGAAGACAAAATAGATCGTTTTTCTGATCGAGACAGACACCAGTTATTCGTTGAGCCAGAGGGAAGAAACACTATTGAGATTTATCTAAATGGTTTCAGTTCCAGCCTCCCTGAAGAGGTACAACTTCAAGCACTACATCACATCCCTGGTCTCGAAAATGCCAAAATATTCAGGCCTGGTTATGCAATTGAGTATGATTACTTCCCTCCTACTCAGCTTAAGCACACTCTTGAAACTAAATTGGTTGCTAACCTATTCTTTGCGGGACAAATTAATGGTACCACGGGTTACGAAGAAGCCGCGTGCCAAGGTATGGTTGCGGGTATAAATGCCTGCTTGAATTGTCAAGAGAAAGAGCCCTTCGTCTTGAATAGAAGCGAAGCCTACATTGGGGTTCTAATTGATGATTTGATCACTAAAGGTACCGAAGAACCTTACAGAATGTTTACAAGCAGGGCAGAGTTTAGAATTCTGCTCCGACAAGATAATGCAGACGTCAGGCTCACCCCTCTTTCTCATTCTATAGGATTAGCTTCCGATGAAAGGTTGAAAAGGGTTGAAGAGAAAAACAGAGAATCGATGGACCTAAAAAGGGTGTTACAAAAAACCAGTGTTGCCCCTCATTCCGCGAACCCTATTTTGAGCAATAAGAATTCTTCTGTACTTAATCAAAAAGTCAAAATTCATTCATTACTGACTCGTCCGAATGTTGTTTTAGATGACCTGTTTCAAATGTCTCCTGATCTGAGCCTGATTAATGAACAAAGGAGGTCTGATTCTATTTGGAATGAAGTAAAGGAGAGTTTAGAGATAGCAATTAAATACGATGGTTATATAGCCAAGGAACAAGAAATGGCCGACCGAATGAACCGACTTGAAGGGATTAGGCTTTACCCTGATTTTGATTATAAATCCATTTCATCTTTATCGGCAGAAGCTCGCGAAAAACTATCCAAGATTAAACCAAGTACGATAGGACAAGCGTCGAGAATCAGTGGTGTTTCTCCTAGCGATATCTCCGTTTTGATGGTGCATTTAGGTCGATAGTTCCACGTGGAACCATATAAGATTAAGCTCTTCATGCAATCACTTTCCAACTGTCCGATTTGCGATTCAACCAACTTAGTAGAAGCTCTTCAAGTAACTGACTACTCTATATCAAAAGAGAGCTTCACGTTGCATCATTGTAATTCCTGTGATTTTCTTTTTACAAATCCAAGACCAAATGGTGAAGAACTTTCGAAGTACTACGAAAGCGAAGAATACATTTCTCATAGCAAAACCAAAAAAGGGATAGTCAATTCACTTTATCATTTGGTGCAAAATCGGAATCTCAAACACAAATACAACTCATTTATAAAATACGTTTCACGTGGAACATTTCTTGATTACGGCGCGGGGGCAGGTGACTTCGTTCAATACCTTAAAACCAGAGGACTTGAAGCAATAGGGGTGGAGCCAAGTAAAATTGGTCGCGAGACTGCATCGAAAAAAGGAATACAGCTTCTTGATGTTAATGCGTTGCAATCAATAACCACACAATCTCTTTCCGCGATCACACTCTGGCACGTGCTTGAACATGTAGAAGAACTAAACGACACACTTAATTCCTTATCTACTAAACTCAAATCAGGCGGGTTGATGGTCATTGCCGTACCAAACATTAGGTCGTTTGACTCACATTTTTATAAAACAAAGTGGGCAGCCCTCGACGTACCACGTCATCTTTATCACTTCTCAGAATCTAATGTTATCCAACTTTTGAATAAGCATGGCCTCAATCATATAAAAACAGTAGGTCAACCTTATGATAGCTTTTATGTATCCATGCTCAGTGAAAAATACAATGGTCGCGGAACGTTCCTATCCCTCTTCTTTGGATTGATCATAGGAGCCATGAGTAATTTCAACACTCTTTTCAAAAGCTCATCATATTCGAGCCAGATATATCTTTTCGAGAAGAAGGCTCATTAGAGAGCCAATAAGCCACTCTATGCTCTCGTTGGTATGTTACCATTCAGAATAAAAGATTGTTCAAATTCAAAGAATTTTATATAATAAACTGTATATCAACTAATTAAAAGCTCATCTCTTGTCAAATAAGTACGTATCTTTGCAAAAAAATTACCATGACTCCAGAAACTCTAACCCCTTTCGACATTACAGCTGTACTTAATAAACTCGGTATCAAGGAACATAATCACGGATGTTCTACCGGGATCGAATCATTTGGCTCAGGTGAAACCATAACAAGCTACTCTCCCGCTGACGGTTCGCTAATTGCCAACTGCAGCACAAGCACTGAAGCTGATTATCTCCGTGTTATTGAGACTGCCAAGAAAGCCTTCTCAGAATGGCGAATGAAACCAGCTCCCCAACGTGGTGAAATTGTTCGTCAATTCGGAAATAAACTCAGGGAATATAAAGACGAACTAGGGGCTTTAGTCTCTTATGAAATGGGAAAATCACTTCAAGAGGGTCTCGGAGAAGTTCAGGAAATGATCGACATCTGTGACTTTGCTGTCGGTTTATCCCGACAGCTGCATGGTTTAACAATGCACAGTGAAAGGTTTAAGCACCGAATGTATGAGCAATACCATCCATTGGGAATTGTCGGTATCATTTCTGCCTTCAATTTCCCTGTTGCGGTATGGAGCTGGAATGCTGCCCTTGCTTGGGTGTGTGGAGATGTTTGCATCTGGAAGCCGTCTGAAAAAACCCCATTGTGCTCCGTTGCTTGTCAGAATATTTTCGCCGAAGTCATTAAAGACAACAATCTACCCGAAGGTTTAAGTTGTATAGTTAATGGCGATTACAAAGTTGGTGAACTAATGACATCTGATACAAATGTTCCACTAGTATCAGCTACAGGCTCAATCCGTATGGGAAAAATCGTTGCCCAGGCCGTGGCTGCACGATTAGGAAAATCACTTCTTGAGCTAGGTGGAAATAACGCGATCATCCTAACACCTAGTGCAGATCTAAAAGTCGCTATTCCCGGTATAGTCTTCGGCGCCGTTGGGACTGCCGGTCAACGATGTACCAGTACCAGAAGATTGATTATCCATGAATCAATTTATGATCAAGTAAAAGAATCTTTGGTTAAAGCATACGGGCAAATCAGAATAGGAAATCCTCTAGATGAGAATAATCATATGGGCCCCCTTATCGACGAAGACGCTGTTTCTATTTATTCCAGGGCATTGGAGAAAATTGAAAACGAAGGAGGTAAGATGATCATCGACGGAGGTGTAATTGAAGGAGCTGAAAGTAAATGTTACGTGAAACCCGCAATTGCTGAAGTTGAAAATCACTTCCAAATCGTTCAAGACGAGACTTTTGCCCCTATACTTTATCTGATAAAATACAGCAGTCTCGATGAAGCAATCGAATTACAAAACGGAGTTGTTCAAGGTTTGTCTTCCGCAATGATGACCACAAATATGAGAGATATGGAAGCTTTCTTATCCCATGAAGGATCCGATTGTGGGATCGCTAACGTTAATATTGGAACTTCAGGTGCGGAAATTGGTGGAGCCTTCGGAGGAGAAAAGGAAACAGGTGGTGGAAGAGAAAGTGGAAGTGATGCTTGGAAGATCTATATGAGAAGACAGACCAACACAATTAATTACAGTGATGAATTACCTCTCGCCCAAGGAATAAAATTCGACCTGTAAATTCTCACATTTCAATAATAAAGGGCTCCTTCGGGAGCCTTTTTTATCTTTGGC
>CAZWQX010000214.1:0-4152 GCA_964635965.1 uncultured Cryomorphaceae bacterium
ATCGAACTTCTCACGAAGCTTATTGACCAGAAATCGTTCATAGGACTCTTTGATGTCTTTGGGATGGTTACAGAAGAATGCAAATGTTGGGTTCCTCGTGGGTAATTGTGTGATGTACTTGATCTTGATGTACTTGCCACGAACCGCAGGAGGGGGGTAATGCTCAATTTCGGGTAGCATTGCCTCGTTGAGCTTAGACGTGGAAATTTTCTTGTCTTTATTCTCAAATACTTGAAGCGACGTTTCGATCACCTTGAAGATCCGCTGTTTGGTTAGCACACTTCCGAAGATAATCGGAATGTATTGCATAGGACCGAGCTTCTCCTTGATCTCGTCGGTAAGTTTTTTAGCAGTATTGGTTTCGCGTTCAACCAGGTCCCATTTGTTGATGAAGATCACTGCTCCCCGACGGTATTTGTGTGCCAGGGAGATGATGTTCATGTCCTGGGATTCCAGGCCACGCTCTGCATCAATCATGATGATGGATACATCACTGTCTTGTAGGGCTTGAATGGCCCTCAATACGGAATAGAATTCAATGTCTTCTTTGACCTTAGCCTTCTTTCGAATACCAGCTGTGTCCGTCAGTAAGAAATCTTTGCCAAACAGGTTGTAGCGGCTGTTGATTGCATCCCGTGTGGTTCCGGCAATATCAGTAACAATACTTCTTTCTTCACCTAGTAAGGCATTCACAAAAGAGGATTTCCCAACATTCGGACGTCCAAGGATGGCGATCTTAGGCAAGTCTGACCCCTGGTCTTCCTCTTCGTCTTCCATGTGCGTCACTACCTCATCCAGTAAGTCTCCCGTTCCAGAGCCAGTCATGGATGAAATGGGAAAGATCATATCTGTAAGGCCAAGTGCGTAAAACTCATTGGCAACAAAAGATTTTTCCTGATTATCAGCCTTATTGGCCACCAGAAATGTTGGCTTTTCTACCTCTCGGACTACATTGGCAAAATCCTGATCGAGTCCATGAAGTCCATCATGACAATCTACCATGAACAGGATAGCCGTCGCTTCTTGCAGCGCTTCTTTCACCTGGGTTCGGATGGCGCCTTCAAAGATGTCTTCGGAACCTTCTACGTATCCACCAGTATCGATGACCGTGAAATGTTTACCATTCCACTCACTCATCCCATAGTGCCGATCTCTGGTCACTCCGGGCTCATTGTCCATGATCGCTTGCTTCTTTTCAATCAGTCGATTGAATAGGGTGGATTTGCCCACATTCGGGCGACCTACGATTGCTAATATATTTGCCAACTCTTTCCTCTTCTTGCGGTGCTACAATTACAAAGCGCAAAAGTACCACTACTTTCTGATCCTGTGATTTTTAGCCGAACATCAAACGGAAATCATCCGATGAATTGATAGTCGGAAGAACCCATTAATGCGAAGTATGGCAAAATGGTTCATCAAACCCTATGATTCGTTTTAATAGTTAGTTGAATTTTTGTTGCCGTTTTCCGATGGAGAAAACTTCACTTAACCGAACTTTTGGTGTGTTGATCGAAGAAAGGAAGGGCTTCGGCCAGTTTTGGTTTGATATTTGGTAGTCCTAAGCGAAATTCATCATTGTAAACCGCTATTTACATGAAAAGCTTAGACAATAAAACGAAGTACTTCGCGTACGATTCTATTCTATCATTTGCAGTGAGTTTTTCTCGGAGCCTGATCGGCTTGGGATTATTGGTAGGTGTACTTTATGGAGGAGCGCTGCTATTGGATTCAGCATTCGACCTCCTTTTTAAGATGCCCTGACTTATTCTGTAAGTCCTGATTATCTTTACTACAAAACAACTGCTATGAAAAAATCATTGGCTTTTTTCGCCATTGCCTTATTGCATTTCCCTTTTGCTTGTCAATTTGATGATGGTGGGTGTGGTTCCTTTGATGAAAGAGGACGCTATGCTGGTATCGATTCAGATCTTGGTACCTATTTTGAAGAATTAGGGTACAGAACCTGGACCAGGGAAACACCACGATCTTATGAGGAATTTTATCTTCGGGTATTCCCGGAAGATATTGAATACTTTTCTGATGCCTCACCTGTATTTTCATTGACTTCATTGGCTTATGCCTGCAGTCCTCCAGCTCCAGAATTCCCCTTGATAGAAGAAATTTCTATTGTATCAGATGCTGCCTTTATTCACAATAATCAACAAATAAGTGCGGGAGATTTGGTCAATCATCTGTTCCGGGTTCGGAATTCTGGCAACATATCGATCGCCGATTATATCGAGAAGCAAAATAGAGATTTCTATTTATTTGGTGATTTTGGAACATCAATCATTTTGGGATTGAGAGATGCACCTACCGATACGCTGGAATCCAGTTTCAGTGTGCTCATTGAATTGGCAGACGGAACAACACACCAAACTCAGACCCCTGTATATCGGGTTTATTGACTATTATCCATGGCTACCTGATTTAACGTGGGAGGTAATAAGAGGAACGATGGTTGTTGAATTTGTAATTGATTACGTTTTTGATAAAGTCACTAAGAATAGCCCGCATATTCTGGCTAGGATGGTTGATCTACAAGATTTTCAGCTAACGGAAAATTCTACTTTGGGCGGTTATAAGGTAAAAAGCTGTTCAAGACCAAGATCAATTGACGATACGGGAAAGCCAAGGTTCGATATATTTTCCTTCAATTTGGAAGATAAGTCTGAGTTGATCAACTTTAAGAAAGGACAAAAAGTTGAACTGGTTTCCCAATGAAAAACGTTTATGAAATTTCATGAATGCAACTTGAATATCAGATACGATTTGCCTGAAGAAATCTGGAATAAAGTTCCTGATGTATATGCTCAAATGGCTGGTTGGCTAGGATTTGGGAAAGACGGCCTGGGTGAAGAAGGGATACCGTATTGGTTCAGCTATGACGAGGATGAAAAATCAATATTTGCATCTGTAGAACCTTCTGGGCTTCAATTTGTCGCAAATATGAATTTGGCTGAATGGCAAACTTGGAAACTGAATTTTAAGAGAATAGCTTCCGAGACATTAGGCTTCAAAGTTGGCGAGATCGAAGAAGGTGAAATAGGGCACAAGATAGAGTGGTTAAAACGATCTGGAATAAGTAATGAAACGCTTTAGACACAGTACCGTCGATTAGCTTTTGGGTTTGAGGAGGAGAAGGTGGCACTTAGTTAGATTATAAAACAACTGTAATGAAAAAAATACTGGCTTTATTAACCATTGCACTATTGCACGTTCCTACGAGTTGTTTAGAGGAATGCGGCCCATTCCCTGAACGGTACGGAAGACCATCGCTGCTACTTTCAGAGATTGGCACCTTCTTTAATGAACAATTCAATCAATGGCGATTGTTAAGACCTATTCCCTGGCAGGAAAGCGCCATCAGGGTTTATATCGACGAGGTAACCTTTGCCGCTCATGAACCTGAAAGGAATTTCTCCTTGAGTTCATTCGCGATGGCCTGTGATCCACCTTTTCCTGAATATCCATTGGTGACGCGGGTTGATATGATCGCCTCATCGGCATTCGTCTTTGCCGGAGATGTGTATGCCGTAGGAGATACGGTTAGCCATTTGTTCAATATTGCCAATGAGGAGGGATCACCTGTTTTGAACTTCAGCGAGCCTGAAACTGCCAGATATTTGCCAATTGCTGATTTTGGAGAAATGATTTTTCAATGGAATGAAGCCCCGGGAGAAACGCTGGAAACCAATTTTCGTGTGGTAATCACCTTTGAAGACGAAGTGATACTTATCACGCAAACTCCGGATATTTCCATTTTCTAGCCTTGTTACCTGATATGCTGAGGAGGCATTATCTTAATGGATATGGTAAAGCCGTCAAATGGAGCTAGAAATGATTTGCTTTAAAACAAGGAATAATGTTCATTTGAACCATGAAACAACTCTTTAAAATCACGTTTTTGTTTGTTTTAACGCAATTCCCGATCAGCTGTATCATCAATTGTACAGATGATGAAGATCCGGTAAATGCTGAGATCACCGCGATCGGTTCTGAATTTGTTTACTTCAGTGATGTTAATGGTCATCGTGAACATACAGGTACTGCGACTTTATTGCATACCGATGCCGCGCTCCGGATCTTTGTTGAAGATCTAAATTACATTCCAGTGGCCAATAACTGGTCTTTTAGCCTGATTTCAGG
>CAZWQX010000215.1:0-4128 GCA_964635965.1 uncultured Cryomorphaceae bacterium
GCCTGCCATCCACCACGGTAAGCGTGTGAAGTCCAGAGTCGAACTGGCGGTTTACTGAGTTTGAAAAACGAACTGATTGTCAGAAAGAAGCGGATTTTCCAAAATTGAAAGTAGAGATCTCGTATTAACCGTTCTCTTATCAGTCGCTTTTGAACTTTACTCCGAACCCTATTCTACAACCACTACTTGCCTATCTCCATCAGGAAATAAGAACAGGTAGGTTCCGGGGAGTAATTTAGCCTTCTCAAGAAGTTGAGGGGTAACTACAGATTGGGGTTGTACTACTTCAATCTCTTTGGCAAACTCTCCCAGATAGGTGTACACCTGAACGAACAAAAGACCGTCTCCCCCTTCAGGAGTTTCTAAGCGAACGAGCTGATCCTCATTCTCTTGACACATCTCAACGGGGATAGGTTGATAGCGCAAATCATCAACATCGCCCAAACTGAAGACCGGTTCACGAGGGACAAAACCAACAAAGGGATAAGGGCTGTCGCAACTTGGGCAAGCAAACTTTTCCAGAGGTTTCAGGTACTTTTCGAAGTCTCCCGCACGTGGATCGTAATCGGGATTCAATCGTTCAGGTAAAACCGGACATTGGTTTGCTTCAGCCTCATCACCAAAACCGGCATTTGGATGTAAACTGTGGTCCAGTGTATACGAAAATCCAACCATATTATCCTGGTTGATAATATTCGCAAAGAAGCGAGGGATTTCATAATCCGCAATTCCCAGCCAAAGTTCTTGGTCAACCGTTTGGTTGAGATACTGAGCCCCCACATTATGAGCCTTTCCACAAATGGCAAAAATCCCGTAGTACGGATCAAAATCCAGACTTGGAATATTGTCCAGCTGAATTAATCTCTTGTATATTTCTCGGGTGCCATAAAACTTATAGTCATTGAGGTAGTCGGCATTTTCGCACGGAAAGGGTCCGATATTTCCCGAAAAATTGAGATCGAGCTCCCTGTATCTTCTGAAAGCAGCTTCTTTAGCCGTGGGATTATCAAAAGGAACTATGGCATCGCAGGTTCCGTGGAAACTGAGTATCGGTTTGTAATTATTTCCACGTATTACGCCTAAATCCAAAATCATTGGGGTAACAACGGCGATACCTTTAATACCATCGCGAACATCAAAATCGCCCAAAAACCCCAAACACCCATTACTGCCGTCCGGACAAACTGAGATATCGTCCAAATCAAATGCAAAGCTCGTTTCACCCGCTGGACCAACGAAATCCTCCACGGTAGTGCCCGCAGCGGGAAAGTCGTCAACATCGTAATAGGCCGTATGCATGGAAGCGGTAGCCCCATAGCTGATCCCCGTTAAAAATATGGTATTAGGATCAATGGATATGGAGGGAATCCCGGGAAGTTCAGCTGACCCTTCGGATGACATGACGGATAGTTTGAGTGCTCTGCGAATCACTGCCCGCACATCCCGAACGGATCGTTGAACGCCGAAATTGAATTGATCTTCCGTGAGACACTCCAGACCGGTAAGTCCCCAAACTTCATCGCGACCTGTGGTATAATCGGGAACAACGGCTACGTAGCCTCGTGCCACAAATGATTTGGCCAGTCTTCTCAGCTGAACGGCTGATGTTCGGGTGCCGTTGTTTGCATGGAGAAGCACAACCAAAGGTCTTCCCGCGGGATATTCAGGCCAATCGGGAGAAGTGGAATAAAAAATGTCGAAGAACTTGTTCGGGTTTGGATTTGCCGGATCAGGATCTTGATCGAAATTGTATTGCATGCTTGCATACTGGATACTCGATTCGTCAAAAAGTGGGTCTTGGTAATAGCCCAAATACTTGTTCTCTTCCGTGTCAGACTCTCCCAAAAAGGGGTTCCAACTTGGAAAGGGATCATTGCCTTGATTAAAGGCCTGAGCTCCTGCAAGAAGTGAAGAAATACAGGCAATAAGAAAGAATGGAAGTCTCAATTTTCAATCAGTTGGGTGGTTCTTAATATAGGTGATTTAGACGCTATGCGCAACTTGTGCTGTACACAAAGGACAATCGATTGAATTAAAAACACCTCCTCTTGGTAATCTGTTCATTCCACCCTAATAATTAACGCACTCGAAGCAAGCATTTTACAAATCATGCTTGTTTACTTTTCGTTTAAAAAGAATTCTCTGATTCATCCACCGTAGCCTTCCTCAAGGCAGCAGCTACTCTGCGGAGGTGCCGGCAAAGGTGGACATCTCTTCTCTGATAGCTCTTCTCTTCTATCCCCGAAATCAGGGATTCCATTTCCACTAAATCAATGAAGGATTTTGTTTTCTTTAAGCGGATTTTTGAACCAAAACCAAATCGATGAAAACAAAAATATTCAAGTCATTCCTTTTTCATGCTAGCCTCTGCTCAATAGTGGTTTTTACTATATCGTCATGTAAAGAGAGACCTGACCAAGAAACTGATTCACAGACAGAAACCGTACAAACTGAAATTACTACTGAAAGCGTCCCTTACCCAGACAGTCTTCTTTTTTATAATCAGCTGATGCAACATCCAGATTGTTTAACACCATTAAATGAAAACAACATATCAGGGAACATAGGTTGTACAAAATTCCGAGATGGCGTTATCAAATTTTTTCATGACTACAAAACGACACCTGTTTTAGATTACTATCCTGCAAAGCTGACATTAGCCACTGAACACGTAAATCTTATAAATAGGCTAGGAAATCAAACTGATTATGGGCTGGTAATTCATTATGGGTATTTTGAAAAAACACCATCTGGTAGTCCAGCTACTGGAAATATCATATACATCCTTGGGAAAGGTAAATTGGATGCGAATGCGAATATTATTCATGAACCTTTTAGTGATGTTGAGAATGGCCAGACCATTAAACATTACATAGCAATAGCAAATTCAATCAACCCCGTAAGGATAATCGACGAAAGTGAATTTGATGTACTTACGTGTGCCTACCGCAATAATGTGAAATATAAGAATACTAGGATCAAAGACTTGTCATTTGATCATCCGCTAATGGTATATCATACCCCATCCGAATTCAAGGATTTCTACACTGGCCAAGGAAGTGGAAGCAGTAACACAACTTTATATATAGGTCACGGTTCGATCCAGCCAGATGGGTCAAATACTGAATTTCACACTCCTCTCTTCGTACTTGGAAACGATACACAGTTTAACGATTTAGACAATTTAGGCGGAACCTCGGTTTCTAGATATGAAAGGCAGGCCTTGGATGTAGGACGTCTTTGTCCACCAAATTGTAATGCCGCATCTCCTACTTGTCCTTAGATCAAACGAAGACTAGTCATTAGATACCCTCCAGGCATAGCACCTTTTACCTTTCACTACTACGAAATCCCCGCAATGATTTGTGTAGTGACGGGTATCGTATTTGCCATACGGTATAAAGGGTTGAGAGGAGTTGAGAAACTGATTTTATTAATCATCCTAATGAATATTATCGCTGATACGTCAGCACACTTTATGATCAGGATGGATATACGTACGAATTCGGTTTACAACCTGCTTCTGCCCTTGGAGAGGATGGCCACGCTTTATATCTATTCAAGAAATGATCACAGAAAACCTGTCAGAATTATCCATATCCTGGGCTTGGTTTCCGTATTCTGCATATACCTTGTTGGCTACTTCAATAATGGTGAGCTCAGCTCGGAACTGCATAAGTACTCGAACCTTTGGACAGGTCTTATTGTGGCTTCCTTATCCTACCTTCAAATCAGATCGCTAGCCATTGGTGAAGCGGGTGATTCGAAGGTCTTGGTTTTCTTTTCAATCGCCAATTTCTTGTACTACACAATCATGATATCCTCGTTGAGTGCCTTGCCTTTGGCAATGCAGATTGACATGGATTTCGCTTCAAAACTTTACAGCATTAACCTTTTCGGCTATCTGTTGTGGTCACTTATTCTCATTTACGCAGCACCATGGAAGACACACAAGACCTGATCACCTTTTTAGTCATTGCCTCCACGTCGGTCGTATTGCTGCTTTCGGTTGTACTCTTCGACATCTTCACGCTGATGCGAAAAAGAAGAGTAATCGCCCAGCAAGAATCCGAGCTTCACCAAAAGCGCGTCGATGAATTGATCCGCAAACAGGAGCTGGCCTCGGTT
>CAZWQX010000216.1:0-4095 GCA_964635965.1 uncultured Cryomorphaceae bacterium
TTTGATTTCATGATACAAAGTGACTTTTGCGGTCAACCTATATCAGGGACGGACATTATTTCACATTCAACATTCAACATTCAACATTGATCATTGTCATCCGAATAGGTAACATTTGTCACGTTTTAGGCGGATTTCGTGAGTTAATTTTAAGGACTACTATAAAACTAACATCATGAAATCACATTATGAGGTCATCATTGTCGGCGGTGGAACGGGTGGAATTATGACGGCTGCCCAGTTGAAATTGAAGAGACCTAAGACTGAGATCGCCATTATTGAACCTTCTGATAAGCACATATACCAACCCGCTTGGACTTTGGTTGGTGCAGGAACTTATGATTACGATAAAACGGTTCGGCCGGAAGAAGAGCAGATCCCCAAAGGAGTGGACTGGATCAAAGATTATGCTACCACTTTTGACGCGGAGAAGAATCAAGTAGGGACCAAAACATCAGGTGATTTTACCTACGATTATTTGGTGTTAAGCCCGGGTATCCAAATGGATATGGATGGAATTCCCGGATTGAAGGATGCCATTGATAAGGGTGGTGTATGCAGTAACTACACAGATCCTGAATATACCTGGAAGGTTCTGCAAGAGTTTGAAGGTGGCAATGCCATTTTCACTCAACCAACCACACCAATAAAATGTGGAGGAGCTCCTCAAAAGATTATGTACTTGGCAGAACACCACTTCCGTAAGAGAGGTATTCGCGAAAGAACCAACGTGGTTTTTGCTACTCCGGGGTCGGTGATTTTTGGTGTCAAAGAATTTGCGAAAACGTTGAATAAGATCATCATTGATCGCGACATCATTTTCAAACCTTTCTATGCACCGGTGAAAATTGATGCAGAAAATAAAACCATTTACTTCAAGTACAGCGAGCCGGGTGAGAATGCCTGCGTGATAACTGAAGACAACAAAATCAACGAGCGTTTAGAAGGAGATACGCTGATCGCAGTGCCTTACGATATGTTGCACTTGGCACCTCCTCAATCTGCGCCTGATTTCATCAAGAACTCTCCTTTTTCTCATAAAGAAGGTCCGAGCAAAGGATGGTTGGATGTAGACGTGAACACCCTCCAAAGCAATAAATACCCCAACGTTTTTGGAATGGGAGATTCGGCGGCATTGCCAACGGCAAAAACGGGAGCAGCGATTAGAAAGCAAGCCCCTGTTGTGGTTGGAAACCTCCTTCACATGATGAAAAAAGATGGGAAAAAACAGGAGAAATACGAAGGGTATTCTTCTTGCCCCTTGGTAACCGGTTACGGCAAAATGGTATTAGCCGAATTCAAATATGGCAATGTACGTGACAGTGACCCTTTCTTGAGCAAATTTGTCGATACCACGAAAGAACAGTACAGCATGTGGATTCTAAAAAAGTACGGGTTGCCCTATCTGTACTGGAACCGCATGATGAAGGGTAAAATGTAATCCCCTGCTATAGTACCAATTCGCCCTGATAAGAAACACCCGAGCTATCGGGTGTTTTTTTGTGTCTAATTTCTCCCCTGTTCAGTATATTCGAAAAGTATTTAAGGAAGAATGAGACGTTTTTTACTTGTACTGGGATTTACAGTTCTTGGGCTGAATTCAGCTCATGCACAAGATTTGGTTATTACTACCGAGAATGACAGTATTGAATGCAAAATCACCAAGCAAGATGGTGAATTTGTTTACATCACTTATGTCAATGATAACGGAGTTCAATCCGTTCTGATTGAGAATGAACGCGTCAAAAGTTTGACTTTTGGATTTTTTGATGATCCCGTACCGGAGGTATCAAAGAACCGACTGAAAGGGGAGACTTCAATTTCAGAGATCCCCAAATCCACTGTGCATCTTTCCGGATCGTTCATTTTCTCGAGAAGAATCGCACCGATATCAAATGACGTACCTGATGATTTCCAAGATTATTTGGACGATTTAAGAGGTGGCAGGGGGTACCAAGGAAGACTTCATTTCTTTGCTACGCCTACGGTCGCTATTGGATTGCAGGTGAGTACTTTTGAATCATCCAATAGTATTTCTGTTGAACTTGAATTCGATAATCCCGATTCAATTGCGATAGGTACCTTGAGTACCTCCGTTTCAATGTTTTACCTCGGTCCGTCATTGATGGGATTCTATTACTTTCCAAACTCAAGTTTCTTACTGAACTATTCGCTTTCATTCGGCTACTTAGGCTTTCGGCAGGAAGAAACACTTCTTGGTACAGAAGTTATTTACGAAGGAAGCAGCTTAGGGATGAATGGTGATCTCGGACTTGAATTTCTTCTTGCGAAAAATGTCGCTTTTGGAATTGGGGCTGGTTTTGGATTGGGATCACTCAACAAGGTAGACATTACGGTTGATGGAAGGACTGAATCCGTCGACTTAGAAGAAGCCGAAGGTTTGGGTAGGATTAGTTTCTTCACAGGATTGCGGTTCCACTTTTAGCAAACGTAGAATCCCTCTGAACTAACCTAAAATCCCTTTAACAGCGAACTGTCTACTTTATTCGGCAGGGTCACTTTGAGTTTTGGCTCATCTTCCATCGCCCTTTTGATGGCAAAAATTGCTTCGTCATTACGTGCCCAGCTTCTTCTGGCGATTCCATTGTTGACGTCCCAGTGAAGCATACTTTTAAGTTTCTTCTCGCTTGCTTCGGAACCATCCAAAAACATCCCAAACCCACCGTTCATTACTTCTCCCCATCCAACTCCACCTCCATTGTGCAGGCTAACCCAAGTTGCACCGCGAAAGGCATCCCCTACGAAGTTCTGCACGGCCATATCGGCGGTGAATTGAGATCCATCGTAAATGTTACTCGTTTCGCGATAAGGTGAATCGGTTCCCGAAACATCATGATGGTCGCGCCCCAACACTACAGGTCCTATCTTTCCTGATGCAATAGCATCATTGAAAGCTTTGGCAATTCTGATTCTTCCTTGGGCATCAGCGTATAGAATTCTGGCTTGTGATCCCACAACCATTTTGTTCTCACCGGCAGCCTTAATCCAGCGAATATTGTCTGCCATTTGTTGCTGAATTTCCTCAGGACTTTCAGCCATCATTTCTTCTAAAACACCTGCGGCAATTTCATCGGTTTTGGCCAAATCTTCTTCTTTCCCTGAAGCACACACCCAGCGAAATGGTCCGAAACCATAGTCGAAACACATTGGGCCCATTATGTCCTGTACGTAGGATGGATATTTAAAGGATAGCCCGTCTTCTGACATAATATCTGCACCCGCCCGACTGGCTTCTAGCAAGAAGGCGTTACCATAATCGAAAAAGTAGGTTCCTCGTGCCGTGTGATTGTTGATGGAGGCAGCTTGTCTCTTTAGGCTCTCCTGAACTTTGATTTTAAACTTTTCAGGATCGTTTGCCATCATTTCATTCGACTCTTCAAAACTCATCCCTACCGGATAGTATCCTCCTGCCCATGGATTGTGGAGAGATGTCTGATCCGAACCAATATCCACCAAAAGGTTTTCGCTATCAAGTCTTTCCCAGAGGTCAACGATATTTCCCAAGTAGGCTATAGAAACTATCTCTCCATTCGTTTTAGCCTTTGTGACCCGATCCACAAGTGTGTCCAGATCTTCTATCACTTCGTCTACCCAGCCCTGTTCATGCCTTTTGTATGCTGCCTTTGGATTTATTTCAGCAGTGACGGAAACGCATCCTGCAATATTCCCCGCTTTGGGTTGGGCGCCACTCATTCCACCTAATCCGCTTGTTACAAAAAGCTTTCCTGTTAAGTCTTCTCCTTGTTTAGCAATTTTTCTGCCCGCATTCAGAACGGTAATTGTGGTGCCGTGTACAATTCCTTGAGGACCAATGTACATGTAAGAACCCGCCGTCATTTGGCCATATTGAGTTACCCCTAATGCATTGAATTTTTCCCAATCATCGGGTTGAGAGTAGTTCGGAATCATCATTCCATTAGTAACAATCACCCTTGGCGCATTCTCACTTGACGGAAACAAACCCAAAGGGTGTCCGCTATACATCACTAAAGTCTGGTCTTCAGTCATTTCAGATAAATACTTCATCGTGAGTCGATACTGTGCCCAGTTTTGAAATACTCCCCCGTTTCCTCC
>CAZWQX010000217.1:0-4091 GCA_964635965.1 uncultured Cryomorphaceae bacterium
TGGAAATGCTGCCCGACGCTGATGTCGGTGACTATGTTCTCGTGCACGTTGGTGTTGCGATCAGCAAAGTGGACGAAGAAGAGGCACAAAAAACCTTCAAATACCTCGAGGAGATTGGCGAGTTGGGTGATTTGGAAGATGTAGATGAGTACTTGCCAAAATCAGAAAAGAAGGCCTCATGAAGTACATGTCGGAGTACCGCGACCCCGTTCTCGCGAAACAATACCTGGACGAAATTAAAAACACCGTGACTCAGCCATGGTCCATCATGGAAGTTTGTGGTGGTCAAACCCATAGCTTGGTCAAAAACGGAATCATTGAAATGCTTCCCGAGGAGGTTACCATGATTCACGGACCCGGTTGTCCTGTTTGTGTTACTCCTCTCAACCTGATCGATAAGGCGATTTATCTGGCAACGGAAAAAGGTGTTATCCTCTGTTCGTTTGGAGATATGCTTCGCGTACCGGGATCAGAGAAGAGTTTGCTGGAAGCAAAAGCCGAAGGTGCTGACGTACGTGTTTTGTACTCACCCTTGGAGGCGGTTAAGGTAGCTGAAGAAAACCCGGACAAGGAAGTTGTCTTCTTTGCCGTAGGTTTTGAGACAACCGCTCCTGCGAATGCACTTTCAGTTATTCACGCCCATAACCGAGGAGTGAAGAACTATTCGATTCTCGCCTCTCACGTCTTGGTTCCTCCTGCGATTAAGGCGGTAATCGACGATGAGGAAAGTCAGATTGATGGATTCTTAGCGGCGGGCCATGTTTGCACCATCATGGGTAATGCGGAGTATCATCCAATTTCCGAAGAGTTTGAAGTGCCAATTGTAGTGACCGGATTCGAGCCACTTGATGTGCTTCAAGGAATCCTAATGGTTCTGCGGCAGTTAGAACAAAACAAAGCCCAAGTTGAGAATCAATATGCTCGAATAGTCCGCGAAGAGGGTAATCCTGACGCGCAAAAAGTCATTCATCAAGTGTTTGAAGTGCGTGACCAGATGTGGCGAGGTATTGGTGAAATCCCCCGGAGTGGTTATGCGGTTAAAGGAGAATTTGCCGATTATGATGCCACCAGGAAATTCGAGGTGAACATTGAAGAAGCACCGGAGCATCCCGATTGTATTTCGGGTCAGATCATGAAAGGCATCAAAAAACCTTTTGAATGTTCCCAATTTGGTAAGACGTGCAAGCCGACCAACCCTCTTGGAGCTCCCATGGTAAGCAGCGAAGGAGCTTGTGCAGCCTATTATCACTTTTCAGGACTCGTTGAACAAGCATAGCGTCTGCCCATAAAGCCCATTACCATCGTTGCACTCGTTCCGAAAACAGTCATTGACATCAGTCAACTCCTTGATTTCCGTAACTTCCTGCGCCTTGTTAATGAACTTTCTGCATCAGCCGTAGTATTGAGCAGTTTGAGAAAGCTGCATTTTATATTGAGAATAATGTCAATTGAATAATTCATGTCTGAAGAAGGAAAACTACGCATGCAGTTGCATTGCCCCATGCCCAAGTTGGATTTTGACGTAATCACTCTGGGTCATGGAAGTGGGGGAGTCTTAACGAATAAACTCTTGGATAGCGGTGTTTTCGATTTGCTGAGCAATGATGTTCTGGATGAACGCCACGACGGTGCTTTTCTTGAAATGGAAGGAAAAACGGCCTTTTCTACTGATAGCTTTTTGGTATCTCCCATCTTCTTTCCAGGAGGAGATATTGGCGAATTAGCGGTGAATGGGACAGTAAACGATTTGGCCATGTGTGGTGCAATTCCTCAACACTTGTCCCTTAGTTTTATCATCGAGGAGGGATTACCGATGAAGGAGTTCTGGGAAATTCTGGTATCCATAAAATTTGCCTGCGAAAAGGCGGGAGTGAGGGTTGTTACCGGCGACACCAAGGTGGTGGAAAAAGGAAAAGGCGACAAGATATTCATCAATACTTCGGGTGTAGGTCCTATTCACCCCAAAGCCAAAATCAGCGCCAAAAGAATTCAGACGGGTGATCAAATAATCCTTAGTGGTAATATGGCATCACACGGTATGGCGATCATGTCTGTAAGAGAAGGGCTCGAGTTTGATTCGGAAATTGAAAGTGACACGACGAACTTAAACCACACCATCAAGGGATTGATAGATGAATTTGGAGATGCCATTCATTGCTTGACCGATCCTACCAGAGGTGGTTTAGCAACCGTTCTCAAAGAGATTGCTCAAACTGAAAAGTTAGGTATCGACATTTCTCAAGCCGCGATTCCGATTGACGATCAAGTGGCAAATGCTTGTGAATTGCTCGGTCTCGATCCGCTCTATGTTGCCAATGAAGGCCTATTTGTCGCTTTTGTTGCGAATGAGAGGGCGGATGAAATTCTTGAAGCCTTACGTGCTGATGAAAATGGAAAAAATGCAGCCATCATCGGTTCTGTAGTTGACGAGCATGAGAAACAAGTAATCATGGAAAGTGCGATAGGAGGTAAGCGAGTGATCAGTATGCTCCCTGGGGAACAGTTACCGAGGATCTGTTAGATTACCGGATTGCTTAATCGCACGAAGTCGTTCTTTCAATGTCGCAGTAAGTTGCCCACCATGGATTGAACTGGTCATCCACTTCATAATTGCTCATTTCCAAAAGTTTTTCGACGTCATCGCCGTAACGCAAGTGCATGTGTACAGGATCTCCATGAGGTGATCGTGAGAGTACGAATTGGTAATTCATACAGTCGCCTTCGTAATCTTCAACTTTTTCAAAGACGTCCCAAATTGAAGTCTTTGACTGATCTGGAAAATAGTGTGGGTCGGGCCTGCTACCAATGAATTGATAGCCGCATTCCGCAAGTTTCTTGTCCAAGTCATTGTGGTCGAAGAAAGACATTCTGGTCAATGTTCCTTTTTCTTCGCTGGTCTCCAGAATGATTCTGCCAGGGTTTCTAGGGTCGTTTTGCGAAACTGAATCGCCTGGGTTGAGATGAAACTCTCCTTTCATGGTCAGATAGCTGAATGCGGACTGATTTTTGTCGTAATGACTGTGCCCATCACCACGGTCGTGTGCAGAATGTGTGTGACCATGAGCGCTGGAGTGGTCGTGGATGTGCGTATGCGATTCATGTTCGTGCCCACAACTAGTGAAAGACAAAATGAGAATCGAGAAAGACAAAAAGCTGATAAAAGAGTTCACCGTTTTCATAAGATTCAGAAAAGAGACTAGAAATTGTAGTTGACTCCAACCATGAAGTTTCTTGTTGGTGCTGGTGTGAAGATTTGCGAACCGGGACCGCCGAACACAACTTCAGAATAAAGCTTGTCAAAGAGATTGCGTACTTCGATAAAAACTCGACCCCGATTGGCAAATCTTTGGTTGAAGTTGTAAAAGAGGAAGAGATTGGTCACCTCGTACCCTTCATAGCCCGCGGTATTTTCGGTATTGGTGAAGTATGAACCGACATCGCGATACATCACACGCATACCGATTCCATTTTGAAGGGCATATGACACGTCAAAAGTTCCTATGGATTGAGGTACGTTAGTCAGTGCGTTACCCTCGACTGTTTCGTCCGGATTATTTTGAATCTCCGTTTCCGTGTATGAGTAAGTACCCCTAATGCGAAGGCCGCTAACGGGAGTGATGATTACTTCTGTTTCTATTCCCGTTCTCGATGTTTCTCCAATATTCACGAATTCTGCAGATCCCGGAGGATTCTCGAAAATTTCGTTTGTTGTATTGAGAATCCACCCTACAACATCGACCGTGAGCCAGCCACCTTCGCTGTACCTCGCACCCAGTTCGTATTGCCAAAGAACGGATGGGTCGAGGTCGCTGTCAGGTTCGTACTTCAAAGTACTATTTGGTAAGGTAAAACCCTGCGACACACTTGCTCTTAAATCAAAGCCTTCGGCAATTGTTGATCGAAGGCCGACCTTTGGGCTAACATTTGCCAGTTCACTCATGTCCAAAGTAAATGAATCCACATCGGGATCACTATTGGTAAATGAGCCGAAATACTGATCGTAACGGACTCCTGCAGATAGACGGAGAAATTTGCTAAAATCAAGCTCACCCTGAGTGTAAACGGAAGCTGTCTGTACATCAAATTGTCGA
>CAZWQX010000218.1:0-4054 GCA_964635965.1 uncultured Cryomorphaceae bacterium
CTGCCAAGAACCAAACAAGCTCTTCTCCCATGAAGTTCAAATCAAAACGCTGAGCTAAGTATGCAAGAACAAAAATCCAAAAGGGGATTGCCTGAGGATTGCCGATTGAAACCAACAGGCCTTTGATAAATTCAGAAGCCCTCATTTTTGACCCATCTTTGAGTTTTGGGTTTGTTTTCCGAAACAGATTATACAAACCCAAGGCGATAAAAACGCTAAATACTAAGAATTGGATCCAATTGTTTTCATTCAAAAACATTTGGATCACCGTGCCAAAAAGTATGGCTATAGATGCTTCCAGAATTTCTATTAATGAAGCGGCAAAGGAAAAGTTAAACCCCTTCTTGAAGTTTTTTGATATCGTTATTGATACGACTGACAAATTTATTGCACCAAAAGGCAAGGCACCGAGAAAGGTGGCTACAAAAGCAATTAGAAAGTACTGTTCAATTGATAATGACAAGTGATATCTGACAAAAGAGTTCTCCCTAAAGGAATGTAGTTTTGATTTGGATAAATCTAGTTAAATATCGATCCCAATTATATCGATCAATTCCCGAATGAACCACTTTGACTTCAATCTGACATAGTCAAATAATCTCGACTGAATTTTCAAGGATTCGGAAAGGAGTGTAGCGCGAAATAAAGGTCCCTTCGTTGGTTATTTTGCCTTTACGAACTGCGTGGAGCCCGATCCGCTATCACTTTGATAGTTTACGATGTAAGCCCCTGAAGGAAGCTCGCTTATATCAATTTGATTGAGGGTTGCGGTTACCACCTGCGAAACGATTTTTCGACCATCTACAGTGAAAATTTCGATAATTCCTCCTTCTTGAAAAGGAACTTCAATACTGATGAAGTCAACGGAAGGATTTGGATAAACTCCAATAGTCAAATTCTCAATTTCACTGGTCGAAGCAGGAGTTCCTTCTTGGTAAACCCTGATATAGTCTAAGACCATATCGCTTTCTTCGAAGGTAGGACTTATGATCGATTCGATTGCCACATTGAGGAGGATGTACTGATCACCTGTAAAAGGCCAAGTTTCCCCGTTTTGAATGGCTGGAGCGTAAGTGTAGTAATTGTTGCCATCAATAAAAAATTGGATTTCCTCGGGGGTCCAAACCATCTCGTAAATATGGAATTCGTCAGACACGTCTTGATCGAAAATAGTGCCGTAATTCTCGGTAGCTCCAAAAGATGACGGCGTGTGCAAGGCAGCTGAAACTGTGTTTTGGTTTGCTCCCCAATGCTCCATGATGTCGATTTCTCCACATTCAGGCCAGAACACTTCTCCATGTTCAGCACTCCAATAACCGCCGTTTTCGATTATATTTTTTCCTAGCATCCAGATTGCAGGCCAGGTTCCAAATCCGAAAGGCATTTTTGCTCGCGCGACCACTCTACCATAAGTAAATGCAAACTTTGAATTCAATCTGGCCGAAGTGTAATTTTTGGCAATTCCTTGATCTATATAGTACTCATTTTTGGCAACGATGTGCAAATTGCCGTCTTCGACGTATGAGTTATCTGTCCGATCCGTGTAATGTTGAAGTTCTCCATTGAACCACCCTAAACCATTCGGCAGAATTGTTTGGTGAAACCAATTGTCTGAACTTACGGGGCCATCAATTTCAAATTCGTCTGACCACACCAATTCCGTGTAGATCGAATTTGTCGGGTTCACCTCAGGATCCAAAACTCCGTTGTACGAGAAATTATCTATGTATGCCGTTACTTCATCGGTATTCCCTTCTCCGTTAACCTGTATCAAGATACGATCAAAGTCAAATCGTTCGGTTGGGATTGCAGATCCTTCATTGTGATTAATGTACTCGTCGCCTTCGAAATTAAAGCTCACCTCTTGCCACTGGTTAAGTTGAATGGCTTTGATGATTTCACATTGGCTTTCCCAAGGTGGGCCGTGATTACTGTTTTGTAATTTAAGCGATACTTGGTTGGGCTGATCACCCGTAATGCTTTCTGATGGTACATATATCCAAAAAGAAAATTCGAAATTAGAGCGGAGGTCAAAATTGATTGGAACGTCGAAACGCACATTGGCGAATTCACCGCCTGAATCCTGGTACCGGAGTACACCGGCAGATGTGTTTGCCCCCTCCGTGTAAGGATTGGGATAATCAGGGTCAATAGACAAATTGTCCTCGGTCCAAGAAAGGCCTATAGAACCTGCTTCAAAATCATCTTCAACGGTTAGCACCTGTCCTTGTGCAAAAAAACATATTGCCATTGATGCCAAAAAAATCGAACTCTTCATTCTCATATCACTTATCATTTTGTCAGGCGGGAGTTCAAATATAATGTAACCAAATTTTGTTGGTTTGAGAGAATAACCCGGTGTATTGGGTTCTTAACCTTAAATCCAGCCTCGAAACAGAGATGAGTGTTTGAGTGAAGAGATCCACCCCCGTCTTGTTCTTCGTTCCTCAGAACAATCCACCCCCTCCAAAAGGGGATAATCCATGTTGCCGGTTACGATAGTATTATGAGAGGGATTTGTAATTTCAAGGCTGGATGATAAGCTATCCTCCTTCGGATGAGGTGGACTTTTATCGACTTTGGAGAGGAATGGTCGGAGGTGGACAGTATCTCAAACCTTGATGAGAAAGCTTAATCTTGAAAAAGGGTATGACTTTTTGAATTCATTCTCAGGTTGAATAGAATCATGGTCAATCAATTGAAGATTCCACCACTGCCTTCGGAAGGCAGGCCCTTCATCATTCTCCTACTTCGCATGATGCCACCCCCTGCATTACTTGCTTCGCGGCGTGAGAACGCATGGTGCCTCGCTAATTTCAAAGGGGGATAAGATAAATGCTAAAAGTTTTGGTTTTGCTGCATTGAATATTGTTAATTTCAAACTGAGACGAAATGCTATCCTCCTTTGGAGGAGGTGGCCATTTCTCGACTTTGGAGAGGAATGGTCGGAGGTGGAATAGTCACGAGATTGTGATTTCGATATAAGCAGGCTTTACTGATGAATAATTTTAAATACAACCGACATCTTCAGAAATATGCTAGGGAGAATAAAAAATCCATGACTAAAGCAGAGGCTTGTCTATGGAAATATGCTCTTTCGAAAAGACAAATGATGGGTTATTCCTTTAGGCGACAAAGACCTATTCTGAAGTACATAACTGATTTTGTTTGCCTTGAATTACGCATGGTAATTGAAGTCGATGGTTATTCACATCAAATCCATGAAAATGAAATAAAGGATATAGAGCGTCAAAGCGATCTCGAGGCACTAGGTTTTATTGTTCTAAGATTCAAGGATGAAGAGGTCCTGAATCATATGAATTTGGTTAGAGAAAGGATTCAGCAGAAAATTGAAATTATCAAAGGAAAATCCTAAATCCTATCTAGAAGATAGATTGATTTTCGATTTCGTGCTTAGGCCTTTAATTCGGTTTAATTAATTGTTTTTTAGATGATTGAAAATGTGATGTAGTAGAGATGTAGTCACTTTATCTTCCATAATTAGTTTTCGGCTTTACACAAGCGTACCTTTCAGGCTTACGTATACAAAACCAAAATATGAAGAAACTACTACTCTTTGCTGCACTGATTACATCGGTCATTAGTACGGCACAAAACCAACCAATCGATTTTGAAACCGAAGGATTTGGTGCGGACTGGACCTGGGCGACATTTGAAGCTCCCGACGGAGAAGATAATCCCGAGTTTTCGGTTATAGCTAATCCATTCCCCCAAGGAATCAATACCTCAGCTACCGTTGCCAAAATGGACATCTCATACGGAACCGACGCCCCTTGGGGAAGTGCTGGTTGCGAATCCATGCATGGTGCTGATCTTGGAGCTTTTTCTTTCACAGAAAGTAATAGTGTTGTCCGACTTATGGTTTATCAAGAAGGATTCGCCGCTCCCGTTGCTCTCAAATTTGCCACTGCTGAAGGTGCAGCGTTCTTTGAGCAAATTTCACCGAATAACGTCGCAAATGAATGGGTAGAGCTACAGTTCAACATGGCTGAATGGATTGGTGATCCACTGGGACAACCCGATCAGATCATCG
>CAZWQX010000219.1:0-4015 GCA_964635965.1 uncultured Cryomorphaceae bacterium
CCTTTTTGTTTTTTATGATGTAGGCATCGTCTCCTAGCTTTGCCGAGGAGGTAAAGTACTTATTGGCTCTCACGACGGCAGTCATTTCATAGTTTTCGTCGAATTCGATTTTCATCCCGGCTCTGTTTGAGGCATAAAACTTTCCGGGGTAGTGGATATCGGTATTCAAATAGAGTGAATCCGTGAGAATGTAGCCGGGTGGGTTCATGATTTTGTCAAATCCCAACCGTACGTTTTTTCCTTCAGAAAAAGACTTTTCTCGGTGTATGGTCAGATCGCTCAGGTTCAACTCAGTAATCCGCGTATCGAGCGCAACTGATAAAACCTCACCTCTGACCAGGTAATCTCTTATCGATTCTGAGAAATATTCCCGGGCCTTGACATTACCGGTCTTCGTGTCCATTTTTAAGATTGCCGAGGTTCCGTATTTGGTATATCCGTCCATGGTGTAGCCGATCCCATTGAAAACGGCGTATAAGAATCCGTCGTACATAAAGAGTCGACTGGTACCTGACAACTGCCGGTCTACTTTGTGTTCCCAGAAGAATCTCCCGTTTTGATTAAAGCAAAAGACCGACTTTGATCCTGGTGAATAATAAACTTTATCTCCGGCTAAAACCCAGCTTCTTTGTGAACTACCCGTCAGTAAATCTTCGTCCGGTGATCTTTTGGAAGAACTTACTATCATGGCACCAATTAGCCCGCCTAATATGGCACCCATGGTTACCGAATTCGGCTCGTATTCATTTGTCGGACTCTTTACTTCGTGATAAAATCTTTTGCCTGAGGCGATGTGTGTGAAATCGATTCCGCTTGCTTCAACTATCCATACGGAGTCACCTACGAGACCTGACCTGCCCAAATAGTGTTTTTCCTCCAGCTCTTTTTGCCAAACTGTCTTCCCGGTGTGATAGTCGGCACCATAAATCTTTGATTGTTCTTTGTAAGAAGGGTAGTATGCCAATCCAATATCGTCTCTTTCGGTAGCAACGACAAACTGACCGGGATGAACCCAAATTGGAGTTCCTGATTGACCATCATACCCGGTGCTTTGGTAATTCTTGTAAATGATAGGAACGGAATCAAGCAGAATAAAATCCTGTACGTAAGGATTGAAAGGCATATCCCATAAAACCACACCATTATCGAGATCAAAGGCAGTTAACACCCCCTTTTTGCTCAATTTATTCGAGTTCCCTGCATTATTTATGACGTATAAAATCCCATTTTCATGATCCACCTGATACTCTTGTAGGAATTTCGAAAACTCCAATACTTTGGCATTGGATTCAATGGTTTGGCCTTTCCATTCAACCTGCTTCATTTGTACTTCAATGGAAACGGCTAGTTGAGCGGAAATACCCAATGGGAATAACAGCAAAAAGGCAAGTAAAACTTTCATCGTGATTTAATCACCATAAAGAAATGGGTTGAAAGTGAGATTTCAAAAGGCCAAGGTTTTTTGGCTCTATCATGGGTAGAATTCAGCCATGTTTGGATACAGATCTAGGCAAATGCATGTAAAAGAAATCATAAGGTTCAAGAAGTATTTTCTAAAGAAGCACAAGGCATAAACACAGGGGTGCATTCTATAGGGGAGAGGGATTCAAATTACACAAAAACGACCCGTCTTCTTGTTTGAAAACGGGTCGTTAAACTAAGGCTGAATTATAAAATACCTAAAGGATTCTCTACGGACCATCAACATCACAATCACCGATGTCGATTTTTAATGTCTCATCAGACTGGGCATTAAAGTAAAAACCGGGTTTAAGAAGTGAGTAGTCGGTAGCCCGAAAAGTTCCCGTTGTTCCATCATTATCTTGGACCCAAAGTGCTTGGTCGAGTATCCACTCATTCGCCGTGTGGATTTCCGCATCGATTGAAACAATTTCAAAACCCACTGCGGGGAACACGGTGCCTGTGTAACGTTGTCTTATTGCAGATCTCCCGTCATTTGCCTCATTACTCTCGAATGTAAGACCATCTTCAATTTCATCAATTGCAGGCGACAGGAAAGTGTTTGACGGCCACAAAGACGCACACATGATGTTTTTGGCCCCAAAAACTCCACAGTTTGAGTCGTCGTGTTGAGCACCGAAAATATGGCCCATTTCATGAGCGACCAATGTACGTCTGGCCGCTGCGGGTGAAAATGCCAAACCGAGAAACCACTGATTTACGCAATAAGCACCAAAATCATTGTTCACGTTATCACCGAAAGAGCCTGTATTGGCACAACCTACAATGTCGCCTGCATAATTCTTCCCTGTGTATAATACATTTATGTCTTGACGAACCTGCTGCCAATTATCCGCCCATTCATCTTCGAATTCATCTAATTGACCAAATCCTCCACAGCCCGATACAAATAGACTATAAGGATCGGAAGATGTGGTCCACTCATGTTGAAATACAACAAGGAAGGTCATATCAAAATAGTTTTCATAATTC
The DNA here is from genome assembly GCA_964635965.1 of uncultured Cryomorphaceae bacterium. Lineage (GTDB taxonomy): Bacteria > Bacteroidota > Bacteroidia > Flavobacteriales_D > Cryomorphaceae > JAKVAV01. The sequence continues at coordinate 2,455 of CAZWQX010000219.1, forward strand.
GCTTCCACTAAATTCAGATTTCCCAGGATATCAGAAAAAGAGACACCTTCTTCTACCAGTTCGTAATCCGATTCGGTGCTGATTTCCAGCTTTCTACAATCAGCACCCGAGGATTTTGGCCCGCCATCTTGAATGCTTTTACCGATGGGTTTGTGATGGGATTCAGCTCCGCAGTCACCGATATTTTCAGTTTTGATTGATGACTCCTTATAGACAACGAGCTTATTCGATCCAGCAGATTTCACAAAGTTTTGTTCGGGTTCTATGTAGTAAGTCTCAGCCTTCCCTTCAATAAATCCCCAAGTCCGATTGGGCTCAATATTCAATCTAACTTGTAGTTCAGGGTGGCCGACAACATGTCCTGCATATGTTATACAAGGTCCGGGGGGTACTAGTACTCGACCATTTTCAGTTGATCGTATGGCTACATAATTGGGAGATCGAAGGTCGTTTTCTTCTATCTCAATTTCCCAGTCGTGTTCTTCTCCAAACTCAAAGGTGAAAATACTCTGTTGCTTATTCGATTTTACGTAAGTGTCAAAGGCCTGAAAGTCCATAGTATACACCTCATATTCATCAAAGGTTTTCGCCAGTTTAATGCGCTCGATTTCTGTTATTCCAGCCGTTTTAGCCTCAAACTTGATCTGCGCTAATGCCGTGTGGTTTATCAAAACGAGAGCTACGAAAAGAACCAAAGCGAAACGTTGAATTTTCATTGCGGTCATGGCTTATTCATTTAATAGGTTCATCTGACGCATGATCTCTTCCTGGTTCTTCGCGAGCTTGTCTATTTCGTACTCTTTACGGATAAGTAGGAGGGTTAACTCTTCGATTTTCTCGAGTAGAATTTTGTTCAGGTCGCCCAAACCTATGCCGTTTGCCTCTACTTCTTTCGCTGAAGGAACGTTTGGTAAGTGACCATTGTTGAGGATGTATTCTTCTATCTCCAAAAGTGTAAGCAACTCATAACCTTCTTCGAATACATAATCGGGAAATCCGGAGAGTGTGACTTCAATTTCCTTGGTTTTGATAGTACCGTTTACCTCCAGGTTTACTTCCGTATCGATCGGATTAGGTCCCATGCCCACTTTTATGACACCTTGACTAATTCTCATTGCTTCTTGGAAGCTGTTATTAACCCAGTGCCCCATTTGTAGCGACTGTCCGTTTTGGGCCACAATATCCTCAGAGCCTCCCTCAAAGAAAAGCGTTGGGAGCACCTGATTGGCGGGTGCGCTAAGGTGCAGTAGACCAAGGGGTTCAGTTGTACTAATCCCAATATTTCCAGTACCTTTTTCGATAAACATTCGTGAAGTACCGTCGGGGTCGGTGAAAGACTGATCAATGAAATTCAGTCCGTAATTATCGGTTCTTTCATCACTTTCGATGACGTATCCATTTTCTTGGTCGAAGTGTCTGAATCGGACTCCCGCTCTTTTTGTGTTACCACCGGGTGTGGCGATGGTTATGTATCGATCATTTTGATCTGTGAAGTTTCCCACCTGGAGTATGGTTGAGGGCTCCTGGGTTCCAATTCCCACCTGACCATTGGGAGTTATTC
>CAZWQX010000220.1:0-3987 GCA_964635965.1 uncultured Cryomorphaceae bacterium
TATCATTGACCTTTCCCAAGTTCCTACTGCCGGTGAATACGGAACGTTTCGCAAAGTCTGCCAATCCTAAAACTACTTTGATAGCCAACCTTTCTTACCAAAGAAGACCTGACTATGAGCGAACTCGTTCTTTCGGTTCAATCGTCTACCGTTGGAATGAGAGCATTGCTAAAGAATGGCAGATAAGTCCGCTTGAACTGAGTCTTATCAAAATTGACAGGTCAGCAGAATTCGATGAGCGTTTGGAAGAAATCAACGACCCTTTTTTGACCAATAGTTTCCAGGATCATTTTATTCAGAGTACAAGGGTAACCTATATTTTCAACTCCCAAAGATTGGAAAGAAGTCGCCGTAATTTCTTCTTTTATCGAGCCGAGGTGGAAAGTGCAGGATCTTTACTTAGAGGGATTTACAATCTTTCTAACGCCAACCTGAACGAAGACGGAGGGTATGAAGCCTTGGGCATTCAATTCGCTCAGTACGTTAAAACGGTTCACGACTTTAGGTATTACAACGTACCCAACGAAAAGATGAGTACCGCCTACCGCATTTCTGCAGGGGTAGGAGTTCCGTTGGAGAATTTGAACGTTCTCCCCTTTGAGAAAAGTTTCTTTGCGGGAGGAGCAAACGGAATAAGAGCATGGCAGGCAAGAACTCTAGGGCCTGGAAGTTTTAGAGATCCAGAGCAGAATTTTGATAAAATCGGAGACATTCTGATAGAAGCAAATCTTGAATACCGCTTCGATTTAACTGATATCCTTGAAGGAGCATTCTTCATCGATGTGGGAAACATTTGGGTTCTTTCGGAAGAAAATGAGCGTCCGGGAGCCTCGTTTGCGGTAGATCGTTTCCTTTCAGAAATAGCAGTAGGTGCAGGTACGGGGATGCGTTTTAATTTCGATTTTTTCCTGATTAGATTGGACCTTGGACTTCAAGTAAAAGATCCATCCCTAGATCCTGGTGAAAGATGGCTATTCCAACCTAAGGATCGCTATAACGACTATATTGACGGCCTCAATGAAAATCGAGAAGATCTGCCACAGCTGTCTTATTACAGATGGCAATGGAATCTAAATATCGGTATTGGTTATCCATTCTAGTTTGGGCTAAATTTGTCTTGTCAAAAAGTTTTTAGTTTTGCTTCTCATTCACTTTACCTATGGGTTGGTTTAAGCGCATCAAAGAAGGTATTACAACATCCACCAAGGACAAGAAGGAAACTCCTGAGGGTCTTTGGTATAAATGCACCGTTTGCAATACGGTGGTTAGTATGGATGAGCACATCGAAAACATGTGGGTGTGCAGCGAATGTGATTACCACGATAGAATTGGCAGTGAAGCCTACTTCGCAATTCTTTTCGATGAAGGCAAATACACGGAGTTTAATCGGAGCATGGACGCAGCCGACCCCTTAAAGTTTGAAGATACCAAGAAGTATCCCGATAGAATAAAAACCGGCCAAAAGAAAACGGGTCTCAAGGATGCAATCAGAACGGCTTATGGCAAGTCCAATGATCGGGAAATTGTTGTCGCAGCAATGGATTTTAAGTTTATAGGCGGATCAATGGGATCAGTTGTGGGTGAGAAAATATCGAGAGCAATTGATAAAGCCATAAGCAAAAAAGCACCTCTTTTGATCATTTCAAAATCAGGTGGAGCAAGAATGATGGAAGCAGGCTTTTCGCTAATGCAAATGGCAAAAACATCTGCCAAGCTCACTCTGCTCAGCAAGGCTAAAATTCCATTTATATCACTCTTGACAGATCCAACCACCGGGGGGGTTACGGCGAGCTTTGCCATGTTAGGTGATCTCAATATCGCAGAACCCAACGCCCTGATCGGATTTGCAGGCCCACGTGTGGTAAAAGAAACGATCGGAAAAGACCTCCCTGAAGGATTTCAACGGAGTGAATTCCTATTGGAACATGGTTTCCTGGACTATATCGTTCATCGACACCAACTGAAAGAAAAACTCTCTCTTACGCTTTCTATGTTTGAAAAAGAGGATTAAAGCGAAAATAAAACCTATATTTGCACTCCTTTTTTAACGCATCACTAACATTTACAAAAATTTAGGAATGTATTTAGCACCAGAGAAGAAAGCCGAAATCTTCAAAAAATACGGAAAATCAGAGTCTGATACCGGTTCGGCAGAAGGTCAAATTGCATTGTTTACTTACCGAATCAATCACTTGACTGAGCACTTAAAGAAAAATAGAAAAGATTTTAATACCGAACGATCTTTGGTAGCCATGGTTGGTAAAAGACGTAGGTTATTAGACTACCTTAAGAATAAAGAAATTTCGAGATACCGTAGCATTATTAAAGAGCTTGGAATCCGAAAATAAGATTCTGCGAAAGCGCCGAATTATACGTACTGAGAGAGGCAATGGGTCAATGACCATTGCCTCTTTTTATTTAAAATTTTAATAGACAGACACAAAAATGAGTTACGAATTACAGACAAAGACAATTGATCTGGGCGACGGTAAACCGATTTCCATCGAAACAGGGAAATTAGCAAAGCAAGCGGATGGTTCCGTTATGGTAAGAATGGGTGATACCATGCTATTGGCAACGGTAGTATCTAATAAGGAAGCAAAAGATGGTATCGATTTCCTTCCACTGACTGTTGACTACAGAGAAAAGTATGCCTCCGCAGGACGTTTCCCGGGTGGTTTTTTCAAGCGTGAAGCTCGACCTAGTACAGATGAAATACTGACTATGCGTTTAGTGGATAGAGCATTGAGACCACTTTTCCCGGACGACTATCACGCCGATACTCAGGTGATGATTGCCTTAATGTCATCAGACAAGGAAAATATGCCCGATGCTTTGGCTTGTCTTGCAGCTTCTGCTGCCATTTCAGTATCAGATATTCCTTTCAACGGTCCTGTTTCTGAGGTACGAGTTGGAAGAAAAGATGGCAAATTCATCATCAACCCTACATTTGAAGAGCTTGAAGGAAGCGATATTGATATGATCATTGCCGGTACCGAGTCGAGTATTGTTATGGTCGAAGGAGAGATGAGCGAGGTTAGCGAAGACGAAATGGTATCGGCCATTGAAGCGGCGCATGCGGCAATTAAAGTACACTGTCAAGCACTTAACGAATTCGGTGCTATGGTCGCTAAATCTTCTCCTAAAAGAGAGTACAGCCACGAAGTAAACGACGACGAGCTCAAGAAAGAAGTAATGGATGCTTGCTATCAAGGTTGTTACGACGTTGCAAAAAAGCAGCTCCCAAAAGAAGAGAGAGGGGAATCTTTCAAAGCAATTCGTGAAAAATTCGAATCTAAATTCTCTGAAGAAGAGCTAGAAGAAAAAGGAGACTTGATCAGAAAATATTTCAAGTCTGCTCAAAAGAAAGCGGTTCGCGATTTGGTTTTGAACGAAGGAGTTCGTTTGGATGGACGTTCTACAACCGATATCAGACCTATCTGGACGGAAGTAGACTACTTACCTGGCACTCACGGATCTTCCATTTTCACTCGTGGTGAAACTCAATCTTTGACAACCTTGACACTAGGTTCAAAACTCGATGAGCAAATGATCGACGGCGCGCTGGTGCAAGGAACGGAGACATTTTTATTGCACTATAATTTCCCTCCTTTCTCAACAGGTGAAGCTTACCCGATTCGCGGAACTTCACGACGTGAAATCGGTCACGGAAATCTCGCATTGAGAGCACTAAAAGGCATGCTGCCGAAGGCACCAGAAAATCCTTACACCATCCGATTGGTGAGCGACATTTTAGAATCAAATGGCTCATCGTCAATGGCAACCGTTTGTGCGGGGACATTGGCTCTAATGGATGGTGGTGTTCAAATGAAGGCTCCTGTTTCAGGAATCGCCATGGGATTGATTACCGATGCTGAAACTGGCAAGCACGCCGTTCTTTCAGATATCTTGGGGGATGAAGATCACTTGGGTGATATGGACTTCAAAGTAACAGGTACGGCCAATGGTATTACCGCATGCCAGATG
>CAZWQX010000221.1:0-3952 GCA_964635965.1 uncultured Cryomorphaceae bacterium
TAAACGTCGGCACTATTGAAACCTAGCAAGAATCCGAAGTGGTATTTCTTTTTATCGAAACCACCCAAATTCTTCGGTTTGTATCCCGCTTGTCCGAAAGCAGAAAAAACGATGGCAATTGAAGCAAAAAGAAGAAGTGCCTTTTTCATGGATTGATTCCTAAACGAAAATAGCCAAATATTATTTCCAGCCCGTGTAGATAGAAGCAATGCCACCTGTTAAGGAAGTTTGGTCTGATTTTGAGAAACCGGCCTCTTTCATGATTGCTTCAAATTGAGCTCCTTCGGGAAATGCCAACACGGATTTGGGTAAATAGGTGTAGGCCGAATCATCCTTGGATACAATCTTTCCGATCAAAGGCATGACAAACTTGAAGTAGAAAAAATACAGTTGTTTTAGAGGGAAATGCTTGGGTTTCGAGAACTCTAGGATTATGGCCTTTCCCCCTGGTTTAAGTACACGCTGTATCTCTTTTAGACCTGGCAGCAAGTTTTGAAAGTTTCTCACTCCAAAACTAACTGTCACTGCATCAAACTCTCCATCCTCGAAAGGTAAGTTCTCTGAATCTCCATTGAGAAATATCATTTTATCATCGAGGTGCCTCTTTTTAATTTTCTTTCGGCCTATTTCGAGCATTCCATCGGAAATGTCAATTCCTACAATTCTGTCGGGATTCAACTTCATTGCTTCAAAGGCGAAATCTCCCGTGCCCGTTGCTACGTCCAGGATAACCTTTGGCTTATCTTCATTCAGTTTTTTGATGGCTCTCTTTCTCCATCTCTTATCTATTCCCGCTGAAAAAAAATGATTCAGAAAATCGTAACTCCCCGAAATGTTATCAAACATCTCAGCTACCTGCTTCTTCTTCGACTCTTCCGTCTCGTATGGAGTTATCGCGTCGTGTTTCATCATAATGACTTAGTAACGCTCTAGCCCATTTAAGGTTGGGCTAAATGCATTTTGGCTTCAGATCTTAATCGATCTCGATCAATTGGAACAACGCCGACTTTTTCGCAAACCAAGCCTCCCGCGAGATTTGCTAATCCGGCCATGAAATCAATTTCGGTATTTGCGGCCAGGCAAAGTGCTGCAACCGAAATCACGGTATCACCCGCTCCTGATACATCCGAAATCTTCCGGATATGGGCAGGAATATGGGCCTTATCTTCAGCTTTTCTGACATAAATACCCTCTTCGCTTAGGGTGATAAGTGACATTGAATTGCCGAGGAGTTCCTCCAGTTTTTGAACCGCCTGCTCCAATGCATAGATGTCCTTTTTGTTAAAATCGAGTTTTAGACCTTCTTTGAGCTCTTTAAGGTTTGGTTTGAAGAGCGTAACCCCTTTGTAAGCGAAGAAATTCTCCTTTTTGGGATCAACGGCAGTTGGAATTCCAGCGGCATTTGCCATCTCGATAGCATTGGAGATCACATTCGTCGTGAGTAGCCCCTTGTTATAATCTTCGAAGATGATCACATCGGGTTTCTCTTCCTCCAGAATTAATGAAAGGTTCTCGAGAAATTTTGTCTCTTCCCCTTTGCTTAAAGGAGTTGTGGATTCTTCGTCTACTCGGACAATATGTTGATGTCCACTAATAATTCTGGATTTGACCGTTGTAGGGCGCTCATCAGAAAAAACAACTCCACGATTCGACATTCCACGGAATTCGAGTAGTTCGTTCAGGATTTTTCCTTTGTCATCTTTACCCGCGACCGCACAAATTATCGGAGTTGCTCCTAGTGCGGCAATGTTTAGTGCTACGTTGGCCGCTCCGCCCAATCGATTCTCTCTTTTGCTAACCGAAACAACAGGTACCGGAGCCTCCGGAGAAATTCGGTCCACATTTCCCCACAGATAGGCATCGATCATTACATCACCGATTACAAGAACCTTTGATCTTTCAAAACCTTCAAAAAGACGATCGATGTTTTCGTGAGTCATTTTAATTCAGCTTGTTCAATGCTAGAGAAATCCTCCTGACGGCTTCTCTTAATTCTTCTTCAGATGCCGCGTAGGATAGTCGAATACATTCAGGAGAGCCGAAGGCTGCACCGCTCACTGTTGCCACATGGGCTTCAGTTAGAATGTATTCTGCCAGGTCATCGCTTGAATTGATCGTTACGTTTCCATCACCCTTGCCGAAAAACGAAGAAACTCTCGGGAACATGTAAAAGGCTCCTTTTGGCTGGTTAATTTCTACTCCTTCAATTTCGGAGAGTAAGTCACCCATGAGATTCCTCCTCCTAAGGAATGTCGCTTTCATTTCATCTGTCACGGAAGGATCAGCTTCTACTGCAGCCTTCGCTGCTCTTTGGGAGATTCCGCTGGCTCCCGAAGTGAACTGCCCCTGCAGCTTATTGCATGCTTTAGCAATCCATAAAGGAGCTCCGATGTAGCCAATTCTCCAACCTGTCATGGCAAATGATTTCGATACTCCATTTACCGTGACCACTTGATCGTAGATATCCGCAATGGAGGCTAAACTGAAGTGATTTTCCGTGTAGTTTATGTGCTCGTATATCTCATCACTCACAGCGATCAGGTTAGGAAAATCTTTGATAACATTCGCCATTTCTCTTAACTCAGCTTCTGAATAAACTGAACCCGAAGGATTACACGGAGAGCTGAATATCATCATCCTCGTTTTCGGAGTGAGATTCTCCCTTAGAACCTGCGCTGTTATCTTATAATCGTCTTCGATGGTACTTTCAACTACCACAGGTGTTGCTCCTGCCATTTTCACCATTTCGATGTAAGAAACCCAATACGGGGCAGGGAGTAACACTTCGTCACCGTGGTTTACCGTAGCCAATATTAGATTTGCCAAAGACTGTTTCGCTCCTGTTGAAACCACTATTTGTTCAGGGCTATAATCAACCTGATTATCTCTTTTGAACTTTGCACTAATGGCCTCGCGAAAATCTGCGTATCCCGGCACTGGCATGTAGTGGGTGAAGTTTTGATCTATTCCCTCTTTAGCTGCTTCTTTAATAAACTCAGGTGTATCAAAATCAGGTTCACCCAGGCTGAGACTAATTACTTTATGGCCTGCTGCTGCCAGCTCTCTACTCTTCCTCGCCATTGCCAGCGTTGCCGATTCACTAAGGCGTTCAAGCAGGGCGGATACATTTTGGTTTAAGGACATTCGTCTTCTAATTAGATATTATGCAATGGCTTTTTCGCTGTAAACAACCAAAGCCTCTTTTAGAATTTCTGTGGCAAGAATAAGGTCTTCTTCATTCAGTACGTAGGCAATTCTCACTTCTTTTTTACCAAGACCCGGAGTGATATAAAAACCGCTTCCCGGGGCTAACATAACCGTGGCACCTTCATGACTGAATGACTCTAATAGCCAGCGGCAAAAATCATCTGTATCGTTAACCGGAAGTTGGGCGATGCAATAAAATGCACCTCCAGGTTTCGGACACACAACACCGGGAATAGCCTTGAGCTTTTCAACGAGCATATCTCTTCGGTGCTGGTATTCAGAGATAACTGATTCAAAATAGGAATGTGGGGTATCCAATGCGGCCTCTGCGGCGAGTTGTCCCAATGTTGGCGGACTCAATCGCGCTTGCGCAAATTTCAAAGCGGTGGCCCTTACTTCTGTGTTTCGAGTAATCATAGCACCAATTCGCGCCCCACACATTGAGTACCGTTTTGATACACTATCGATGAGTATAACATGATCATCTAAATCCTTCAAGTTATAGACGCTAAAAGGTGTTGCTCCGTCGTAACAAAATTCTCGGTATACCTCGTCAGCAATCAAAAACAGGTCGTGCTTTCTTGCCAATTCACCGATCGATTCTACATCTTCCTGACTATATACTGCCCCTGTTGGATTCCCCGGATTACATAACACAATTCCTTTGGTGTTTTCGCTAATCAGCTTTTCAAATTCTTCTACAGGTGGTCGCGAAAAGTCATCTTCAATTTTGGCGGTGATTGGC
>CAZWQX010000222.1:0-3896 GCA_964635965.1 uncultured Cryomorphaceae bacterium
ATTTCTAACCCTTTTGCTTTTGCCCTTTGTTGCTTCGGCATTCAATGGCGGAGGTGGTATGAAGGGAAAATATACCAAGGAAAAAACGGTAAAAGAAGAATTCAACGTTAACTCCGATGCCCTTTTAAAAGTTAAAAACAGCTATGGTAATCTTAATCTAACCTCTTGGGATCAAGATAAGGTAATGATCGAAGTCCATATCAAGACCAATGGAAACAATGAGGACAAAGTTCAAGACCGCTTGGATGAAATCAATATTGATTTTGATAGTAGTTCAAGTATGGTGTCTGCAATCACCCGATTCGGAGATCGTAATAAGAGTTGGGGCTGGAGCTGGGGCAAACGAAACAACGTAAGCGTTCAGGTAAACTATACTATCAAATTACCTATAAAAAATAGTGTTAGCCTTTCCAATGACTATGGCAATATTTACTTGGACCGTGTCGACGGACATGCTAAAATTAGCTGTGACTATGGTAAAATGGAAATCGGCCAATTGAGAGGTCGTAACAATGAATTACGTTTCGATTACACTTCACGTTCGACATTTGAATATATCAACAGTGCTGAAATTATCGCAGATTACTCTGGTTTCACCGTTGAAAAGGCAGGAGACCTTAAAGTCAATGCGGACTATACCAATGCGGTAATCAAAGAGATGGGTGATCTAAATTACACCTCTGACTACGGCTCTATGGAAGTGGAAAGCGTCAAAAGCGTTTCAGGTAACGGAGATTATATTGGGGTTAAGCTGGGTCAAGTAAGTGGTGATGTTAGTATCACAGCAGACTATGGTTCCATAAAAATCAGCGAAATGACTCCAGAAGCAGGCGACGTTAGCATCCGATCAGATTATACGGGCATTAAAATTGGCTATAACGAAAATTACCATTTTGATTTTGATATCACTACGGAGTATGCCGGGGTCAATGGAATAGACGATTTCGAAGTTCAGATAAGAAAAGTGAAATCAAGTGAGAAATATTACAATGGATACTACGGTAATGACAATTCCGGGAATGTAGTACAAATTGACAGCGAATACGGGGGTGTATCCTTTTACAAGAATTAAACCAATCATCAATATTAAAGACAACTATCATGAGAAACACGATGACCTTAGTCCTAATCCTTTTTTCTTTCATTGCGACAGCTCAATGGGGCAGTGGTAAGAAAATCAAGGGAAACGGTAACCTAGTCACTATTGAACGCTCCGTTGGCGAGTATGAATCCGTCGCTTCGGCTGGCTGGTTCGATGTTATCCTAGTTGATGGCAATGAAGGCAAAATTACCCTTAAAGGCGAAGAAAACCTTTTGGAGTATATTGAAACAGAAGTAAAAAATGGCAAATTGAGCATTAAAACAGAGAAGGGTGTAAATCTAAAACCATCTATGTGGAAAAGCGGTATTGTCATTACCATTCCCATAGAGGAGGTCAGTAGTGTAAGTCTTGCTGGTTCTGGTGACGTCGTTTCCAAGACTACCATAAAAACTGAAAATTTTAAGGCTGCGTTAGCTGGATCTGGCGATGTAAATCTATCCGTTGAAGCCTCAAGTTTTGATGCCTCGCTTTCAGGTTCAGGTGATATGAAATTGGATGGTTCAGCCACTAATTTTAAAGTTTCTGTTGCCGGTTCTGGTGATGTGGACGCTTTTGGACTTAATGCAGATTATGTTGAAGCCAGTGTTGCCGGTTCAGCCGACCTTAATGTAACCGCAAAGGAAGGTATCAAAGCTCGAGTGTCGGGTTCAGGAGACATCACCTATAAAGGAAATCCAACAAAAATTGACACTAAAGCGTCTGGTTCGGGAGACATTTCCAGCTATTAAAGCCCCAAACCAATATAAAGCTCAAACACTATAAGGAAATCTAATTTTAAATTCAGGTCAAGTTTCAAAATACATATAGCTTTTGACCTCGGTAATAATCAATCAAAAACAAAAATTATGAAAAAAGCAATAACAATTACATTGGCATTATTTACAGTGGTTTTGTCCCATGCACAATGGAAACGTGTAAAAGGCAACGGTAATACGGTAACCATCGAGCGTTCAGTTGGTGATTATGACAAAGTAGCACTAGCTGGCTGGTTTGATGTAGAATTAGTTGACGGTGAAGAGGGAGAACTTACCCTGACTGGGGAATCCAATTTATTGGAATACATCAAGACTGAAGTCAAAGACGGCAAACTGGTTATCAAACAAAGGAAAGGGGTAAATCTGAAACCTTCAAATTGGAAAGATGGTATTACAATCGTGGTACCTGTAGAAAGTATTGAAGGTGTCTCTCTTTCAGGATCCGGTGACATCGTTGGAAAGACGGTTTTGAAGTCTGATGATTTTAAGACCTCAATCTCTGGGTCTGGTGACATTACCCTTCAAGTTGAGGCAAAAAGCGTAGATGCTTCAATGTCAGGTTCTGGTGATATCAACCTTTCAGGGAGAGCTACGAATCTTGATGTATCTGTTTCGGGTTCTGGTGACATAAAGGCTTATGATTTGGAAGCCGACTTTGTAGAGGCTCAAGTTTCAGGTTCCGCCGATATCAAAGTTACGGCAAAGGAAATGCTGAAAGCTAGGGTATCTGGTTCAGGAGATATCAGTTTTAAAGGAAACCCAAAAAAGATTGATACCAAAAGTTCCGGTTCTGGAAACATTTCAAGTTATTGATACTATTTAACCAATCAGAAAACGACTTCTAACCAAAGAAACCATCAATCATTAAACGAAAAATCCCAAGTTATTACTTGGGATTTTTTTATTGCAAATAACTATTATCCTATTCCACTATCAATCGGGTTTGGCTAACCTCCCCGTTCTTGTGCATGATTTCCAAAGAATAGACCCCACTTCGAAGGTCGTCAACCAAGAAACCGTAGTTGCCTTCCTCATAGTCCAGGTCTTGAAGTCGCATTTCCCTTATCTTTCTCCCGCTCGAATCGAATATCGTAATCTTTAGAGGTGTGGTTTCCAATGGATTTCCTGTAGTCGGCATAATCAGGCTTACCCGATTTTCCGCCGGATTCGGAAAGAGTACCACCTCCGATATATCCTCAGGTAGTTCCGATATTATGTTCGAGTTCACATTGATGATTGCGCTAGCCTCAAACCCACCATCTCTTGTACGAACTGAGATATTAACACTACCTTCTGAGATACCCATTACCAGTCCCTTTGAGTCAACCCTGGCTATTGATTCATCACTACTTGACCATGTTAGTTCTGGAAACTCGGCTTCTACGGGGCTAACGGTCGCAGTAAGTTGAACCGTTTCCCCCTCCAGGATCTCGGCCTGGACCGGGTTGACCATAAGATTGGTCATTGGTGGTGTTATGGGTTCCTTCACCGTTACGTTCACCAGGGCCTCAAAACCACCGTCATTGGTACGTACGGTTATCACCGCCGTTCCGGGTGCGATGGCCATTACCTCCCCGGTCTGTTCGACCAGGGCCACGTCTGCACTGTTGCTGGACCAAGTCACAGAAGTATCATCCGCGTTTGCTGGCATGACCGTTGCAATCAACTGTACCGTTTCATCTTCAAAAAGTTCCACTTCCGTGGGGTTCACCGTTACCCCCGTTACAGAAACCGCCTCATTGGTCACGGTAATGTTCGAAGTGGCCTGATAGTTTCCATTGTTTGTGGTCACGGTTATTATAGCATTTCCTGGAGCTACAGCTGTCACCAGTCCATTTTCATCAACTGTGGCAACACCGTCATCACTGCTTTCCCAAGTTACCGAAGTGTCGTCAGCATCCGCTGGACTCACCATGGCGGTCAATTGCAGGGTGCCACCTTCGAGAATTTCTGCTTCTGTTGGATTGACCTCAATTCCCGTCACCTGAATCGCCCTTCTGTTGATGGTAATATTGGATTTCGCTTCAAAGCCGCCCTCG
>CAZWQX010000223.1:0-3890 GCA_964635965.1 uncultured Cryomorphaceae bacterium
ACCTGATTAACTTGTTTTGGTACCAGGGTATTGATGTGGACTTCAAGCAAAATGCCTTTGGAGACGCGTTGTGTGTTCCCGGGACTTTATTGACCATTGTCGAGTGGCTGATCAGGGCATCTATCCATTCCAGCATACAATCACTGGAGGTCGAGATTGTGATCCATGAGGATGACCTGGTGTTGGTGAGTACAAGAAAAGAAAAGCTTTCACCACCCGTGCTGGATATTGCAGATATTGAGCGAGCCTACGAATTCTACACCGAAAAGAAAATACGGTTTTCAACAAACGCGGAGATTACCGAAATTCGCATTCCTATTTTAATTCCAACCGAACCAGAGATGGCATGAACGTCCTGATCATTGAAGACGAAATACCGGCCGCAGAGAAAATCGAGCGCTATCTGCTCAAGTACGATAGCAACATCAAGATTTTGGGCAAGCTACAAAGCGTAGAAGAAGCGGTGGCCTGGTTGCAGGAAAATGATCAATCGCTGGACTTGATCTTCTAATACATTAAATTGACGGACTGACTGAGTTTCGAAATTTTCCAGAAGCACCCGGTCAATATCCCGGTCATTTTTGCGACCGCCTACGATGAATATGCCCTGGATGCTTTCAAACTTAACAGCATCGATTACTTGCTGAAGCCTGTGACCTTCATGGACCTGTCCAATGCGATCAATAAGCTTAAGACAGTCAAGGAAGAATTTGGAGATACCAGCGAGAAGGTAAAGAAGGTGGTTCAGGATGCGGAAACCAGGAAATACAAAGCCCGATTCATGGTGAAGCTAGGTGAGCACATCCATTCCATTCAAACGGAAGATGCAAGTATTTTCTTTGCGGAAGGACGAACCGCTTACCTGGTGACCAATGTCGGGAAGAAATTCATTGTAGATTTTAAACTGGAAGATCTGGAAAACCTCCTGAATCCGGAAACCTTCTTCCGTGTCAACCGGACCTTCATCCTGAATATTCATGCGATCAAAGACGTGCTGGTTTATTCCAACAGCCGATTAAAGATTACGCCCAAAGTAGAATTCGATCAGGAAATCATTGTCAGCCGAGAAAGAGTCGCTGCTTTTAAGGATTGGTTTGGTGGGACTTGATGGGTTTTGGTTCTTAGTTTTTTGGTGAGAGGCCTTAAAATATCCAAAAACTTGATTTTTCTCCAACCATATCGAAGAGTTTCGTTTCAATATAGTTCAAAAGATGCTTTCAGCGCATGATCCAAACCTATAAGGTCTTTCTGGATTAATGTAGCTTAAAACCTTATAGGTTTTCTAAAGCAAGACTTCAATCTCTGCGTTGTTATCATCACTGAAGTCATTGCTAGAAATTTCCTCGATTTAAGTATTTTGTAGTTCTATCTTCATGAGCAAAATTCACAAACCATGAAAGCCGCAGTAACTACCCAAATCGGAGATCCTTCCGTCATTCAATTACAAGAAGTGCCTGATCCGGTAGCTAAGCCTGGCTGGGTACACATAGAGATCAAGGCCGCGGGTTTGAACCGATCAGAGATGTACACAAGGCAAGGGCATTCGCCGAATGTCAGGTTTCCTCGAATTCAGGGGATTGAGGGTGTAGGGGTCGTGAAAGAATGCCCATCAGGAAAATTTCGACCGGGTCAGCAAGTGGCAGCGATCATGGGTGAGATGGGACGTGAATTTGATGGAGGGTATGCCGAACAAACAGTCGTTCCCGAACGTATCGTGTTTCCTTTTGAAAGCGACCTGCCCTGGGCCACGCTGGGCGCAATTCCTGAAATGTTTCAAACGGCCAATGGGTCTTTAGTAGAAGGTCTTGAATTGCAACCCGGAGAAACATTATTAGTCAGAGGAGGTACCTCTTCGGTAGGGATCATGGCAGCGCAGATTGCCAAAACCATGGATTGCACGGTATTTTCTACGACAAGAAGTGAATCTAAAAAGCAGACCTTACTTGATATTGGTGTAGATGAAGTCATCTTAGATGCTCCGGACCTTTCGAAAAGTGTCCGAGAAGTCAAGCCAGAGGGAGTAGATAAGGTGCTGGAACTCATAGGCACAAAAACTTTAGGGGATTCTTTGAAATGCGTCCGTCCACAAGGAATCGTCTGCATGACGGGCATCCTGGGCAATGAATGGGTGTGGAAAGATTTTGCACCATTTGAGCACATCCCCAACTACGCAAGGCTCACGTCCTATGGTGGCGACGCGCATAATTTGTCTTCGGAAATGTTACAAACCTTCCTCGACAATGTCGCTGCAGGTAAGATTAACATTCAGATCGACCGAACATTCAGCTTATCCGAAATGGCCGAAGCACATGAGTTGATGGAGAGTGGAAAAGCGAAAGGGAAATTGGTTTTGGTGATTTAGTTAAGAGGTTAATCAGTTTTTGTTACTCTATTCCAAGGGGTATTGGTTCTTGTGAATCAATTCATTTACCCACCAGGGAAAGAATACCTTCTTTGTATAGGTGTTATCATAAAATAAAGTTCCAGGCATCAGCCAACTCTATTCAGCACCTTGCAGTATTGATAAATGAGCGGTGTTTATAATTTCCTCCGGCCGTGAAGTTTCTATGGATCGGCCGGGGGTTACTTTTTAAGCGTCTTCCGATACGACCAACCCGTCAAACTCGACCACTAATTCCAGAATTTGATTGGCTTTTACCCTCAAGGCTGCCGGAGAAACGTCCACTAAATGGGACAATGATTTGTAGATCTCCTCTTTTCTTTCCAGATCGCTAGCAGCCTGTTTGAGCAGGTCTTTATCCCCTTCTTTTTTCAACAAATGAATGGATTTTTTTGAAACCTTGATATCAGATTTCATTAGGGGAAGCAGCTCCTGAAGGGAACTTTTTGCGTCACGGTAATTGTGGCTTTCTACCGCTTTTGTGAAGGCTTGTTTGGCTTTTATAAAGTCTTCAGATTTCTCAGATGATTGGGCATTGAATACAACAAATAGCAGCGTCAACGCCAGAAAAAGTCGCATGATTTTCATGATTGTCTAAGCTTTATGTCTACAACAAAGATAGACAAATTTTATAAATGCCTTAATTACAGCAATTTAGCGTCTTTTATATCAACTGATTATTGCGATATTTTTGGTAGGTGACTGTTAAAAAGCGATGTATGGAATTTCTTTTTTCTATTTCACATATCGAGCATTCTTTTCAAGAAGGGAATAGATTAAGTTGAATTGGTGAAAGGGCTATATTTAAACCTACTTTTTTACCCAAAAGCATGTCATGCTGAGCCCCGTCGAAGTATGTTCTATTGTCGATTTCGACTAGCCTGTCCGCGGACAAGGCAGGCTCAATCTGACAGAAGAGTTTATTCTTTCTAGGAAAAAGTAGGTTTGTACCTTAACTAAATTCATGATGCCACATTCCCGCGTATTCGCTGTTTGTTTTACCATTTGTTGCTTTACTGCAATAGCCCAACCCTCCACAGAAGTATATCTTTTTGATCTGGAGAAAACCAAAGATGGGTTTAACCTGTCCAATCCAGTCAATGTATCGGATAATCCGGGATATGACAATCAGCCCTCCTTTTCAGCGGATGGAAATACCTTGCTTTACACAAGTTTTCAAGCGGATGAGCAAACGGATATCATCCTTTACAACATCGCAGAACAGAAAAAGACTCGATTTACGGAAACGGATGGGAGCGAGTATTCCCCTACCGAGTCGTTTAATAGTGATTTGATCAGTACGATCATTCTGGAAAGAGATGGCCGCCAATTACTTTGGTCCTATGACCTGAAAACAGCTGAACCCAATGTATTAGTAGAGGAGCTGGTCATTGGCTATCACTGTTGGTATGATGAAAACACCTTGTTCTCATTCGTGCTTGGAGAACCGGTGACATTACAGAAGAACAACTTGCAGACTGGAGAGAAT
>CAZWQX010000224.1:0-3782 GCA_964635965.1 uncultured Cryomorphaceae bacterium
GTCACGAAACAACCCGCAACCGTTCCAACTTTCGAAATTCTAAAGGTCTCTCTGTTCTCAGCATTACCAACAACTTTCTCTTCGATTTTTGCCGAAAGCATTCCCTCCATAGCATCCTTAATCTCTTCGATCGCAGAGTAGATTACTGAGTAGATTTTGATTTGAATCTCTTCTTTTTCAGCTAGTCTTCTGGCTCCGCTAGAAGGTCTTACCTGGAAACCAACAACAATCGCATCCGATGCAGAAGCGAGCAGGACATCACTTTCAGTAATTTGACCGACGGCCTTGTGGATTACATTAACCTGAATTTTGTCCGTTGAAAGTTTTTGCAATGAGTCGCTCAGGGCTTCTACAGAACCATCAACATCACCTTTTATGATAACATTCAGTTCCTTGAAGTCTCCAATGGCAATTCGACGACCGATCTCATCAAGTGTGATGTGTTTCTGAGTTCTTACACCCTGCTCTCGCATCAGCTGTTCACGTTTGGTGGCAATGTTTCTCGCCTCGCGCTCGTCTTCCATTACATGGAATTTATCGCCAGCATTGGGAGCGCCGCTCAAACCGAGCATAGAAACGGGCACGCTAGGTCCTGCCTCTTTAATTTCCTGGCCCCTCTCGTTCATCATCGCCTTCACTCGACCAGTGTATTGGCCAGCCAAGACCACATCTCCAATCTTCATGCTACCTGCTTCAATCAAAAGCGTAGTTACATAACCTCTTCCTTTATCAAGAGTGGATTCGATAACGGTACCAATAGCTCTTTTCTTTGGATTCGCTTTTAGATCGAGAAGTTCAGATTCTAAAAGAACCTTTTCCAGCAAATCATCAACGTTCAGACCTGTCTTAGCCGAAATATCTTGACTTTGAAACTTACCTCCCCAATCCTCGACAAGGATATTCATATTGGCAAGTTGTTCCTTAAGCCTATCGGGATTTGCGTCAGGTTTATCAATCTTGTTTAGGGCAAATATCATCGGAATACCGGCTGCCTGTGCGTGGTTTATCGCCTCTTTAGTTTGAGGCATCACATCATCATCGGCGGCAATCACGATAATCGCCAGATCGGTAACTTGCGCACCCCTGGCACGCATGGCGGTAAATGCCTCGTGACCGGGAGTATCGAGGAACGTGATCTTTTTTCCTCCTTTTACTTCTACGCGGTAAGCACCAATGTGTTGGGTAATTCCACCTGCTTCACCGGCGATTACATTTTCATTTCGAATGTAGTCGAGTAACGAAGTTTTACCATGGTCGACGTGACCCATTACCGTAACAATCGGAGCCCGTGCCTCTAAATCCTCGGGTTTATCCTCTTCAACTTCAATCGATTCTTGGATATCCGCAGTTGTAAACTGCACTTCATATCCAAACTCCTCAGCGATAATCGAAAGCGTTTCCGCATCAAGCCGCTGATTAATCGAAGCCATAATGCCTAAGGACATACAAGCTGAAATTACTTCGGTCGAACTAACGTCCATCATTGAAGCCAAATCTGCTACAGTAACGAATTCGGTTAGTTGTAAGATTTTTGATTCTTCTTCTTCCTGAAGTGCTTTTTCTTCAGCTCTTGATCGGTGTTCTTCTCGTTTGAGCCTTCTGTTCTTGGCTCCTTTATTCTTTCCACCACCTCCTTGTAGCTTAGCAAGGGTTTCTTTCAGCTCGCGATCGATATCTTCTTGGCTAACCTCTCGTCGGTCATCTCTTCGTTTTCCCTTATCGCGATTTCCTGAAGGACGACTCACGTCAACCTTACCTGTATTGATACGCTTGCGTTTTCTCCTTCCCTTTTGAGTATCCTTTTCGGGATCGGTGCTGATTACCGGCTTCTTTTTAACCTTTTTCTCGGGTAACTCAATTTTTCCAACCACTGTAGGAGCAGTGAGCTTTTGAACCCTTGTGCGAATTGTCTGATCTTCCTCTTTTTCTTTCTCAACAGGCTTTTTCTCCTCTTCCTTTTCAGCCTTTTCTTCCGGTTGAGTAGCCGCTTCTTCCTTAGGCGCTTCCTCAACTGTTTCTTCCTTCGGTTCAACCGGAGGTTCGGGTTCGGGATCTCTTTTCTTTCCCTTGTCGAGGTCTATCTTTCCGACCACAGACACACCCTTTTTTGCAGTTACTTCAGGCTTGAAGACTTCCTCTTCCGTTCCCTGCACATTCTTGATGAGAACCTCATCTTTTTCTTCTTTTTTCTCGCGTGCAGGCTCGCTCTCGCGCTCGATTGTTACGGTTTCTTTTTTCGCCGTAACAACTCCGGCCTGTTTTGATTTTTCTTTGAGCTGCTTGGAGTCCTGAAATTCCTCCATGAGCACTTCGTAGGCTGCCGCTTCAATTTTGGTATTTGGCTTGCTCTCAATTTCAAAACCTTTTTCCGCCAAGGTATCGACGATGGTTTGAATTCCTACGTTAAACTCTTTAGCTGCCTTGCTTAATCGTACCGATGCTTTGCGTATGGGCATATAGACTATTCAGGGTTTCTGCGAAGGTAAGAAATGTGGGAGATTCCCCTCTATTCAAGCTCTTCGCTTAATATTTTCATAATTTCTTTTATCGTTTCCTCTTCGAGGTCCGTTCGTTTCACTAAGTCCTCAGCTGTAAGTTCTAGAACTGCTCTAGCGGTATCCAAACCGACAGCTTTCAACTCATCGATGATCCAACCATCAATTTCATCAGCAAACTCTTCCAGATCTACATCTTCCTCCTCTCCTTCAGAATCGCGGTAAACATCAATTTCATATCCGGTCAGCCTTCCGGCCAGCTTAATATTGTGACCACCCTTTCCAATAGCCAAGGATACCTGATCGGGTTTGAGAAAAACATCCGCCTTTCTGTCGTCGTTGTCCAGTTTTATCGTGGTGATTTTTGCCGGACTTAAAGCTCTCTGAATAAGTAGTTGATCATTAGCCGTGAAGTTAATTACGTCGATGTTTTCATTTTTCAGTTCACGCACTATGCTGTGAATGCGGGAACCTTTCATTCCAACACAAGCTCCAACGGGATCGATACGATCATCATAAGATTCAACGGCAACCTTCGCTCGTTCACCCGGAACCCTAACGATCTTTTTGATCGTAATCAGTCCGTCAAAGACTTCCGGAACTTCCATCTCAAACAAACGCTCCAGAAACTCAGGTGCCGTTCGTGAAAGGATAACAACCGGGTTGTTGTTTCTCATTTCCACCTTAGCAACAACGGCTCTAACCGTATCCCCTTTCTTGAAATAATCGCTTGGAATCTGCTCAGGCTTTGGCAGGATAAGTTCATTTCCCTCGTCATCAAGAAGGAGAATTTCACGTTTCCATACCTGATAAACTTCTCCTGCAATAATCTCGCCGACTCTGGCGCTATACTTGTTATACAGGCTATCTTTTTCCAGTTCGATAATCTTCGAAACCAAATTCTGACGCATTGCCAAGATGGCTCTTCGTCCAAAGTGATCCAATTTAATCTCTTCTGTAGCTTCTTCTCCAACTTCAAAATCAGGTTCGATCTTTATAGCATCCGAGAGTGCTATCTGAGCATTGTCATCCTCTACTTCACCATCGGGTACAATTTCACGGTTTCTCCAAATCTCCAAGTCCCCTTCATCCGGGTTGATGATTATATCGAAATTCTCATCCGTACCGTGTTTCTTGATAAGCATGTTACGGAAAACATCTTCCAAGATTCGCATCATGGTTTCGCGGTCAATGTTCTTAAACTCTTTGAATTCCGCAAATGAATCGAACAAGTTCACGTCGCTCATGGCATACTTATTTAAAAGTGATTTTAATTTTTGCCTGCCT
>CAZWQX010000225.1:0-3708 GCA_964635965.1 uncultured Cryomorphaceae bacterium
CACCCCTCCCACGTAACGGAAAAGAGACTGGTTTGATTCTTGTGCAGCTGCTTTAGCAACTGCCAGAGACACACCAAGAATGGCATTTGCTCCCAAAATTGCCTTGTTGTCCGTGCCATCGATTCCGATCATTGCGCGATCGATCAAATTTTGTTCGAAGATGAACGCACCGTGCAATTCTTCATTCAGCATGGTATTGATGTTGTGAACAGCTTTGCTCACTCCTTTACCAAGATATCTCTTGGCATCATCATCACGCAATTCAACAGCTTCGTGAACACCTGTTGATGCCCCTGATGGAACTGCTGCGCGTCCCATTATTCCGTTATCGGTGATTACATCTACTTCTACGGTCGGATTTCCTCTTGAATCCAAAATTTCTCTTGCCGTAATCTTTGCGATATAACTCATTCTTTTTGAGGTTTAGTTGGTTACAACTTGTTTAGATTTTTCTATTTGTTTGATAAAATCTCTGAAAAGGTACCTCGAATCATGAGGTCCTGCAGAGGCTTCAGGGTGGTATTGAACTGAAAAAACAGGCTTAGACTTCAATGATAGTCCCGCAACCGTCTCATCATTTAGGTGCACATGCGTTAAAACAGCATCATCTGAAGCTTCAACTGATTCCTTGGTGACCACAAATCCGTGGTTTTGGGATGTAATCTCCCCTTTCCCCGTAATCAGGTTTTTAATTGGATGGTTTATTCCTCGATGACCGTTGAACATTTTCTCGGTCTTAAGGCCCTGGCTCAAAGCGATGACTTGGTGACCGAGACATATTCCAAATACAGGTTTCCCGAGATCCACTATTTCCTTCACTAGTTCGATAGTATCTGACATGGCTGCAGGGTCGCCAGGGCCATTTGATATCATATATGCTTCCGGGGCCCATGATTCCATCTCCTGAACAGGGGTATTCATCGGGAATACTTTCAAGTAACACCCTACTTCTTCCAAACAGCGAAGGATATTCTTCTTAGTTCCTAAATCCAAGACTGCCACCCTGTGTCCACTTGGATTATTCCCAAACTCATAAGCTTCGGTACAAGCAACTTTTGAAGATAACTCCAATCCTTCCATGCTTGGCACTTGGGCAAGCATCGACTTAAGCTCATCTATATCGGTGATTTCAGATGAGATAATGGCATTCATCGCTCCTTTATTACGGATATGACGAATTAACGCGCGAGTATCAATATCACGGATTGCAACCTTACCATCTCGTTCAAAGTAGTCTTGAAGAGACATCTCGGCACCTTCTCGGCTGAAGTTCGGTGAAAAACGTTTGGTCACCAGACCGGCAATCTTCACATCTTCAGATTCGATTTCATCCTCATGAGTTCCGTAGTTACCAATATGAGCTGTTGCCATAATCAGTATCTGACCGTAATACGAAGGATCTGTGAAAATTTCCTGGTAGCCGGTCATCCCGGTGTTGAAGGCAATTTCGCCTGAGGTGGTGCCTATCTTGCCCGCAGCCATTCCTCGAAAAACGGTCCCATCTTCTAAGAGGAGGATTGCGGGAACATCAGGTAATGAACTCATAGATATTGGGTATAAAAAAAGGGATAACGCAAATGTACATTATCCCTTTGATCAGACTAGTTAAAAACAAGGAATCAGTCTTTCTTGTCTTCTTTATTATCCTCTTCTTTCGGAGCTTCTTCTTCAGAAGGTGCTTCTGCCTTCGGTTCCTCGGCAGGAGCCTCAACTTTTGCATCTTCTTTTGGAGCTTCTT
This sequence comes from uncultured Cryomorphaceae bacterium, assembly GCA_964635965.1. Taxonomy (GTDB): domain Bacteria; phylum Bacteroidota; class Bacteroidia; order Flavobacteriales_D; family Cryomorphaceae; genus JAKVAV01. The sequence goes on from CAZWQX010000225.1 coordinate 1,739, forward strand.
CTTCAGTTACCTCAGGAGTTGCTTCAACTTCGGCAGCAGATTCGGTTGTCTCTTCCTTCACTTCAGGAGCTTCCTCAACGGATTCAGCCTGTGTGGCTTCAGGAGCAGTCTCTTCAGTTTTAACTTCTTCAACAGCTACTTCTTCAGCTACAGGAGCAGCTTGCTCAGCAACAGGAGCCGTTTCTTGGGTCTTCTTCTTCCCACCTCGGCGGCTACGACGAGTTTTGGTCTTGCTTTCAGCGAGCATAATCTCGTTGAAATCGACTAATTCAATCATCGCCATTTCAGCAGCATCGCCCAATCTTGTTCCCAATTTGATGATTCGAGTGTATCCACCTTCTCTTTGGGCAACTTTAGGAGCAACTTCTCTGAATAGTTCAGATACGGCATTCTTATTTTGCAAATTGCGGAAAGCCTCACGGCGATTATGAGTAGAGTCTTCTTTGGAGCGCGTGATAATAGGCTCCACGAATTTTCTCAACTCCTTCGCTTTTGCAACGGTTGTCGTAATTCTTTTGTGCTCGATCAACGAACAGGCCATATTTTCCAACATTGCCTTTCGGTGGGCGGTTTTTCGGCCTAATGCATTATTTCGTTTGCCGTGTCTCATGATCTTACTTATTGATCAGTAGCAAAAACCACTGTTCGTTATTATTCTTTGTCCAATTTATACTTAGAAACATTCATCCCGAAAGAAAGTCCTTTCGCCTCGATTAGGTCTTCGAGCTCAGTAAGTGATTTCTTTCCGAAGTTTCTGAATTTGAGTAGATCATTCTTGTTGAATGATACCAAATCACCCAGGCTTTCAATATCTGCGGCTTTCAAACAATTCAAAGCACGCACCGAAAGATCCATGTCTACCAACTTTGTTTTCAAAAGTTGACGCATGTGAAGTGAAGTTTCATCAAACTCTTCTGTCTCCGATTTCTGTTCGCTATCGAGAGTGATCTTCTCATCAGAGAACAACATAAAGTGATGAATCAAAATTTTAGCTGCTTCTTGAAGCGCATCTTTAGGAGTGATAGAACCATCGGTAACTACATCCATAATTAACTTCTCGTAGTCAGTCTTTTGCTCAACACGGTAGTTTTCGATGGTGTAGTTCACCTTTCTGATTGGAGTAAAGATGGAGTCGATGAAAATTGTACCCATCGGTGCATTACCCACCTTGTTTTCTTCAGAGGGTCGGTAACCACGTCCCTTTCCAATGCTAAGCTCCATTTCCAATTTAACTGACTTCTCCATCGTACAGATCAAGTGGTCAGGGTTCAATACTTGGAATGCAGTTGTAAACTTTCCTATATCACCGGCAGTAAATGAGTCACTTCCGCTGAGAGATACAGTAACTTTTTCTGAATCAGTACCTTCAATTTGTCTCTTGAAGCGCACTTGCTTCAGGTTAAGAACCATTTCAGTAACATCTTCAACTACTCCTTCGATGGTAGAGAACTCGTGATCTACTCCTTCGATTTTGATTGAAGTAATCGCAAATCCTTCTAGAGATGAAAGAAGGATACGACGAAGTGCGTTACCTATGGTAATCCCGTAACCAGGTTCCAACGGACGAAATTCGAATTTACCGTCGTTGTTATCTGATTCGATCATTATGACCTTATCGGGCTTCTGGAAATCTAAAATGGCCATGAAAAATTTTCCTTATGTAGGTTATTATTTTGAATAAAGCTCGACGATGAGTTGCTCTTTGATGTTTTCCGGAATCTGCTCCCTGGTTGGGTGCTGAACGTAAGTTCCTTCCATTACATTTCTATCAAAGTCAAGCCAATCGTATCCTTTTCTTCCTGCAGCAGCCAATGAATTTGAAACTACTTCAAGAGATTTAGATCTTTCTCTAACTCCAACTTTGTCGCCAGGACGTAAAGAGTAAGAAGGAATGTTTACTACTTCACCGTTTACCGTTACGTGACGGTGACCAACCAACTGTCGTGCAGCTCTTCTGGTTGGGGCAATAC
>CAZWQX010000226.1:0-3623 GCA_964635965.1 uncultured Cryomorphaceae bacterium
TTCCCTGGTACTTGTATAGAGAGGATGTTAAGGATTTATTGGACCAATCATATGTCTTCGTCTTGTCAGCAAAAGCCGAAACATTTGGCGTAGTTGTGATCGAGGCGATGGCAAGAGCGATTCCTGTGATTTCATCCGATATTGCCGGTACCCGAGAGATCATCAATGAGAGCAATGGAATTCTTTTTAGAGAGGGGGACCAAAGCGCTCTGACAGAGTCGATGAAGAATATGGTAAGGAATTACGACATTTATCAGCCAGCGAAAATCAGGGACGAAATCAAAACCAGATTCGGCCCTGATGCAGTGAAAAATGGCTTATTTATCGAAAATGATTGATTTCGAGAAGTACGGAATAGCTGAGAACGAAAGAGAATTCGTTAGTGCTGCTGATTCAACGGCTATTGAGTTGATACGCGATCGAATGAATTGGAAGGGTAAGCTGGGATTCGGATATGAATATGGGAAATATGTTGTTCGTCTGGAGAAGCTCTACCGAAATGCCCTGAAAGAAAAAGCTTGTTATTATGGCCCTTTTAAAGGTGAATTCGGCCACTTTTTACTTCACAACTTACCATTTCTAATGCATCTACACCAACAAGGTGTGGCGATAAATTATTGTGGAATGGCTCTTCACAAACCCTTTTTGTTTGATGAAAAAGGTGAATCCATACTTAAATCTTACACCGATTTACGTGACTTTTTTGCTGAAGTCAAACCTTCTGCAAATCAGAATCCTGTGCCTCAAGATGTTTTGAGGACCATCGAAACTTGGAAAGCAGAGGCAAAGCAAAGTGGGCTACCCTTGTTTGAAATTGATTCTCCTGATTTCTATTGGCACGGACATCGAAATTGGCAGATCAACGGTAAACAACACAAGTACGATCTTTCTAAAGTCTACGGCGAAGGAAAATCCAATTCGGTTGTCATCTTCCCAAGAAAGAAAGGGGGGGAAGTTACTCCCAACAATGGCGGGCCGTGGGACTATATGGAGATAGCCAAGAGACTGAGCAGAATATTTACCAAGGTATATTTAGTTGGTCATCCTTCTTTGAGCGCAAAAGTTGAATCATTCGAGAATATTGAGGTCAAGGTTTCCAGTGATAATGGTCAGACCCTCAAATATTGCGCTGAGGCAGAACTGATCGTGACGCAACATTCAGGAGCTGTTCACTTAGGCGCGTATGTCAATACCCCTGTGCTGTTGATATTCAATGGCAATCCGCCAATAAAGGGTCTTTTCGATACCCTGAGGTTTAGAAAGAACTTGACCAATACTCCTCTTACTTATGCTTTTGATTTATGTGAAATAGAGGAAAAAGCCAAGTTGTTTTCAACCTTGAGCGAAATGGTTTAATTGCTTACTTCGCAGGTAGAAACCGAGAACCTCGTCAAATTTGAAGGATTACCTTTTCATTGTGCCTGCCAGTCCCAATATTCAAAGGGATTCTTTGAGGGGGTCATTACAGACCTTATGTTTCTCTCACCTTTCTAAACTCAAAGCAACCTACACAGTTTTGGTTTTGGGTAATACCGAAGTGAGCCTACAAGGAATTACAGTCTTCGATTGCAAATCAGTCTCTAAGGAGGAAAAGCTTAAGGAAGTTGGAGATTATTTGGCAACAAGAGATCAATTGGCAAGATACCTTGTGAGACTCGACGACGACGATTTCATCAATACTGATGTGTTCGATCAGCTTGCCGAAAAGAAGTTTGATATCGCCTATGACAGGAAGCACTTCTTTTATGATCTGGCTACAGGAAAATCTTCACTCCAGAAAAGAGATTGGATTCCAAATACAGCTGTCCATGATTATGCAAAGGCCTTGGAAATAATCCCTTCGATCGGAGGAGCATCCACTTTGGATGGAAAGAATTACCTCTTTGCTTGTGATCATTCGAGAGCTTGGCACCCATTTTATGAACGGTTAAGTTCAACTCATCCCAAAGAACCTGTTTACATGAGGGTTTTGAATCCACAAAGTATCACTGCCTTGGACGCAGGTAGTTTCTCTGAAAACGAGTACTTTCGCTACCTCGAAAAATTCGGTAGGTGGAATGCTAAAATTCCTGATTCAATGAGAGATTTGATTCCACAACTCGAATCGATTAGAGAAAAATACATAGGCCAGAAATTGAATTTTAATCCCCCTAAACGTTTTTTTAAGAAGTGGCTATAAGTCTGGTAGAACAGGTAGAAGAGTTTTGTGAGGCAGTCAAAGATTTAAGAGTCTGTGTGATTGGTGAAACAATAATCGATAAATTCATTGAGGTCGACTACGAAGGGCAGAGTATGAAATCATTTTGCCCTGTGTTCAGGTACAGTCATACCGATGGAAGAGCCTCAGAACAAGAAGGTGGTGCCGGTGCCATCGCGAATCACCTAAGAGATTTTGTCAAGAGTGTAGATCTTTTCTCCAACAGGAACAACGAGATTGTTAAAACGAGGCTTATCGATTCTCATGATTCTAAGAAGCACGTTGAAATAAATAAGTTCGACAAAAGTAATTTTGGTCCATTGGTTATTAATTCATCGGATTATGATGTGGTTATCGTGGCCGATTTCGGTCATGGCTTTTGTGACGGACTTACTGTCAACGGGCGCTTCCATTTTATGACTCAAACGAATAGTAATAACTATGGCTATAATCGCATGAGTAAATGGAAGGCTTTTCCTAAAAAGAGTGCCTGTATGGATTTACGAGAAGCCAGCTTACAGGTCAATGAGCGAACTGATTTCAGCGAGAGGGATACAATAAGAGAATTGTACAATTATGAAATTGGTGCCGATAAACTCTTTCTAACTTTAGGAAAAGAGGGCTCAGTATTTTACGATGGGGCGAATTATGTACATCAGGATATGTTCAAAAGCGACGTGGTTGATACAATTGGAGCAGGTGATACGTTTTACGCCTTTGCGTGCTTGGCGGCGGAGATTAAATTTGAGAATATTGATAATGTAATGGTGGTTCCTGCTTTAGCGGCAAGTTTGTCGTGCACATGGCTGTGCAATGAAGAAGCGGTAACCAAGGAGAAACTTAAATCGCATGCAGCTGGAGTTATACAGTAAGTCTTTTGCAAAACTGTTTGCCGATAGTGACATCATCTCTCAGGTAGGTGATGCGGTTTCTTTAGTCAGAAATTCCAACCGCGTTATATTCATTGGGAATGGAGGAAGCAACGCCATTTGTAGCCACATGATGGAAGATTACATGAAGATAGCGGGCATACCTACTTTGGCTTTTTCAGACCCTTCCTTGATTACTTGTTTCTCCAACGACTACGGTTATGAAAATGCAATTGAGCAGTGGATCAAATTTGTTTTCCAACCAAACGATTTACTGATTGCAGTGAGTTCTTCAGGTGAGTCGGCGAATATCACAAATGCGGCTAAGGCACACCTCGACAAAGGAGGGGAACTACTAACCCTCACGGGTTTCAAAAAGGGAAATACATTGTCTGGTATGGGACACATTAACATACATGTTCCTTACGATAATTACGGCATTGTAGAATGCTTTCATCAAGTAGCATTGCATGCCATATTAGATGAACTTGCTTCATGAAGAAAGTATTAATAACCGGGGTCGCAGGTTTTATCGGTTCTAATCTTCTGGATTACTT
>CAZWQX010000227.1:0-3583 GCA_964635965.1 uncultured Cryomorphaceae bacterium
AGGCGATGCTTTCAAAGAAGCATCCTTGACGTCTCCCGCCTTATCTCCAAAAATGGCACGTAGTAACTTTTCTTCAGGAGTAGGATCTGACTCTCCCTTTGGCGTAATTTTTCCGATAAGGATATCTCCTTCGCGGATTTCAGCACCAATTCGGATCATACCATGCTCATCCAAGTTCTTGGTAGCTTCTTCACTCACATTTGGTATGTCAGGAGTCAATTCTTCCTGACCTCTTTTTGTATCTCTTACCTCAAGAATGTATTCGTCTATATGGATGGAAGTGAAAATATCCTCACGAACTACTTCTTCTGATATTACAATTGCATCTTCGAAATTGTAACCCTTCCAAGGCATGAAAGCTACCTTTAGGTTTCTTCCTATCCCGAGTTCACCACCTTGTGTGGCATAGCCTTCCGTAAGAACTTGTCCTTTTGATATCTTTTCTCCTTTTGAGACCATTGGACGTAAGTTCATACTTGTGCCTTGGTTGGTCTTGAGGAACTTGATAAGTGGATATTCCTTAATATCTCCGTCAAAACTGATGAGTTTTTCCTCATCGTTTCTTTCATAGCGAATTACGATTTTCTTCGCATCAACGTATTCCACTACACCATTACCTTCAGCGGTAACCAACACTCTTGAGTCTTGAGCAACTCTCTTCTCCAAACCTGTTCCAACAATGGGTGATTGAGGTCGAAGAAGTGGAACCGCTTGACGCATCATGTTCGATCCCATCAATGCACGGTTCGCATCATCATGCTCCAAGAAAGGAATAAGTGATGCTGCAATTGAGGCAATCTGATTAGGAGCAACGTCAATAAGGTCAATTTCCTTTGGTTCTACAACAGGAAAGTCTCCTTCTTTTCTCGCTTTAATTCGCTCAGTTTCGAATTTTCCTTTCTCATCAACCTGGGCATTAGCCTGAGCGATCATTTTCTCGTCTTCCTCTTCTGCACTAAGGTAAATGGGCTCAGTTTTCAAGTCAACCTCTCCATCGCTTACCTGTCTGTAAGGAGTTTCGATGAAACCAAGTCGGTTGATTTTTGCAAAAACACAAAGGGATGAGATCAAACCAATATTCGGTCCTTCAGGAGTCTCAATGGTGCAAAGACGACCATAGTGAGTGTAGTGAACGTCACGCACCTCAAATCCAGCTCTCTCACGTGAGAGACCACCAGGACCCAGGGCAGACATTCTTCTCTTATGAGTTACCTCAGAAAGTGGATTCGTTTGATCCATAAACTGAGATAGCTGGTTTGTTCCAAAGAATGAGTTGATAACGGAAGAAAGAGTCTTCGCGTTGATCAAGTCCGTTGGAGTAAATACTTCGTTATCTCGAACGTTCATTCGCTCTCTGATGGTACGAGCCATCCGGGCCAGACCAACACCGAATTGGTTGTGTAACTGTTCGCCGACTGTTCTTACACGACGATTACTCAGGTGGTCGATATCATCAACATCGGTATTACTGTTCACCAAATCAATCAAGTATTTGATGATCATGATAATATCTTCCTTAGTCAGCGTGCGCTCTTCGTATCCTGTATCAAGACCGAGTTTCTTATTTATTCGGAATCTTCCTACTTCACCCAGATCATAACGAGTCTCTGAGAAAAAGAGCTTGTCAATAACACCACGAGCCGTTTCCATATCAGGCGGCTCGGCATTTCTTAACTGACGGTAGATGTGCTCAACTGCTTCTTTTTCAGAGTTCGAAGTGTCCTTTTGAAGCGTGTTGTAGATTATTGAGAAGTCAGCAGCGTTGATATTCTCTTTGTGGAGAATAATTGTCTTCGCACCTGAATCAAGAATTTGTTCGATGTGTTCATCTTCGATAATGGTTTCCCTATCGATGATCACTTCGTTACGTTCAATTGAAACTACTTCTCCCGTATCCTCATCAACGAAATCTTCCACCCAGCTTTTAAGAACACGGGCTGCAAGTTTTCGTCCAACTAATTTTTTTACTCCCGTTTTGGTCACTTTGTACTCGTCGGCCAAATCGAATATTTCAAGGATGTCTTTATCACTTTCATATCCAATAGCACGCAACAAAGTGGTTACCGGAAGCTTTTTCTTACGATCGATGTATGCATACATCACGGCATTAATATCCGTAGCGAATTCGATCCAAGAACCTTTAAATGGAATTACTCTAGCAGAGTAAAGTTTTGTTCCGTTAGCATGTCGACTCTGACCAAAGAAAACCCCTGGCGATCTGTGCAACTGAGAAACGATAACCCTTTCTGCTCCGTTTACTACGAAGGATCCTTGTGGAGTCATGTATGGGATGGTTCCCAAATACACATCTTGTACTATGGTTTCAAAATCCTCGTGTTCCGGATCCGTACAATAGAGTTTTAGCTTCGCCTTTAAAGGCACAGCGTAAGTAAGACCTCTTTCTACACATTCTTGAATACTGTAGCGAGGCGGGTCGATGAAATAATCTAAAAACTCGAGTACAAACTGGTTTCGAGTATCGGTGATTGGGAAGTTTTCAGAGAAAACCTTGTATAGACCTTCGTTTTCTCTGTCTTCAGGGTTGGTGTCGAGCTGAAAAAATTCCTGAAACGACTTGATTTGTACTTCCAAGAAATCTGGGAAGTCAATAAGGTGTTTACTTGAGGAAAAATTTATTCGCTCGTCTCTTTTCTTTGTGATTGTAGCCAAGACTGCAGGATTTGTGTGATTAAGAAAAAAGCCTGTTGGTAATTAAGGCATAAAAAGGTCAAGGTCGCCACAAAAGTGGCAACCTAAACCTTAACAATAAGTGCAATTATATGTTTGCTTCTTACTTGAGCTCAACTTCAGCACCGGCTTCTTCGAGTTGTGATTTGAGTGATTCCGCTTCTTCTTTTGAAACTCCTTCTTTAACTGGAGCGGGAGCACTGTCAACCACACCCTTAGCCTCTTTAAGACCAAGTCCGGTGAGTTCCTTAACGAGCTTAACAACGGCCAATTTAGATCCGCCTGGTGCTTTAAGAATAACATCAAATTCTGTTTTCTCTTCGCCACCACCGGCTCCACCATCGCCAGCACCTGGTGCTACTGCTACAGCCGCAGCTGCCGCAGGCTCGATGCCATGCTCTTCTTTAAGGTATTCTGCTAGTTCGTTAACTTCTTTAACCGTTAGGCCTACTAATTGATCGCCTAAAGCTTTAACGTCTGCCATTTTATTGAATTTTAAGTTTTTGGTTCTATTTGTTTGATATTAAGATTCACGTTGTTCAAGTGTCTTCACGAGACCTGCCAGTGTATTTTTACCCGAGTTAAGAGCACCAAGTACATTTCGTACAGGCGATTGAAGAAGTCCAATAACTTCCCCGATAAGCTCTTCACGAGATTTAATTTCTGACAGGGCATCCAGTTGGTCATCACCAACAAAACACATTTCTTCAACGTAAGCCGCTTTAAGAATTGGCTTTTCGTGCTTTTTTCGAAAGTCTTTGATGAGTTTAGCAGGAAGATTACCCGTCTCACTTAACATGATTGAGGTAGGACCCGCCAATACATCGTACATCTCAGAAAAATCTTTGCCTTCGACCTTTTCAAAGGCCTTTCTAAGAAGTGTATTCTTAACAAC
>CAZWQX010000228.1:0-3451 GCA_964635965.1 uncultured Cryomorphaceae bacterium
TTTTTATAAAAAGGTAAGGAGCTCACCACATGAACGTTATGTTTCTTGAAAAACTCGGAAAGATCATGGTATTTTTTATTCGCCAGAATGATGGTCAGGTTTGAGCGAACGATGAAGTCTTTAACGCCAATTGCTGAAGCTTCCTCCACGAACCGTCGGAAGTGAGGATTCATCTCCGGAGCTCCTCCGGTCAGATCAAGCGTATGCACCGAAGTATTCCGCAACACTTCAAGTATTTGCTCCATGGTTTCCCAATTCATGATCTCTTTTCGATCAGGGCCCGCGTCTACATGACAATGGGAACAAACTTGATTGCACATATAACCAACGTTGATCTGGAGGATTTCCAGCTCCGTTGGTTTTAGTGGGAATTGAGACGACTCTATTAATTTCTCCTTGAATGTGGGTAATTCATCTCCAAATATTCCATTGCTTAAATACTTGAGCTGTTCCACCGGATCGGCAAGCTTATTCTTTCTGAAGTGCAGGGATTTCTCTGCCATTACATACTCAGTTTTTCCACTTTATTCATCATCTGCACCCCGTGAACTAAAGATGCTCCTCCTCTTATTGCTCCCGCAACATGCAGGGCTTCCATCATCTCTCCTTTTTCGATTCCGCGTTGCAATCCATCTGATGTATAGGCATCAATGCAGTACGGACATTGAATAGTATGCGCCACTGCCAAGGCAATCAATGACTTCTCTCTTGCTGTCAGTTTGCCTTCTTCGAATACAGAATTGTAGTAATCGAAGAACTTGGCTCCCAGCTCTTCATTCCAGTCGCTGATGTTACCGAATTTTTTGAGGTCGCGGGGATTGTAATAAGTTTTTTCCATGTAACAAGATTAGATGTTTTTTCAGCTGGCGGCTGTCGCAATAACGACAGTGCAAACGGACAAGATGTTTAAAATGGTTAAACGATTCGGTGAAGGTAACCGATGATTTCCATACCCCAAGCCACTCCGACATGAATGATTATTCCCCCCCAAATATTGCGGTGATAGAGAGCTATTATTCCCAGGATATAACCACCAAAAATCGAAGAAACGGCCTCGGTTAGCGGTTTGCCAAAATGTAAGATGCAATAACTAACGACCATGGGATAAACGACATAGGGTCCCAGGTAGCGGTACATGGCCATTATGAGAAACCCACGAAATACCAGCTCAGTTGAAATGAAATCCAACCCGTAGAAAAACTCATAAATGAAAACCGACCAACCTTCTGAGATGCCATGGAAAGCCGCATAAGTATCGCCTTGGCTCTTGAGGTAACGCGGATAGTAATTCTGCAGATCACCGAAAAACCCACCAATGAAAATGAACACAAGTGCAATTCCCAGAATAGCAAAGTAAGGCTTGGGTTTGAATCCACTAAAGTTTAATCCGTAAAATTCGCGTTTGTGCCTGTCTTCGATAAGCCAGTAAACCACAATCATGGGCAGAACAACACTTATCAAGCTCTTGGCAGAAGTTGCGTTCTTAAAGACGAATACGGCTTCTTGTGGCTTCACCAGCGGCTGTATATCGTACCAGATGTACCAAGAACGGTCGAACGCCAAAATCCCAAACCCGATGAAAAAGCGCAGCCAGAAGCCTGGTTTTTTGAACCAGTCTTTTTGCAATCCGAAAACGGTTAAAAGAACTGCTGTAATGAGGTAGGGGATTCCTTCATAGAGGAACATCCAAAGACCTTTTAGCCAGGATCCCGTGTAGGAATCGATCACGGAATCTTCAAAGTCGTAGGTGAAATTGAAGACGATCAATCCTATCAACAGGATCGACATACAAATTAAAAAACCCCTATGACTGTATGTTCGGGTAAAGCGAAGAAGTTCTTGGGCGATGGCCTTCACGACGACAAAGCTATCTGAATCTTTGAGATTTTTGATTCGCAAAGTTCAAAGAGATTGATACCATTTCATAATTCTCACTCAATCGCGTCTGCCATTCTCAGAGTACTCCAAATGCGCCGTATTTAACCTATTTCTCAATGTCCTCTGTGATATTTGAAGATCAAGGTTAAGAATACCCCATTTCAGTTATCGCAGAGTTCACTGAGGGTTTAATGGACAGACCAAAGCAGGACGACAGAAGATCACAGAGCATTGCTAAAGCAATGATTGAGAACATTTTTATGAAAAATCAGAGATGAAGACTACTGCAAAAGTTTTTCTAACTCGATCGCATCTGCGATCCTCTGAGTACTCCACACGTCCTGCACTTCACTTATTCTCGGTGACTCTGAGAGAAGTTAGCATAAAATGCTTCAAATCTCTTCTGGTTTTATCACGGAGCTCACGGAGAGTCTTGTATTACGACAGTTGGTGGGCGATAAAAGCTCACAGAGGATTGCTAGAGCAATCAAGGAGAATGCTAAAGAATGAATCTTTCGATTCCCTGTTTCAATAGGGGGACATTGAAATTGATAAGCAATCCAACTTTTTTACCAGACAGTTTCAAGTAGGTCAAAATTTGTGCCCGATGGACATCAATGAGCTTCTCGGTCGACTTTAGCTCTAGAACCACTGTTTCTTCGACTAAAAGATCAATTCTATAGCCTTCTTTCACCTCGATATTTTTATAATTCACAACAACGGTAAACTCACTTTTGACTTTTAGTCCTCGAAGGACTAATTCATGTTCTAAGCTTCTTTTATAAGTGTTTTCTAGAAGGCCAGGTCCTAAGTAACGGTGTACTTCTATCGCCGCCCCAATTATTTGGGATGTTAAATTGTCTCGCTCCATAACATGAAATAAACAGAAAAATCTCAATTTTTGATCTCACTTGATCGCATCTGCGATCCTCGGAGTTCTTCAAGCGTCGTGCACTTCACCTATTCTCAGAGTCCTCTGTGAAGGATGAGGATTGGGGTTTAGAATACACTACTGTAATTACCACAGAGTTCACGGAGGGCTATATGGACAGGCTTAAACTGGACGACAAAAGATCACAGAGCATTGCTAAATCATTGAAAGAGAATTTTTTTTGATAAATCAGAGATGAGGGCTGCTCTAAAGCTTTTCTCACTCGATCGCGTCGGCGATCCTCTGTGTCCTCCGGACGCCCTTCACTTCATTTATTCTCCGTGTCCTCAGTGGTATTAGAGGATTAAGATTAAGAATACATCGTTCTGTTTATCAAGGAGTTCGAAGATTTTTTATGGGCGGACTGAAATATGACAACAAAAGATCACAGAACAGTGCCAAATCAATGAAAGAGAACATTTTTTGATAAATCAGAGATGAGGGCTGCTCTAAAGGTTTTCTCACTCGATCGCTCTTGCGATCCTCTGAGTACTCCAAACGCCCTTTATTTCATTTGTTCTCAGTGTCCTCCGTGAATGCCCAAGGTGAAGTTTAAGACACATCCAAAATTGAGAAAGCGTTGCCGTTAAATGAAAATTCTTCTCCCATTTTCTTTCCGAGCATAGCTTGGCCAATGGGTGA
>CAZWQX010000229.1:0-3446 GCA_964635965.1 uncultured Cryomorphaceae bacterium
CGATCGCTCAGATCCCTGACTCGTTCTTCCGAAAGTCCCGTCAACCGGGCAACCCGCTCCACACTCATCCCTTCTCTCAATAGCTCCAGCGCGCAGGAGTTTAGTTGAGATTCAGCTTTTTCGGCTCGTTCTCGTTCTTGTTCGGCAATCTCCTGGGACAACGGTAACAACTCTCCAGCGAGCGTCGCCCAACGCAACCCAATCGCTTCAATTCCTCGATCGCAACCCTGCCACCGCACCAACGCCAATCCCAATGCTTGGCTCACCCGCTGACCCCGTTCGTTGAGGGGAATGGGTTGATAGCCGCCGTACTGGAGAAAAAAGCCTTTGATGAAGCCACAGACATTGACAATTTTTGGACCAACGGAGCCGCTGATGTGGAGACTCCTCAATGGATGATCCAGACTTCTGCTCAAAGAGATAAAGAGAATTTAGGCTATATTTGGGCTTGATTTTAGCTAAAGTATCACTATTTCCCAACAACTCCATTATTATTATGTGAGTTCATCGCAAAAATGTCTTGCCATAAGGAAAAGCCACGGGATTTGGCTACGTTGTAGGAGTGACACGTTGTAATTCTCACACACTCGAGATGTATCAACAATATTGTCTAAGTCCGATATGGTATATGGATACGACTTTGAGTCTGAAATACCTATATGGATGCAGGCACGAATCAATGCTGTAAAAACTTCGATGAAGCAAAGTTCCCCTCCAAGATATTTCCACCAATCTAGTCCGATCCTTACAGCCACTTTGACCGTAATGGCATTCTCTTGAAACTCACAATTCCACTGTTGTGCTGGGTCAATGGTTATAGCTTTAGGGCGTTTATCTTTAAGGTTGCGGAGAATATGCCAATCCTTTTTATTTGACTGTTTGGGTGTACCGTAAAGAACGCCATATGTAAAATCCAGATCCGATACCGATGCATCTCTCACCCACTCTTGGTAGTTCGATAAAATTGCATCAGCAAAATTCTCGCTCATTTCATCATTGAGGCAGCGAGGACCGCTTTTGAGTGTGGCAAGTCTAAGAACGGTTCCATCCCAAAATTTCCCATCTAGAGCTGAGTTAGCAGTGTGCATCTCGCTAGCAACACACTGCCAACCATACTCAGGTAAAACGACTTCTTCGACCATCCGACCAGCAGATGTCTCCATTGAGGAAAACTGCTTCGCGGGCAAAATATCAGCTTCGAGTTCACTAATCTTTGTGTAGTTACGTTGTTTCGCGTGAATCAATAAGACGTAAGGACTTGTATTAAACTTCTGGAAGTTTGAATCAGTTTCGGGTAGTGACATGATATGTGAATCAATCTTCTTTCGAAATGCTGTTTCAAGTCGCAAAACACGGGCTCTAGTCTCATTATCAGTATCAACTAGTTTTAACTGGTTTAATAAGTTATGCCGAGAAATCGTTGTTTTTGTTGCACGTGGAAGATCGGGATGTCTTTTAGCCATAAACTCAAATCAAGCGTTTAGCTATTATAGTTTTCGGCAAAGCGTACTTAGCAGATGTATTCTCTTCCCCATCTTTCCAGTGAATTACCTCACCATTTTTGAACCATTGGCGAGTCCGAACGTGAGATTGGAGATCAACAATTCGTGGAGTGCCAGTATTCTCTGATGAAGGGGTGGCATTCTTGGAGAGCAGCTGATTTAGCTCTGTATTGAGAACATCTCCAGCAACTTTACCAAGTCGGGTCGGCACCGCATTACCCACTTGTGCGTACTGCTCAGAAATGGTGCCGGCAAACTCCCAGTTGTCGGGGAACTCTTGAATGCGAGCATACTCCCGAATTGAGAGGGCTCGAGTCTCCGTTGGATGACACATAGACGTGCTTGCATTATTAGGCATGGTGATTAGCGTCGGCGACGGCAAATTGAATGAAAGCCTTCGCCACCAGCCTGAGCGGCCGCCTTTAGCGTACCATGCCTTTCCCATCGACTCTTTCTGAATTTCTACAGGAAGGCTTCTCCAATTTGAGCCCGGAGGAACTAATTCAAGAAAAGACTTCTTCCGAGGGCTGAAGTCCAGAATTTGTGGTTCTGGATCTTCAAGACCTTCCAGGGCATCTCCAAGTGTTCGCCAAGGGCTTTTAATGGATTCGTCAAAGAGAGACACTTGACTATATTTGTTCTTGACCAAGCTATTCCGATCGTGAGTTGGCTCCGGGAAATCTACGGTCTTTCCAAATATATTTCCTATAAACAGAACCCTTTCTCGAATTTGCGGGGCACCGTAATTTACTGCATTTACCTGAAAAATATCCAGGTGATAGGAAATACCTTTGAGCTTCGCTAGATCGGAAGCAAATAAACGAACGACCGAGCCTGGCTCTTCATCAGGTAATAAAGGTGGTCCACCTTGATCGGGGCGTTGGGCAATAGGTCGATGTTTGAGGGCCGCAGACAAAATTCCTCGGACATTCTCCATCAAAAAGAACTTTGGCTTCACAAACTCAACGAATCGCAGACAATCACATATTAGTGTTCCTCTGCGATCCTGAACGGTACCTCGACGACCAGCTGTACTGAATGACTGGCAAGGTGGACCGCCAACAACTATATCAATTTCGCAAGGGTCAATTCCCAAGTCAGTGAACAAAACCTGAGGATCGATATTGGATATGTCACCTTCTACAATCCTTAATTTTTTGAAGAGCCTTTCCTTACTGTGGTTCAGCCTGATTGTGTCACAAAAAGCCTTCTCCCGTTCAATACAGACGTGGGTTTCAAAATATCCCGTTGCTTCAAGTCCTAAATCCAGACCCATTCCACCCGAGAATAGGGAGAGAACCGTCCACTTGTCCTTTTTTTTTCTGCTGGTCACGATGAGGTTCAGTTTGATGCGCTTTGCGTAGAGTTAAGTTTTTTATTTACTGCTCAATGGATAGACTGAACGACTGCCCAGGACTATCGCTCTGCATCAAAATAGTACATCAGTTCACTCCAAAGCGTTTTTATAGCTTCATCGACGTTTACAAACTTCGCCCATACAATTGCCTATCCTACTTTAGTAACGATTACTCCGTCAGACTATAGCGGTTCTCAAGTCAGTGAGGGAGAATTTTGAATCTCAAGTTCCCCGTTTGAACGCAGATTTAGGGGGATCGTCCGGACCTCATCCATGAGAGAAACACTATAGTTATGCAGGGTTATCAAGATGCTTAGTCTCAAGGTGCGAATGATACCTTTGCATCCGTCTGCTGCTGCAAGGGCTAAGGAATGAGGATTTGATAATCCCCTACTTTCTAGGGTGCATCAAGTATCCGAAAAAGTTGAAGGAGTCAAGATTTGAAAGGCTACTCCCCCAAATCTGGCTTAATTTAATCCTCATTTCTAAGGGGGTAGTATCGCCTGCGGGTAAATTAATATCCGCACCGGTCGCAATTTCTGCATTTACGCGATCGAGATTTCCCGATCGAACTGCTTCGATTAAAG
>CAZWQX010000230.1:0-3414 GCA_964635965.1 uncultured Cryomorphaceae bacterium
CCCATTTTCAACTCGTGCTCACTTTCAAAAAAGTAAATGATTTCGTCGATTACTTGCTTTCGTTGTTCTTCTGTGAGACGGTAACTTTTTCTGTCCATGTGGTATAAACTAGTAAGCGCTATATGTTCAATGAAATAATTGCTTTTCCCAATATCAGGTAATTCTATTCAATAATAATCTTTGACGAAAACTCGGAAATCCCTCTGAATCTTACGGTGTATATTCCTTTTGCCAAACTCGATAAATCAAGTACTGAATTAGCATCCTCGCGAGATTGACTATGGACCCTGGCACCTTGTGAATCGTAAATTTCGATTTGGTCGATCGGGGTATCTTTGAGATCAATATTCAAAATACCCGATGTGGGGTTTGGGAAGAGCACTGGATGTTGATTAGGCAGGGTTTCGGTTACTGACAAAATCTCTCCTCCTGTGGTCGTCCGATACACCTTACCCAAACCGCCGGCTACCCAGCCCAGCGTATCATTCAAAAAGAAAATAGACTTCAAACCGTTGTTATCGGCAACATCGTTGTCTATTCTCACCCACGAATCGCCCTGATCGGTTGATTTCAAGATTTCCCCATACCAGCCACAGGCGTAATAGGAATTGGGACGATCGGGGTGAATATCAAAATCGAAGAGCTGGGTGGTGATATCGTCGCTTACCTCGGGGATCACCCAAGATTGGCCGCCATCGGTCGTTTTTAACAGGTGTCCGTTGTACCAACCCAATTGAAAGCCGATGTTTTCATCCAGAAAGACCATATCCTCGAGCACGGTATTGTTCCAAAGCGTATTACTGACGATGGTATCCCAACTAAGTCCGCCATTGGTGGTTTTGAGAACACTCTCAAAAGGAGGCCCCAGCTCTGAATAAGAAAATCCTGTGTTTTCGTCAATAAAATCCATGGCGCGGTACTGAAAGCTTCCCGAGGAGGGAATAATGGTCTCCCAGGTCTGCCCCATATCCGTTGATTTCATCAAGCCCAAATTGTAGCTTGAAAGGTAACAGGTGGTGGGTCCGGCAATACTCACGTCCGTGAAAAAATTGGAGGTGCCATCGCTTTCTACGGTGATTGTCCAGGTCTCACCCGCATCGGCAGTAATATATGTATGTGTGCCCGAGGCGATGCCGTTTAGCTCATCGAAAAACTCGACTTCTTGGAGAACGGTATTTTCAGTGGAGATAATGGTAGACCACGTGAGTCCACCGTCAGTGCTTCGAATAATCGTCCCCTCCTCTCCCACGGCGATGCCGATGTTCTCATTTATGAAGTAAATATCTTCTAAGCCTACTTCTGTTCCGGTGCTAGTGGCTTCAAATTGTGCCAAACCGACACTTGGCATCAACAAAATCAGGAGAAATAAATTTTTCACGTCAGATAGGATGTTCTCAAATCTACCTTTTCTCCTTCGATCAGAATAATTCGTTAACAACCAATATTGAATTCGAAAAGTCGCGAACCTGACATTTCAAATAGATGTTTCAGCAAAATCGTGTTAAAGATTTTGTCATGCTAAATGAAACTTTCATATTTGCATGTATATACATATAATGTTATTACAATGGACAATTTAGACAGAATTAAAGACATTTATCAGCACCTGGCTGAGGGAAAAGCACTTGACGCTTTTGACAAGTATTATGCAGATAACGTGGTCATGATTGAAGGTACGGGTGACAAGCGAGTAGGAAAGCCTACTTGTCGTGAATACGAGGTAAACTTCTTTGCGGGAGTGCAGGAAATGCATGGAGCGGGAGTAGACGCTTTCGTAACTGATGGAGAAAATACTACCATGGTGGAAAACTGGATGGACGTGACGTTCAAAGACGGCAATCGAATGAGATTGGAGCAGATTGCCCGTCAGAAATGGGAAGACGGTAAAATCGTTGAGGAGCGGTTTTATTACAATGCCTAAGCGTGACTGCGAATCAAATTAAAGAGGCCCGGGGAAACTCAGGCCTTTTTTATTTTCCGTGAGCAGGTTTGATACGATTCCGAAACCTATTTCAAGAGGGTCAACACCTGAAGCACCGATTGCATCAACTCCTTCTTGTCAGAGTGCACTTTTGAAACGACTTTCATCCCATTGTAAAGGGTAAAAAGCAAAGTGGCGATGGCTTTGAGGTCTTTACCTTTTTCAAATTGACCTTTGTTTTCACCTTCTTTTAAGTAAGCGAAAAACAATCCTTCAAATGTCTTTCGGTTTTCCTCAATGATGCCGTAAACTTTTGGATCCCCGGGAATAAGCTCAGTGGTCGTGTTGACAACAAAACATCCCTTATTTTCTTGATCAGTCACCGCTTCTTCAATGGCATTTTCGAAGAGCAATTCAAATCCCTTCTTCACATCCGGCTGACTCTCAAAGAACCGAACTATTCCTTCAGAATTGGTTTTTCTATAATGCTCAAAGGCCTTGAGGAAGAGTTTCTCTTTATCGCCAAAAGTATCGTAAATACTCGCTCGATTGATGCCCATGTGATTGACCAAGTCTTGCATCGAAGTTGCCGAATAGCCCTCCTTCCAAAACAAGTTCATCGCTTTGGTCAACACTTCATTTTCGTCAAACAGTTTTACTCTCGGCATATTAATAGAATGTGGAAGCGCCGAAACGCTCCCACAAAATTATCATATTGGAATTGTCATTCCAAAATGGGCTAAAAAATTTTAGGCCAAAAGAGGATTTACATTAATACCACCGTCGATGTTGTATTCCCCTCCCGTGATGAAAGACGCATCATCTGAAGCAAGAAAAGCTACGAGTTTGGCAATATCCTCGGGCTGGCCAAATCGCTTTAACGGAACCCTGTTTTGCATGGCGCCCGCAAATCCATTCAATTGATCTTCAGGCATACCGGTCTTGCCGAAGATGGGAGTTTGCACGGGTCCTGGGTTGACTGCGTTACTTCTGATTTTTCTAGGAGCGAGTTCGGTTGCTGCGGTTCTGGTATAGGAGTTCAAGGCTGCCTTCGATGCCGCATAAACTGCCGTATTTGGCATTCCCGTATAGGCATTAACCGAGGATAAATTGATGATTGAGGCTCCATCGTTTAAGATGGGCAGAAACTTCTCGGTCGTGAAAACGGCTCCCTTGAAATTGATGCCCATTTGGTGATCGAACATTTCTTCGCTGATCTGGCCGACTCCGCGAAGCGATCGAAGATGGGCTTGACCCAGGGCGAGATCTCCCTCGAATCGCTGGCGAAGGCTTCGAGATAGAGGTTCCAACGCTCGCCGCATTCGTTGGGCACATCCTTTACTTCGTGCACCGCAACCGCCTCGGGTGTGGGTTCCGACGCCGCAAGTGCGTGGTCGGCCGTGAACTGGTCGATGACCTTCATCATCTCGTCGTCCATCCATTCGGCCACTCCGGTGCACTGATCCGTTTGGCCACCCATCCCCCAGGTCCCC
>CAZWQX010000231.1:0-3408 GCA_964635965.1 uncultured Cryomorphaceae bacterium
GTCCGAATCACTTTCTTTTTCCCTTGCGTCTTTGATTACCGCCTTTTTGGCCTTTTTTCCCTTTAGGCTGTTGTTTGTCGCTTGCCTTCCCTTCTATCTGCTTTCCCCTGCCTCTTGGTTTCC
The DNA here is from genome assembly GCA_964635965.1 of uncultured Cryomorphaceae bacterium. Taxonomy (GTDB): domain Bacteria; phylum Bacteroidota; class Bacteroidia; order Flavobacteriales_D; family Cryomorphaceae; genus JAKVAV01. The sequence continues at coordinate 124 of CAZWQX010000231.1, forward strand.
TTCTTTTTTTACGTCTTTTAAGATCCTTGTCAAATCGGGTCAAACTATCCTGGCCAACAACGTTGGAATAGACTTCTTCTTCAACTTCTTTGATCACCGCAAAGTCTTCCAGCCCTTCGGGAGTAATACCTTTTTCGTTCAACTTAATAATCTCGAAAACTCGTTCAGCACTTAAAGCAACAGGGCCCGTGCCAACTTGCTCGGCATAGACGTACCAAAGAGTTCCTTTGAAAATATCCGTCTTTATATGATGCGCGGGGCCTTTTTTGGTTTTGAGTTTTACGTTACTTTTTGGAAGGTCTTTCAGCGCATCAAGATAGGAGTCAAGTTCGTAATTGAGACAACACTTCAGCTTTCCGCATTGACCTGCAAGCTTTTGCGTGTTTAATGCGAGCTGCTGGTATCTAGCAGCACTCGTCGATACAGATCGAAAATCGGTTAACCAAGTGCTGCAGCATAACTCTCTTCCACAAGAGCCTATTCCTCCCAAACGACCCGCCTCTTGTCTTGACCCGATTTGTTTCATCTCAATGCGCACCCTAAAAGCTTCAGCGAATTTTTTAATCAATTCCCGAAAGTCCACACGCCCTTCAGCAGTGTAATAGAATGTAGCCTTGGTATTGTCACCTTGGTATTCGACATCGCTGATTTTCATCTCGAGGCCGAGTGAGTCGGCAATGGTTCTGGACTTAAGCATCGACGAATCTTCAAGCGATCGAGCTTCTCTCCAAAGATTTAAATCATCTGATGTCGCCTTTTTGAGAACTCGCTTTATTTCCCTGCTGTTTTTAGAAGACTTTTTACGTTGCATTTGTAAGCGAGCTAATTCTCCTGAAGCAGAAACAACGCCAACATCATATCCAGGACTTCCCTCTACCACAACGCAGTCACCAGGTCCTAACGAAAGCCCCGAAGTGTTTTCATAAAAGTCTTTTCTGCTATTCTTAAAGCGAATTTCGACATAAGAAAAGGGCTTTATTCCTGCTGGTAGAGCCATATTTCCCAACCAGTCATATACGGCGAGCTTGCTGCAGCCTCCGCTTGAGCAGGTGCCGTTGTTTTTGCAACCTGCAGGTGTTCCATTACTTCCCTTCGTACAGCTTTCGCAACCCATTTAGTGGAGTTTCAGTCAAAGTTAAGAAATCGGTTCGGGCCTTTTTCCCTTGAATACCCTGATCATTTCAGCACTCATTTTCATATAGAGTAATCTCGGGTTCACATTTCGGCTCACAAGCCCCGCTCCTTTGCTTAAAACATCGTGAAAATCACCGAGATCTTTGCCAACAATGAAAGGAGCAAATTTATTCGCAAATTCAAGTGAATCACCGGTAAAACGAGAATTCTCTGATCCCAAGTAGGCATACATCATTGCTTCGTGCATAAAAGAGAGACAGTAGTCGAGGAAATAACCTTGCTGATCTCTACTTAGAGAGGCTATTTTTTCAGTTACTTCCGTCATATCGTGTTTCCCGGGGGCCACACAAGCTCTCATCCAATCTCTGAAAAGCACAAAATAGGCACTTTCCGCATCGGGCTCATTCACAATTTTCAAGGCGTGATTGATATTCCCTTCGGCCATACGAGCCGCACGCTCTGAAATACCTCTCTCAAAACCGTAATTTGAGGTCAAGCCTTCAATTATTTCTTTATCAGTCAGGGGCCTGCATTTTACCCTTTGTGTTCGAGATATGATAGTGGCCAGAAGATCGTCCGGTTTGGAAGATACCAGCATGATGATTGTTTTCGGAGAGGGTTCTTCGAGTGTTTTCAGCAGTTTATTCGCCGCCTCTGAGCGCAGTTTTTCAGGCATCCATAAGATCATCACTTTGTACCCTCCGCCAAAAGCCTTAAGCGATAACTTGCGGATTATTTCTTGGCTTTCACCTACAGGGATAATCGATTGTTTGTTCTCCCCGGCAATCACAAGCTCCCAATCTTTGAGAGACAGATAAGGGTTCTTGAGCAACTCTTCCTGAAAATTCTTTTGGAAGGTATCAGAGTTTTTGATTTTGTCTTTCAACAAGAAGGGAAACGAAAAATGCAGGTCAGGGTGAGTTAATTTATCGAGCTGCTTACAGTCGGGACATACACCACAACGATCGTGCTCAGTGCGGTTTTTGCAAAGGAGGTATCCGCTCAACCCAAGCGCTAGGGCGAGATTCCCGCTCCCTTCAGGCCCTGCAAAAAGAAGGGCATGGCTTAGATGATCATCTCTCACGATCTGAACCAATGATTCTTTGAGTGCTTTATGACCTATTATGTCTTGAAATCTCACGTTTCTTGGTATCCGCCAAAAATAGAAATTATCCTTGCCTTATTAGCTCGGCTTGCTAGTCTAGATTTTTAATTTTGTCGCCAAACCTGTAGAAATGAATCGAATCCAAGATTATAGTTTTTCCGGTAAGAGAGCTCTCATTAGAGTTGATTTTAACGTCCCTCTCGATAAAGAGGGCAACGTAACGGATGCAACGCGAATCGAAGCAGCATTGCCAACAATAAAACACGTGTTGAGTGAAGGCGGTGCAGTTGTTTTAATGTCGCATTTGGGAAGACCAAAAGGGCAAGCTGCTGAAGAGTTTTCACTGAAGCATATCATTCCAACGCTTTCTGAAAAGTTGGGGAAGGAGATTCTTTTCAGTTCCGATTGTATTGGTGACGCGGCAAGAGCGATGTCTTCAGCACTAAAGGGAGGTGAGGTTTTGCTTCTTGAAAATCTTCGATTCTATAATGAAGAGACGAAGGGAGATGAGTTTTTCGCCGGTCAGCTCGCTGAGCACGGCGATTGTTATATCAACGACGCCTTTGGGACTGCCCACAGAGCGCACGCCTCAACAACCATTGTAGCTAAGTTCTTCCCAACGGATAAGATGTTTGGACTGCTCTTGGGAAAGGAAATTGAAAACATGGATTTGGCCCTGAATAGCGAGCGAGAACCTGTTTTGGCCATAATCGGAGGCGCAAAGATTAGCACCAAGATTACTGTGGTGGAGAACCTACTAGACAAGGTTCATGACATAATTATTGGGGGAGGAATGGCCTACACATTGGTTCAGGCAATGGGCGGTACTATTGGAAATTCACTCTTTGAAGAGGAATATTTAGAAACGGCCACCAGGCTAATAGAGAAGGCTAAGCAAAAAGGAGTGACCATTCATTTACCACAGGATACCTTGATCGCGGATGAATTTCGAAACGATGCGAGTACCGACGTTTGTGAAACAATGAAAATCCCCGATGGATGGATGGGGTTAGATATTGGTCCAAAAACCATAGATCATTTTGACG
>CAZWQX010000232.1:0-3407 GCA_964635965.1 uncultured Cryomorphaceae bacterium
GTTCTTCGGCATCAAGCCCGTAATCCAAGCCAATAACAGTTGCCCTGTCTTCAATAGCTGCTTTTCTTAACTTGATTTTGGTCATTGTGGAGGCTCTGATTGTTATTACTACTAAGACGCACAAGGGTCAGATGCTTGAACTCACATTAATCACTATAAGGTAGCATTTTGCATTTTCAAAGGCGTCTAATGGTCAATTTCTATGTATTCCGATTTTCCTCCGGATAAATCTCCGTTAAGCCAGTTCCAATCAAATTCCAATTTCAGTTTTCCATTTTTTGTTTCCGAAATGGTTCCTTTTGATTCGCCTGCTTTTAATTTCCCTTCGACGGTTAAGCATTGATATAGCAGTTCAATTTCTGAATCATTCGTTTGTTTTCCGATTATAAACCCTTCTAAAATTGAACCTCCGCTGTATTTTCCTGTAATCGTCTTTCCCTGCTGAGAATAATGAAATATCGTTTCGTGTGACGATAATCCACTACTGTTCTCAATAGTCACAAATTTTTTTCCGTTAAGATTCATCTTGGCTTTTTACTATGTCTTCTATAATACTTTGGTATTTGAAGGCGTGATCTTCGAATATTTTGGCTTTGCATGTCACATACACTATTCTGTTTCCATGCCGCACTATATAATCATAGTTCTTCGAATTGTAAATATCATCTGAATTGATAAAAGCATTCAGGTCCTTTTCGGCGTGAGTGGCCATTTGATCGCTTTCAAAACAGATTTCAAAGACATGAAAGTTGGGAAACCAGTTTCCTTCCATTCTGTTGAGTGGAGATTGTCTTTTTGCGAGTACGACACTGAAATCCTCAGATAGAAAATTCCGCGATCTAGTTACTCTAAGATCCTCTAAGGTTTGAAATTTGAGCGTGTCAATTTGCGGTGCCTTATCAATTTTATAGTTGTCTTGCTCCAGAACAGATATGAATTCAATGAATTCAGAAGAAACATTGCATGATTCAGCCCAATCATTCTTTTCGTTATTCGCCGACGAATCTTCGAATTTGTTCCTTGATTCTTCAACAGCTTCTTCACTTCCGTTGTGATGGCATGAGACATTTATGGTAAGAATGCATAGTAAGATCAATCGAAGGCTCATGTATCTTATTTTCAATTTTCAGTGAACGGTTTGGCCAGTTCGCCCGAGCCAATATTTAAACACCACATCCGCAGTGCCAAACGCTTTTTACTTCTATTTCATTGTTATTTTCTCAATGAATTCCATAGCTGTTCCGGTGAGTCTGATATCTTCCATTTCTGCTTAACTGCAGGTTCTTTCTTCAAGTATGGGTGAACTTTGCTATAGTTCAAACTTGACAGGCATTATCGAGGATGCCTTCAGCACTTTGCCCTCGTTTTTTCCCGGTTCCCATTTGGGCATTAATTGGGCGATCCGAAGGGCTTCCTCATCAAGAGATGAATGTGTGCCTCTGAGCACGGAAAAATCACTCAAACTACCATCAGTATCTACTGAAAACGCAATATAAACCGTTCCAACGATACCTGCGTCTTTGGCCTCCGATGGATACTTTAAATTTCTCTCAATGAAACGCAACATCTCCTCTTTCCCGCCCGGAAAACTTGGTTTTTCATCGAGGCTCATGAAATCCGTTACAATGCTCCTATGATTCACTTCTACCGGTTCTTCTGCCTCCTCTATTTCAACTTGTTCAGGCTCTTTTCCCAGTGTTCTGGCTTCTTCAGTATAATCTGCATACTGTTGCGAAAGAATGTCATTCACGATGCGTTCTTGTTCCTTTTTTACTGACTCAGGACAGCCTGACTTCAATTCTGAAATTACCTTTCTCAAAAGGTCTCTGGCCCGATGGAGATCTGCGAGTAGCTCCCGATCGTTCCACTCTCCCAAAGGCACGGCGTGGGTCCAGTCACTAGGTCCTTGTTTTTGGGTCTCATTAAGTGGTATGGGTGTTTTCGTAATCATACCATCCTGGCGAGGACGAATGCCCATTCTGAATCGACCTTTCTCAGGCTCGTAGGTATGGGTTTGTTCCCATTTGCCCTTTACGTGAGAAGGTTCTACAACAGAGGCATGCACATAATACACATTATGAGCTATCAGATTATCAGTGGTGATATCCCTCCGCAGTTTTTCAATCAATAGGTCGCAGCCTTCATAGCTAAACAGCACTTTTTCAGCAACGTCTTCACTTTGACCATTGCTCATGAGCTTCACGAAGATCCTGTTCAATTCAGCAATATCAGTTTCCACCGAGGTTTGAGAGGAAACCGATTGGGAAATAATAAAACTCAAGAACAACAGGAGATTTACTTTCATTACAAGATTTTTCTCATCTCATTTTGACTAAAATACAATTTCAGAAACGCATGGATAGTATGTTTAGTGCAGACCACTACCGCTTTACTTGATCTGTCCAATTGAATGCTAAGTTGACTCCTTCCCCACTTGTATATTGCTATTCTTAAGATTCATTAGCACCTTTTGTTCCAAGAACACTTTGGAACGTTGCTAATAGTTCTTCGCGTTTAAACGGTTTCGGAACGAAGCCATTCATTCCGGCTTCCATGCAGCGTTGAACTTCGGCTTTCATAACATTAGCCGTCATTGCGATGATAGGTGTGTCAGAGCGCCTATCACCCATTTCACGAATAGCCTTGGTAGCTTCATAGCCGTTCATTTCAGGCATTTGAATGTCCATTAGCACCAAATCATAATCGGTTGTTCTGATCATTTCCACAGCGATCTTCCCGTTCTGAGCATGATCGATAACAACCTCCTCAATGGTCTCATTGAGTTCATCCTGAGCTACCATCACATTAAAATCATTGTCCTCGACCAATAGGATACGTAGCCCTTTCAGATCCACCGGTTTCATGGAATCATTTCCTGAACCCAATACGAACATGTTCGCTTCTTCTCCAAGTGATTCCTCCGTTTTAGAGTTGTCAGTCATAGTTTGCTCCACAAAATACATCTCCATTTCTCCTTTACCTTTTGCCTTTACCTTCCCTCGATGTTCAAATTCGAATTCCTCTACCCTGCTGATCAGGCCATAAGTGGCACCTGATATATTAACCTTTCCTACTTCTCCGCTACTTTCCATCCGACTTGCGATGTTGACCGTATCACCCCAGATGTCGTACTGGAACTTTTTCAAGCCAACAATACCGGCAACAACAGGACCTGTATGAATACCCACACGCATTTCGAAAAAAGGTCCGCCCTCGACCATGCGCTCCGTTTTTCGTTCTGTCATGATTCTTTGCATGTCTAATGCAGCACGTACAACAGCGGATGGTTTACCGACTGCCGGGTCCGGGATACCACCAGCTGCCATGTAGGAATCTCCGATGGTTTTAATCTTTTCTATGCCATACTTTTCCATTATCCTGTCAAAGGCTCTGAAACAGACATTCAA
>CAZWQX010000233.1:0-3244 GCA_964635965.1 uncultured Cryomorphaceae bacterium
GTTTAATTCTAGTGGTATGTTTTTAGCAGCGCAGTGAAGGGCGAAGGCGTTGAGGTCTTTGAAGGATTCCCATTCCTCTTTATCCGCAATCACTTTCCAAATGTTCCTTTCTTTATCAAGCTTCATCAAATCGCCGTCACTATCGAATCTCCACTCTCCTAAGAAAAGGGGCTGCCAGTTTTGCCAAGCCTCATAGTCTTCAATAAGACCACATCCTAGCTCATTGTTTCCACAATTATGATTCTCACAATGGCTACATTTCGGTTTAGCAGGTCTCACAAACCAGCTCTCTTGCATGGGTTGGGATAGGAAGGTGTGGGCTTGGTCTATAAGTTTGTGAAACCGCAAATCTTTATACATAGTATTCCTATGAAGGACTGAGTCAACGCCTTCACGGATTAATTGCTTTCCTTCTTCAGTTTTCAACAACCCAACATACTCCATCATGTCTCTTAAGTGTGGGCCGAATATTTGGGTAGGGGTCATTGGGATTTGTAAGATTTATACACTTCAGATTCCTTTTGAATTTCATCCCAATAGACTTGGCCTATGGTTCCGGCTTGTTCATTGTATCCAGATATTGGTATCCAGAACTTTTCATCACCAGATTCAAGAAACAAGTATTCATTGCTCTTTACATACAATTCATCTACCCGCATCCAATTTCCTTCAAATTGGATTTTCTGTATTTCATTTAATTCATGTACTTCCATCTCTCAATATTTAGTGTGTGGGGTGGTTAGTTCCATCCTTGATTTTCTAATTCTCCTAAAAATTCCATAGCTGCATCGCATAAGTCTCTACCATCTATTTGATGCCCATGTGGTGCTTCTGGGTCGTACTTGAAAGTATTCCGCAACTCTTCACTATTCTCAAAAGCTTCAGTGATTGATGCGTTCTTCCAGTAATCCTTTGGATCGATGTATACCACCTGGAATGCTTTGTGAACAGACCTCCATGAGTATTCTTTGTTGACTCTGAGGTCTTTGATGAAAAGAGCTATCTCTTGATTCATCTCTGGCACTATTTGTCCGCTATACAGCCTCACCCCTCTCCCCTCCTTTCCTTTTCTGTTTGGTCGTGGATGGTGCCGACTATTTCCATGTCCTTGAATATGTCTTTGGTATCAGAATCGAACATTCGTGAAATTGGACCCCATTTCTCGCCTTTTAATGCTGAGTCATGGTGAACCAGGTAAAATCCACATCGGTAGTAAACCACTTGGTACATGGAAAATGATGTTAGTATCAAATCCCCTTCGAATATGTTTTTCCCGTCTATTGAGCACACGAACTCACCAATGGTTTTTGGGTCCACTTCAAATGCAATTTCATGGATAGAGTCGTTGCCATCTGCGTACGAAAGATTTCCTTCTGGGATAATGAAATAGGTTGTGCCTGAACTGACACGGACAAGCATACCTTCAGTCCATTCTCCTGGTTCTCCATGCATTCGAATTGCTCGAAATTTTCTTTGTCTCATTTTACTGTGGTTTTGGTGGGGGTATCAAATAGGGATAGTGTTTCGCTTGTTGTTTGCGTGATGATTCCTCTCGCTGCGTTGAAAATGTGAAGGCCTACGGCAGGATCTACAAGATTTCTCAGTGACTTTCTTTTGTCTTCGATCTTAGTAGCCGATATGTCAAATCCGAATCGCTCTTTGTTATTCTGATATTCGATTGAGCTGCACTCAGTGAAATCATTAAAGTGCGTCACCTTAAAATTGGTCCAGTAGTAGTGCCGATCTAGCTTAATACTTGGTGGGATAAGTGGCTCATAGTATGGGATGACGTTTTCAATACAGTACTTTCCCTTGAACCAGTTATTCGATAGAAATATGATGATTTGGTACAAACTCATTTCAGGATACCTGGGAGGCTGATTCCCATCTGTATTTATCCTGGAATGAGATGGACAAGGAGGTGAACCCCAAATAAAGTCGAACTCTTGAAAATGCTTTATGAGATATTCCTGAGCATCGCCGACAATCACTGTGTCATTGGGAAAAAGTGCTTTGTACACTTCAGCAATTACGGGATCTTTCTCTACTGCGGTGACCTCACAATCAGTCCATAGTTTCCTATTGCCTCCTATACCGGCATGCATGTTCAGAACTCTTAATTCCACACCACCCTCCTTCCTATTCGTGGGCGAAATGTGGGCTTTTTTTGAACTACCAAGAAACCCAATACTGCGTTTAAAGCAGCTCTAAGGCTCTTTTCGTTGCAAAAGGTTGCGTTAAATTGTCCCGTCCGGGCATAACTGAAAGAAAAGATTTTGATTTTCTTCATGTTTCATGCTTTAAAATGTATACGTAAAACTAATGATTTTAGTTTTAAAAATCAAGTGACTTTCATTCCAGTAATTATTCTCAATGGCTCATCAGCATTACCAGATAACTCGGTTTTATCAGTCCAACCAAATCGATTCTTCATGTTCATGTACCATAATTGATGCCTAAAATCAGCGTTTCCTAAGTTAATCCGGCCTCTTTTGTGCCACCAGGCCTCACTCAAAAGCTTTCCTCGACTAATGGTTTCCGAAAATTCTTCATCTTCTTTCATTAATCGATCCCATAAGTCATTTGAAAACTTGCCTCGCCATTTTGATATCAAGGCTTTTATTTCTATGTCAGAAGCTCCTTGGTTATAAAGAGTCAATATTTGATCATGCCAATCTGTAGGTATGATTCCCTCTTTTATTTCTTTTTGAAAATCTGCTTTTGGCCTGCCGACATCATTGGTTTGTTTTTCTTGGGAACGTCCCTTTTTCTTAGCCATATCAGTTAAAACGTTTAATGATATAGTTCAAAGATAACCACAAAAAGAAAAAGTCAAGGCTCAATCCTTTCCTTTGGATACACTCAAATTTGGATTCACATCGGGAGCAAAGACAAACGCCTTGATGTACTTCATGCATAAGTCATAAATCTCTTTTTTACTGTATTGCATGTTGTACCAGATAATACCCTCCTTGCCTTTGGCTTTGTCAACGATAGCCAACGCAACAAATTCTTTTTGCTCTGAGCCAGCCTGAATAAATGCCTCAGCCTCTTCATGAGTCACAAAGTAATCAACATACTTTTTATCAACCTTGTTGACGATAGTCGCAAATCTTCGGGTTGAGAAAGGGAACCTAAATTCAACGGTGAAGGTCTCAGTACCATCTGAATAAAAAGCATGCTCCAAGAAGTACGGCATGAATTCTTCAATGTTCAATCTTTTCATGAGAAAATCACCCCAATT
>CAZWQX010000234.1:0-3230 GCA_964635965.1 uncultured Cryomorphaceae bacterium
TGGCCAATGGGTGAGGCGGGAGAAATCACCCAGTAGATTTCTGAGCTTAACTCCAATTTTCCTTGACCGATAGCCAAAAAGTATTTGCCATTGGTTGTGGTTACCAGACTTCCGCTCCTTACTTTTTCGGAGCTCGTCAAGTCAATGGCTGAGAGCATCGAGATTCTTTCCTTAATTTCTGAAAACCGCTTTCCCAGAGATTCCATTTCGTTCTGGACCATAGCACGACCCACCTCATGTTTGTCACCCGCGGTGCTCTTTGACTCATTGTTTCTCGATTCCTCCAATTCTTTTAGCTCAGCTTCAATCAAACCGATTTTCTCATGGAGATCATTCTCCAAACGTTCAATAATCGTTCGTTTAATTGATTCGCTCATAGGTTCATTAACTAAGATAAGGTTTGCCTGACCAATTTTTGCAAAACGGGCACGACTTCTGCTTCGAACCATGGATTCTTACGCTGCCATATTCCATTTCGGGGCGAAGGGTGGGGAAGAGGCAAAAACTCAGGCAAGTAATCCTCAAAGTTTCTAACCGTTTCGGTGAGAGTCGATTTTCGATTTGAACCCAAGTAGGCTTTTTGGGAGTATTGCCCGATTAATAATTTCAGTTTGAGGCCTTCCAGATAAGGAAACAACTCGTGATGCCATTTTGGGGCGCATTCAGGTCTAGGTGGAAGATCACCTCCTTTCCCTTTACCCGGGTAACAAAAACTCATAGGTGCAATGGCGAAAAAGTCTTCGTTGTAGAAGGTACTTTCATCAACCCCCAGCCAACGGCGTAAGTTCTTCCCGCTTGGGTCTTGAAATGGTATTCCTGAGTTGTGAGCTATTCGTCCCGGAGCCTGACTGACAATGGCGATTTTACTTTTTGGATTTCCGCTTAATATGGGTTTTGGTCCGAGAGGAAGGTTGGGATTGCAAAGAGTGCACTGGCGAATTAAATTTGGGAGAGATTCCATTAAGTTCGATCGTAATTTAAATCATGCTAATAAAAGAATAAGTGCAAGCCGATTTAGGTGTAACGGATTCCTTTCGAAAAGTTATCCTTCCGTTCATCCTAATTCCAGCTTTTTAGATCCGATTTTAAAGAACTTCGTGCAAAATCATTGAACATGAAAAGACCAGTCTTGTTGATGATGGTGACCATAGCGCTTGGCTTGGGTGCCTGCAACGAAACCACAAAAGAATCAAAAGAAATGAACGAAACTGCCCGAATGGATGTTCCTGAAATTCCGGTTGAGGATTTTTTCAAAAATCCCGAAATGTCTTCCTTCCAAATCTCTCCTGATGGAAAGTACTATTCATACCGAGCCCCTTGGGAAACGCGGATGAACATCTTCGTAAAAGAAGTGGGAAGCGATGAAGCGGTTCGTATTACCGAACAGACAGATCGCGATATAGCAGGTTACTTCTGGGCGAATGACAACCGTATCGTTTACCTCAAAGACGATAACGGAGATGAGAATTTCTACCTCGTGGCAGTAGACCCGGATGGTAGTGAGTTGACTCCGCTTACCCGAATTGAAGGAGTGCGCACCCAAATTATTGATGACCTTCCAGAAGATAAGGATCACATGATCATCGGTTTAAATAAAAGAAACCCCCAAGTGTTTGATCCTTATCGTCTCGACATCAATTCAGGTGAAATGGAAATGATCATGGAAAACCCGGGGAATATCACAGGATGGATGACCGATCACGATGGTAAACTTCGTGTTGCCATGACCAGCGATGGGGTTAGCACCTCTTTGCTTTTCCGCGATTCAGAGGATGAACCCTTTGAAACAGTCTTAACAACCAACTTCAAAGAAACAATGTCTCCTGCCTTCTTCACCTTTGATAACAAGATGCTTTATGCGAGCAGTAACTTGGGAAGAGACAAGATGGCCATTGTGATTTTTGATCCCAAAACAGGAGAGGAGACAGAGGTGCTTTATGAAGACCCCGATTTCGATGTAAGTGGTTTGAACTACAGTCGCAAGGATAAGAAGTTGACCGTTGTCTCATACACAGGCCTTAAGCAGAAGCTTCACTTCTTTGATCAAGATCTCGAGAAGATCTATCAGAAATTAACCAAGGAGTTTCCGGGGATGGAAATATACACCACTTCCAGTACCGACGAGGAGGACAAGTTTATCGTTAGAACTTACGGCGACAAGTCTTTAGGTGATTACCACCTTTACGATAGAAACACAGACGAACTTTCTTACATCGGCGATCCATCACCTTGGATCAACGAAGACCACATGGCCTCAATGACACCCATCACGTATCAAAGTCGCGATGGTTTAACGATCAACGGATACCTTACGCTCCCAGCGGGATACACTATGGAAACGGCTAAAAGCCTTCCCGTGGTGATTAATCCTCACGGAGGCCCTTGGGCGCGCGATTCTTGGGGATTTAATCCTGAAGTACAGTTTATGGCAAATAGGGGTTATGCAGTATTGCAAATGAATTTCCGTGGATCCGTTGGATTCGGAAAAGAATTCTGGGAGGCTTCATTCCGTGAATGGGGTAAGAAAATGCAAGACGATATTTCTGATGGCGTAAACTGGTTGGTTGAAAAAGGAATCGCCGATAAAGATCGAGTGGCTATTTATGGTGGAAGCTATGGAGGATATGCAACTTTGGCAGGAATGACCTTCACTCCTGAGCTTTACGCTTGTGGAATAGACTATGTGGGTGTTTCAAACCTATTCACCTTTATGGGTACCATACCACCTTACTGGGAACCTTTTAAGAAAATGATGTACGAAATGGTGGGTGACCCGACTAATCCAGAGGATTCATTGATGTTGCGAGAGGCTTCACCCGTATTCCATGCCGATAAGATTCAAGCTCCGTTATTCATTGCTCAAGGTGCAATGGACCCTCGTGTAAACAAAGACGAAAGCGACCAGATGGTTGCTGCCATGAAAGAAAGAGGAGTAGAGGTAGAATACTTTGTTAAGGATAATGAAGGCCATGGTTTCCGCAACGAGGAGAACCGATTTGAATTCTACAATGCCATGGAAGAATTCTTAGCGAAACATTTGAAAAACGTTCCTGAGAAGGCGGAAGTCTAAGATCAATGTGAAATGTATAGTTTGCAATGTGGAATGCAGGCTGTCTTATAAAATGAAGCGCGGGGCTCAAAGAGTCTCGCGTTTTTTGTTTGGCTCGGGAGTTTTATGACCTTCCCTGATTAGAGTTGACCGTTTTGATTACTGTTTGTGTATTCGAAGA
>CAZWQX010000235.1:0-3227 GCA_964635965.1 uncultured Cryomorphaceae bacterium
CGTGTGATAGTTTCTTCGTAGGTTGCGTGAACACGGAATCGCCACTTGTTTTTGGCAAACATGGTAATGGCTTCGGTTAGCTCTTTTTCCATGAGCTTTGCCAGAACGGGACGAGGCTCCATGAAGTTTTCAAAGTCTGCCGCAGACCATACGATGTTCTCGCCTGCACCGCACATATGGTAACCATTTGGACGCATTCTATCGTCGTTTTTACCAATCTCTTCTTCACTGGTCCATTTTTGAAAATCATCCAATTCAGTTCCCTTAGTTGTAGCAAATAGGTAGTAGCCAATACGGAGATTTAGCTCACCTTTTTGAGCGAGTTCCTTAGCAACGGAATAGTTATCGGGAAAAAATTGTCCCCCTCCTCCGGCATCTACGGCACTGGTAACACCCAATCGATTTAAGTCGCGGATGTAATGTTTCGTGGAGTTGATTTGATCTTCACGAGACAGTTTTGGCAGCTTCACCAAAGTGCTGTACAGTAGTAATGCACTTGGTTTGGCAACCAAAAAGCCTGTCACATCACCATTCTCATCCAACTCAATTTCACCACCGTAGTAGAAGGTGTCTTTATCGTATCCAAGAACTTCAATCCCTTTTTTGTTGATGTAACCAAGACTGTAGAGGTAAAGGATAAAGACGGGTTTGTCCGGTACAGCTTCATTAATTTCCTCTAACGTTGGCAATCTCTTCTCCTCGAACTGATGCTCAGTCCATCCACCTACAACACGCACCCATTCTCCTTCAGGAGTTCTGGCTGCTTGCTCCTTTAGCATTTCCATGGCTTCCTTTAAGGAAGTTACACCATCCCAGCGAAGCTCCATGTTGTAGTTCAATCCTGCACGAACAACGTGGGTATGACTATCATTCAAACCCGGAATAACGGTTTTACCATTTGCGTCAATAACCTCGGTATCAGCACCTTTTAACTTAAGTATATCAGCGTCGGTTCCAATTGCTTGAAAGACTCCATCCTTGATGGCTACTGCTTCCACAAATGCATCCTCTGTTGTCCCTTGGGCAATTTTCCCATTTACCAAGATTAAGTCGGCAGCCTGTTCAGGATCAAGGACCTTATGGGCTGACTTGTCTGAGTTTGTAGAACAAGCTCCAAGGAATATAGCTATCAATAGTAGAGAGGTTTTAATAGCTGTCTTCATGTCTTTTGGGGTTTAGAGCGCTTCCATCCTGAAGTCAGAACGGAAGCGCATGGGTCAACAATCTTATTTTTCTTCTTCAGACCACTTCTGCATGGTCTTGATGTAATCGATACCAAGACCGTATCCGCCACCATATCGCTTTGCGAGGTCGTTTACTTCAACGTACTTGCTGGAACGAGCCCAATCTCTGTGAAGCTCAAGTAAATATTGCATTGAAGTAATCGGCACAGCTCCGGCTTGAATCATTCGTTCCACTGCCATGTTGTGCGCTGATTCAGAGACCCCACCACAGGCATCTTCGATGAAGTAAACTTCATATCCATCTTCCAGCGCTGAAAGAGCGGGAAGAGTGATACAGATCTCTGTCCAAAGTCCTGCGAGTACGATTCTCTTTTTACCTGACTTCTCTACCGCCTCAACGATGCGCTTGTCTTCCCATGAATTCATGGTAGTACGATCGATGTACTCAGAATCATCGGGGAAGTATTCTCTGATTTCAGGAAATATCGGACCACTGAATGATTTCTCTGCTACTGTTGTAACGACAGTATTTACATCGAAAAGACTTGCTGTTGCGGCTACTAAACCACTGTTGTTTCTAAGCGTCTGTATATCGATATTTTGCACGGCAAAAGCCATTTGTCCTTCGTGATCAATCAGAATTAGAATGTGATCATCTGGATCTAACAGCTGGCTCCCGGCCAATGAAGGATCATTGTTTGGATTTGGATTTTCCTGAGCGGAAGCAGAAAATAGGCTTCCGATGAAAAGGGCAACTACCAGGAGAATTTTTGAAGTTTTCATTATTGATTTTTGTTTTGATTTATGTGTTTAAGTTGAAAATCGATTTAACTCATGGGAACTTCCATGATGAGGATATCTGTATCTGCTTTGGCTTCTAATGAGATGCTATCACGGTTCCAAAGGCCGTATCCATCGCGGTCGGTTAGCTCTTGACCATCTACCGTCAATTCTCCCTTCAAGACAAATACGTAAACTCCATTTTGGGTTGAGTCATTCAATTTGTATTCAAGATTCTTGTCGGCAGACATACTGCTCAAGCTGAACCACGCATTTTGATGAATCCAAACACCGTCATCTTCAGGCTTTGGAGAAAGGATTTGTTGGATTTTGTCTTTCCGATCGTCCTCCTTTAATGTGATCTGGTCGTATCTAGGAGAAACTCCTTGCTCATTGGGAATAACCCATATCTGCAGGAATTTCACGTCTTGATCATTGTTCTTGTTGAACTCTGAGTGACGAACTCCCGTTCCCGCGCTCATCACCTGTATATCACCTTGTTTGATCACGGTAGAATTACCCATATCATCTTGATGCTTAAGGTCTCCTTCTAATGGAATGGAAATAATTTCCATATCTCTATGAGGGTGAGTGCCGAAACCCATTCCGGGAGCTACCTTGTCGTCGTTCAATACACGCAGTGCTCCGAAATTCATTCTTTCAGGATTGTAATAGTTGGCAAAGCTGAAAGTGTGTCTTGACTGAAGCCATCCGTGGTTGGCCAATCCCCTTGAATCTGATTTGTGCAATACTGTATTCATTGTTCTGTCCTCTTTGTTTGGTAAGTGATTAAAGCCAACATTCTTTTCCGTTGAAGCTTTCGCTGATGATTTCTTAGCGCTAGCTACTGCCGAAAGAGCGGCTACTGACGCAGCTCCGGTCCAGAATGATGTCTTTAGGAATTTTGATCGTTTCATGGTATGTCTTTAGACTATTCTTATGCCAAATGGCATTACGCTCTTTATCAGTCTCTTATGGATTTGTGTGTTACTATATAATTCCATTTATTAGGAAAATTCTCATATATGAGAAATAATATCACCATTTTTGAGGCTTAAGACTTCCTTAAATGAAAAATGAAGACGCCTCCTTGGTCAACTCATGGCTCATCGACAATTTGCCCTATGAGTGTATTTGGGTAGATAGAAATGCCACGATTGTTTTCTCCAACGAAAAGTTCTGCAAGACCATTGGCTACAAAAAGACAGAATTAATAGGGCTTTCCATATTTGATATTAATCCTTTTGTCACCACAGCTAGCTG
>CAZWQX010000236.1:0-3188 GCA_964635965.1 uncultured Cryomorphaceae bacterium
CCTGATCCCCCTCCATATACTAAATCATTCCATCCGTTGCCATCAACATCTCCCGCTGCCAAGCTCCAAGACGGCATATTTGCAGCAGGGTCTGTTGGTACTGATTCAGATTCAAAATCCGATTCTGTTTGTAAGAGGATATTCACAGAGTTATTCTGAATGGCTAAAAGATCATCCAGATTGTCTCCATTCATATCAACAGTTCCTCGGAAAGTCCCATCAAGAGTGAAGCCTTCCGGTGTAAAACTGAAAAGCTCAGGAAGTGGCGGTACGTATTCATTTTCAATTAACTCAAATACGAATCCATCATCATCCCATCGGTCATCAAAAGCTATGTAATAGGCATTTTCAGGAAAAACATCTATCGCATCGTAAGACAAGTACACTGAACCATCATCATCATCACCGCCTACACATTCTAAATCACCACATTCACCGATGTAGACGTGAAATCGAGTATCTATGCCTGCATTTTGAATAAGTGAAGTCGTGATTACTAAGTTGAATGTATCAGAAGGTTGGTAGATGTACCACATTCCTCGCTCTGCTCCTTCTCCATTGGCTGCGCATATAGGAAAGGGAATTTCTGTCCCTTGAATTGCTTCAACCTGGTGGAGCCCCGCTTGAACCTCTAAAGCTTCGCTACAAGTATTCTGGGCAGAAAGGAGAGCAATCGAAAACACGAATGTCAAGGTGATGTAAAGTTTTTTCATTTTAATTGGTTTTTATGGGCAGGTTTGTTCAAGTGAATTGATGTATTGGGTAATTAGGTCCAATCCTTCTTCATGGATCAAGGATTTACCAATAAGGGGCATTTGTACGTTTTCCTCTTCTGAGCTCATTCGGTAAACCAGCATGCTGGCAGAAGCGTCTCCCGATTCAATGATATGTTCTATTGTCAGTGGCTGACCTGGAACAAATTCATCAAAAGGAACGCAGATTCCAAGGTTATTATCCCTGTCATTATCCTTATAGTCGAGGCGAATATTTCGATAGGCGCAATGTGCATTCTCCTTGTGGCAATGTCCACAGTTGGCATCTAAATAAGAACGAACACGACTTCTTAAATCGGCAGTTTCGTCCTCCCAATCTACAATGGTCTCAATGTCATCAGGATATGTCGGGTCCAAATAACCAACTTCAGCCCACTTCATTAATTGATTCATGATACCCTCTTGGTATTCTAAATCTGAATTTAAGTTTTGAGGCTTCGGTCCGTTCGGCCACGGTTCGGTGTCAATTTTATGACATGTCAAGCACTCTGGCTCCGAAGGAACGCGGTAATTGAACGCAATGGTCTCTCCATTTTCTCTGACAAACTCGATTGGAATGCTTCGACCATCTAAATCAAAAGTGGCTTCGGTTTGTTGGTTGTTCCAAATATACTCGGCAAACTCCCATGAACCATTTCTCTTAAAAATGATACGTGTTTCCATCACGCGTTTTTCATTAAACGGTAGCACTTCATCGTAGTAAAAGTTCTTGATGAGCACTGCTCCATCGGGGAAACTGAAGGTTTCGAAATCTTCTACATAAGAGGCTGAAGTACCTTCAGGCATCCACACATATCGGGATTTCTTGGCATAGTCCGTAAAGAGCGGCGTAATTGGTTCATAAAGCAATACGCCTTCGTTGGGAATCAAATCTGACATTTGATCTCCAATGAAGAAATTATACTCAGATAGATTCTCGTAAGGCAATTCATCCAAGTTTACATTCACGGCAGCTGTCGTATCCGTTACATCAGGTGGATTAGAATTGGGGGGATCTTCACTATCCTCTTTACACGACGTCAGCCATACCATCCCTGCAAGAAAGAGAATCAATGTTCGGTTTCTCATAATCAATTTTCCAATTCGCTCTTGAAAGATAAGGAATCGAGTTGCAACAATCACTTGACGACAGTGATCTAAAAAGCGTTGTCCGAGATTCCCAAAGAATTCCATGGAGGTGTTTTCGCAGTCAAATGATAGAGCAATGAAAGAAAATTCCCAACTTCGAAGCCAGTGAACCAGACTACACGAATTGAACTCTTAATAGTGATTTCCATACTCTTAGCAGGGTACTTTGGGTTCAATAATGTGATTGGGTTAAGAGCGGAAGAGCCCCGAAGAGCGGTAGTCGGAATAGAGTGCTATCAGGGTGGTAATCCTTTGATTCCTACCATCCACGGAGAGCCCTATTACAACAAACCCCCTGTATACAATTGGGTACTCGCCAGTGGTTTTCTTATCACGGGTTCCTATTCACCATTTATGGTGAGATTACCAGGTGTTTTGTCATTATGGATTATTGCTTTTCTGATCTATGGAATAGTCAAGCGTAACAAGGATTCGCAAACAGGAATTATCGCAGCGCTAGTTTTTCTCACTTTTGGCGACTTATTCTACTACGGTGCCATTAATTCAGGTGAAATCGACCTGTTTTATTCTTTGGTTGTTTTCATTCAGGTCATCTCTATTTTCTACTTCTATCAAAAAAAGAAGTACCTGCTGCTCTTTGGTGTTTCTTACCTGCTTACTGCAATCGGTTTTTTGACCAAGGGACTTCCTTCCTTGGCATTCCAAGGATTAACACTGCTCAGCTATTTCCTTTGGAATCGAGAGTTTAAAAAGCTCTTCTCCATTGAACACCTAGTGGGAATAGCTGTATTTGCCTCGCCTATTTTGGCCTATTTTCTGTTCTACGATGAATCCGAAAATGCGAGAGGTTTCTTATTAAATCTCTGGGCGGAAAGCTCCTCAAAATCCGCAAATGAAACCTCTGGAAGTGTTTTACTCGAGTCACTCTATTCCTTTCCCATACAGCTAATTAAGGTGACCTTACCTTGGAGTTTATTTGTAATTGGACTGAGAAAAAAAGTATTTAAAAGTTCTCCCCTTCTTCAATTCAGTTTGATATTCATCCTTGCTAATGTTTGGCTTTACTGGATTGCCCCCGAGCTTAGAAACCGATACTTGTACGCTTTTTTCCCGTTTATCGCTATTCTGCTTTCAGAAGTTGTTTCTGACTTAAAAGCCCCAGAAACTGAGTTTGGCACTTTACAAAAAATGCTCCAGAAACTTTTTGATCATGAGGTTTTTGTATCTCAAAGCATTAACGAATTGGTGCATATCACTTTAGATGAAAAAGATTATGCCACACATAATTTCCTTCAGTGGTATGTTGCAGAGCAGCTCGAAGAAGAG
>CAZWQX010000237.1:0-3183 GCA_964635965.1 uncultured Cryomorphaceae bacterium
AGGCTTGATTTATCTTGATTTGACTGAAGAAAATAGATTCGATCGCTATCAGATCCTCACCGTTCAGGGAAAAAGAGTGCAAGAAGGAATTTTGAGGTCTAACCAAATTGATTTGAGCGATCTTGAAGAAGGATTTTATCTTTTAGCCATTTCGAATGGAAGCAGAGAAATCGTGAAAAAGATATTGATCAGATAAAACTAGATTTCCGTTTATTCCACATATGAATTACGCTTCGAAATACATCCTCCTAACCGGTGGAACAAAAGGCATCGGTCGTTCTCTTTTCAACGAATTAAAAGCAAGAGGCGCAAGGAATATTGCCGTTGTGGCACGAACCAAAACCGACCTTGATAAGCTGGTAAAAGAAAACGAAGGATTGAATATTCTCCCGATTGTAACTGACATGTCAAAACCCGAATCGATCGCAGAGGGTATTGAGGTTCTTATTGAGAAATGGGGAAAGTTGGATATCCTAATCAATAATGCCGGTGTGGTTAGTGCGGGGGATCTTGAAGATATAAGCGATCATGACATCATTAATCAGGTTAATATCAATCTCACTGGGGTGATTCTTCTTACCAAGAAGTGCCTTCCTCTTTTGAGGAAATCGGACGAAGCCGCTATCGTTAATGTATCCTCGGGACTAGGTTTCATCGCATGGCCATTTTACAATGTTTATGCAGCAACCAAAGCAGGGGTTCGCCAGTTTTCTGATGCGATTAGAAGGGATTTATTCCAATTCCCCATTCACGTGATGACCATTTACCCTACAGCCACGGATACCCCGATGATGACAAACGCCAATATGCCATATCAGATGGATGATCCGAATATGGTGGCGCGAATCTCATTGGATGGATTGGAAAATGGGGAGATCAATGTCATATTCGGTGGTGAGCAACGATTACGGGATATTGAAACCAATTTCAAACACCCCAAGGAAATTGATCGCAAAGCTGAAGAGAGATACGACGAACTCAAAAAAAGGACTTCCGAACATCGAGCGATGTAATACCTTGTTCCCATGAACAGTTCATTTTGAACCTAATTAAGCATGGATGCGAGCCTGGTTAACTCCTTTTAGGGGCCAACGGTGAAAACAGATCAAACGGCAAAGGAGAATTGGTAGCACGTGAATTAATTTTACTCATGTGGAGACCAAAATGGACATAGTTATGACTTTACAGGAAAGTTCAATTGTCATAACCAGCTTATTCAAGACAGTTGTTGGAGATATACCCTCTCCTCATGTTTTTTATAGGTTCAAAATGATGACGATTCGAACTTGTTAATGCCAGACTTCAGAATACCTTAATCAATGTTTTCCATTTCAAAACTTGATTCCATTTTTTAGTTAGATTTAGGACTGTAAAGACGAAACCATGCAATCTCTATTTGAAGGCCTTTCTTCTATGCAGCAAGCATATTGGATCATAGCTATTATTGGCTCAGGGATATTCGCTATCATTTTCATTCTCACCTTTATGGGTGGCGGTGATGCGGATATGGCAGCTGACGGTACGGCATTTGATGCTGATGATGGAGGAGTCGGTTTTCAATTTTTCACTTTTAAAAATGTTGTGGCTTTTTTCACCATTTTCGGATGGACAGGTGTTCTTTGTCTCCAGAATGGCTATGACAATGTGGTGACCATTCTAGTCTCTGCAGTTGCTGGCTTGATTATGATGGTATGTACCTCTTTGTTATTTTATCAGATGCACAAGCTCGCTCAGTCAGGAACACTGAGGATAAAAAATGCCGTGGGACAAATAGGAGAAGTGTACCTTCCTATAGGTGCGAATAGGTCAACCGTTGGGAAAATTCAAATCAAAGTTCAAGGAAGCCTGAGAGAATTAGAAGCCATAACAGACTCTTCGGAAGAACTAAGGACTGCTACTATGGTGAGGGTGAAGGAAGTAGTGAGTTCAGAACTTTTACTAGTAGAAAAACTATCGTCTAATTAACCAAACAAATTAAAACCATGAAATCCATTTTACTGGCTGTTGATGGAGCTCCAATAGGAGTTTATTTAGTCGCGGCAATTGTTCTCATCCTGGTTGTATTTCTGTTCTCGATGTTCAGGAGATACAAGAGATGTCCGTCAGATCAGATTTTAGTGGTTTATGGAAAAACGGGAGGTGATACATCGGCAAAATGCGTTCATGGTGGTGCCGCGTTCATTTGGCCGATTATTCAGGACTATTCATTTCTCGATTTGACTCCAATATCAATTGAAGTTAACCTGATAAATGCGCTGAGTAAGCAAAATATTCGAGTAAATGTCCCATCAAGATTCACCATTGGAATATCTACTGAGCCTTCAGTTATGCAAAATGCTGCTGAACGACTTTTAGGACTTAGTCTCGATGCAATTAAGGATCTCGCCCAGGAAATCATTTTCGGTCAGTTGAGGTTGGTTGTGGCTTCCATGGATATTGAAGAGATAAACACAGATAGAGATAAATTTTTGGCGCATATCACCCATAGTGTTGAAGGTGAGCTGAAGAAGGTAGGCTTGAAGCTGATCAATGTAAACATCACTGACATTCACGACGAATCAGGATATATCGAAGCGTTAGGAAAAGAAGCTGCAGCAAAGGCCATCAATGATGCCATAATATCAGTATCTCAAAAAGATCGAGACGGAGCCATCGGTCAAGCAAAAGCACTCCAAGACCAACGGGTACAAGTTGCGGATGCAAATGCAAAAGCAAAAATTGGTGAGGCAGATGCAAGTCAGCTTGAGCGAGTTCAAGTTGCCTCCTTAGAAGCGACTGCCAACATTGGTGAAGCCCAAGCCGATCAAAACGAACGAATTCAGACGGCTGATGCCGTAGCCCAGGCGAAAATCGGAGAAGCGAAAGCTCTTCAGGAAGAAAGGATCAAAACTGCTGAAGCCAATGCGAAGGCAATCGAGGGTGAAAACTTATCAAAAATTGAAATAGCTGAATCAGACGCTGCGAGGAGAGAAAAAGAAGCCGAGGCGGCAAAAAGAGCTGTTTCGGCCGAGAAAGTGCAAGCGGCAAGAGCATTAGAGGAAGCCTACGCAGCTGAGAAACTGGCAGAAGAAGCAAGAGGAAAGAGGAAAGAAGCAGAGCAAGGAGCTGATATAATCGTACCTGCTAGGATTGACAAGCAGAAAATCGAAATTGTCAGGGTTTACTTATATATACGCGCGCGCC
>CAZWQX010000238.1:0-3178 GCA_964635965.1 uncultured Cryomorphaceae bacterium
TCGTTTTTGAGCTTTTCGATTTCTTCTTTTTTCAATTCAAAATCATCAGGGTTATTTATTGAATCGTATCGATCAAGAACTTCCAGGATATCTTTTACATCATACCTCAGAGGCTCGATGTTTGCACTGACAAAATTGATCGGGTTGTTTATTTCATGTGCAATCCCTGCCGTAAGTTGACCTAAAGATGCCATTTTTTCAGCCTGAACCAGTTGTGTTTGAGTGTCTTTAAGTTCGCTGATGGTATCACTAAGCTTATGATTCGATGTTTCCAGCTCTTCGGTTCTTTCTTTCACCCTTTCTTCAAGAACGATATTTTGTTCGCGTACAATGCGTTCGTTTTCCTTTGACACCCTAAGCGCTTCTTCTTGAGATGCACTTTTTTCTTGTTTGAGGATATTAATACGATCTGCCAGTGCAATTGATAGAATTATCGCTTCGATGGCGCTTCCAAACTGCAGCATATAGTTGGTAACTGGGGTGGAGGGCAATATTCCTGCGTCTTTTAGGGCGTATACAAAGATTCCTGCCACCAACACTGACCAAGCAATAATGAAAAACTTAGCAGGTTTATAACCCTTTTTGTAAACTGCGATACCAGCGAAGAGGATGTAAAATGAGACTACTGATATCCCAATCTGAGAAGCAATGTGCACGATGGTATTAACTTCATAAAGGACGGCAATAACAATGACCAGGAAATATCCGAAGATTACTTTGCCTGCAAGATCATATTTTGGGGTATAGACTTTGGTTCTGAGAAAGTCTCTAAGAAATAGGATGGAAGAGCAGCTGACAAATGCTGTAAAGAGATAAACCGATCGAGAGGCTAACCATAAATTATCAGGCCAAACATACTGTTGAAAGTACCCTTCGAGAACGGCTTGTGTTGTTCCCACCGCGATGATGTAGAGAACATAGTATAGGTAGCTTCTATCTCTTACTGAGAAGAATATGAAGAGATTATACAGAGCCAGGGCCATAATCAAACCGAAATAGGCCCCAAATAATAAGTCCGTGGTTTGCGCCATCCATCGAGAAGCCCTCAGTGTTGCTACATAAACAGGCAAAACGATTTGTTCAGCGGTTTCTATCTTGAGCAGGATATTCTTTGATTCTCCTTTTTTAAGCGAAAGATCATAAAGAAAATAGGGCGTTTCGTATTCCCTGTGATCAAACTCAAATCCTTCCCCAAATGTCTTTTGATCAAGTAGTTGTCGGTTACTGTTTAGGACAAACAAATTCAGAGTATCGAGAACGGGTTGATGGATCTGTAATCGAAAATTATCATCGTTCGAATTGTTTTTTACACGGAATTTTACCCAAACGGCTCCGGATTCAAATCCAAGGTTTGGTCTTGCGTCCGAATTGGGTATAAACTCTTTTAACAAAACATCTTCCCAGTTGAGCGAATTTGTTTCATCATGAAATACAGACATTTCTGAGTCCAAAACCTTATACTCAAAATCCGGATCAATCACCAATGGTTCTGATCCTCTCATCAAAGGGGAGATTAACAGAAACAAAACAGCAGACGCTAACACCTTATTCATAGGCTAACTCAATTTGATCAATCTTATTTAATGATAAGTCGTGGCTAAAGATGATTCTTTTATCATCCACTTCCTCAACTCTTTCAAGTTGGGGGTCGTCTCTCAATGCAAGAATCTTGTCTTTAAAAAACAGATAGGTGTGCTCTAATTTATTCGGATCCATCGAGAGCACACGAGCAACGTAATTGCTATTCGGGTAGATGAATTCCCCATCTTTCCCAAGGCTGGATTCCACTTGAAAACCCATCCTCCTCGCAATCTTCATGGTATACTGAGCGACAATGGTGAATAAGGAAGTAATCGGAAGTGCTTCACATATAGCCATTCCTGCAAGAACCAAGTTTAGTGTGACCCCTACATTCGGAGCCAAAGATCGACTATTCCATAATCCACATAATTCGCCTGTCCCACCATTCAATGCATAATGTCTCACCATGTCGTTAATGTTTGGATCGAAATGTGTTACAGCGTCTTGAACAGGCAAATTGGTCTTTCCGTCAGCTAATTGAATTCTTATACCACCTAGTAAGTCTCCTGTGTTTCGATCAGTTGCTTCAACTACAAATACATGTGGATTATAGGCCCAGTCGTAGCTGTTGGTAGTGACATTACCCAAATTAAAGCCTTCAAGTACCTTGCGGTGCCCTGCTGCATAACGAAGACAGCTCTCTTCTTCCTCAATTGCGCGATATGCCCTCAGATGGATCATTCGTAAAAGCGAAAGTGTCGGTCAATCTCTCGGCGAAAACTCCTGACAACTTCGCGTTTTTTGTAGAATAGTCTAAATATGAATATCGGTATTTGTGAGGTATATGGTTTGAGAATCTCGTGAAGTTGGTCTGAAGCTTGTGTCAGCACTTTCAATTCTTTTTTCGTAATATCGGTTGGCATGTTGATTTTTGGAAGCATCAGGGTCAATGGTGATTGGGGTTGAAAGCCAATTCCTAAGGAGTTTGCTGCAATCCAAACCCTTTCCATGTCCATACCGGCTTTAAGGTAATGCTCACTTGTAGATCCCGTGGACATAATAATGCCCAGTGCACTAGCCGAATTTGTCGACTTCTTTGATAATTTTTTAAACGCATCTCCACCATTCCATTCGCGTAATTTTTCGATTACGCCTTCAAATCTCGCCAGTTTGAATCCGGCAAGTTCTCCTTCCGTCAGCTCAACGGATCTGACATCAATACCATCTCTTGTTCTTTCGGCTTCCTCTTTTGACCACCTCATTTCTTCGTTAAAGTTCTGATGCCCAATTGGGTTGAGGATTCTGAATTTTTCCGCAAATGCTATCAAATCGGCAAGGCGGTCGTAATCCGCCCCTCTTTCGATAATCAATAATTCGGATCCATGGATGGGGCCCAAATTAGTTAAACGCTGTAAGTCTGTTCTTGAAAGAGGTGGAGAGTCTTCCAATTGCCTATTCGTTTCTCTTTGCAGTATGGAACTTGCCAAGACTAAATCTGCTTCAGAAGCCATTTGGGCTGGTTCAGTGAGATGGAGATGAGCGACCACATTTTTGTCAGAGCTATTCGGAAAGAGGGATACCTCGCATTCATAACCCTGATTCACACTTTCAAGTCTGGCATTTTCAAGTGAAGCTCCTAGAGCAATCATTGAAGCAA
>CAZWQX010000239.1:0-3061 GCA_964635965.1 uncultured Cryomorphaceae bacterium
TGTTTACTGAGCCACCGAAACATTCGATTCCATCATCAAGTGTCGCATATACTTCCACGTGCTCGATTGTTGTACCATTTCCAACACCACCAAGAGTAAGACCATTGATCTCGTTTCCATCTCCAATTGAGATTCCACCGTGACGGATAGATACATATCGGAAAATACCCGAATCATCATTTACATTATCACCTCCGTATACTCCGTAACCTTCTTCAGCAGGAATTCCTTCAATGTTCGTTTCAGTATCACCATCTTCAGCAGAAATTGGCGCGCTTCCCAAGATTATAACACCACCCCATAGCTGGTTGTCTGTTCTATCAAGGTTAGTTCCTACCTTTTCACCTACTGCGATATTGTCTGCAGAAGAAGTGAAGATGATTGGATTAGCAGCAGTTCCATTGGCTTCGATTCTACCACCGCGCTCAACTACCAACGCAGTAGCTGAAGTTCCTTGACCTGCAGCACCTTTAATGATAGTCCCCGCTTCGATTGTTAAAGTCACTCCTGCGTTAACTACAACTCTTCCGCTGATGTTTTGAATTTCATTGGCAGACCAAGTCGTATTCTGAGTAATTCTAGTTACTGTATTTGCCGGCGGTGGTGTTTCTTCATCATCGTCATCATCACATGATGTAAGCACCAAAGATCCCATTAATAGGATCATTGCCATGTTTCTTAGCTTCAAAATAGTGTTCATTTCTTTTAAATTATTGGATATACCGTTTTGACGGTGCGAAGTAAAGTTGAGGAAGTTAGTGTACCGTGAATTATTTCTTACCCATAAGTTATTTGATTGTTTCCTGTATGTTAATTGGGATGGGTAAGAAGTCTCTTTCTTATCTTTGAAATTAACACAGGTTTAACTCGAGTCTAACAGCCGAGCCTGAGGCGCGAATTATTTTTGCCACGTTACCAAATAATGCTCTTTGCACGTGAAAAAAGAGAAAATTCTCCTTGTTGACGACGAACAAGACATAATCGACTTGATTAGTTACAATCTGGAAAAAGAAGACTATCGAGTGAGAACGGCCATGAACGGCCACGACGCTATCCAAATTGCTAAGGATTTTTTACCTGATTTGATTCTTTTGGATGTGATGATGCCTGAGATGGATGGGATTGAAACATGCGTAGAACTCAGAGAAATAGATTCATTAAAGCCCAGCATTATAGCTTTCCTTACGGCAAGGGGGGAAGATTATTCTCAAATAGCAGGATTTGATGCGGGAGCTGATGACTACATCTCGAAGCCTATTAAGCCAAGGGTTCTCTTATCGAGAATTCAAGCCTTGTTGAGAAGGAAAAGATCAAGTACCCAAGAATCGGGAGGAGCTCAAGCAGGTGGCATTGTGATCGATAAAGAAAAATACCTCGTTGTACAGGACGGAAAGGAGCTGAACTTGCCCAAAAAGGAGTTTGAGCTTTTGGCTCTACTCATAAGTAAACCGGGACGGGTTTTCACACGTGATGTGATTTTAAACACTGTTTGGGGTAATGACGTGGTAGTAGGTGATCGAACCATTGATGTGCATATCAGAAAACTTCGTGAAAAAATTGGAAGCAGTTTCATCAAGACTATAAAAGGAGTAGGCTATAAATTCGAAGCTAAATGACAGGGCGAAGTCCTTCTTCTATCGCTTTTATTACATCTTTATTAGCAGCCGTTTCACTAACGGCTTTAATGGTTCTCACTGCTTATCTGTTCGGGGTTTCCCTATCTGTTTGGCATGTTGTTGTATTTCTGGTGCTATCCTTTCTCGTAGGATGGCTGATTTTTTACAAATCCTTGCAGCAGTTTATTTACGAGAAGATTAAACTCATATTCAGGAATATGCATGATTTAAAAGTTGGGAAATCAGCTTTTGAGTTAGACATGAATAAGGATGTGCTTGGCGATGTCAATAAAGAGGTTGTTTTATGGGCCGAAGACCGGATGGCAGAGATTGAAGACCTCCGAGAAAAGGAAAACTTTCGAAAGGAGTTTGTAGGGAATGTAGCACATGAATTGAAGACACCGATTTTCAGTATTCAAGGTTATATCTTAACACTCTTAGAGGGGGCATTAGAGGACCCCAAGTTCAACCGAAAGTTTTTGATGAAGGCCGCGAAATCTGTTGAACGAATGACGATGATCGTGGACGATTTGGATACGATTACTCAATTTGAGTCAGGCAGCTTGAAGTTAGAACTGGACAAAGTTGACCTCCTTGAACTTACTAAAGAGGTTATTGACTCACGCGATCAAGAAGCCGAGGAGAAAAAAATCGAAATCAAATTCAATAGAAATTATGATCGGCCAATCTATGTTGAGGCGGATTCGTTTAGAATAAGTCAGGTTTTGACCAATTTGATTACGAATTCAATCAATTACGGTAAAATCGGAGGAGAGACGATAATCCGTTTTTTTGATATGGATGAACGTATACTAATTGAAGTTGAAGACAATGGTCCCGGAATTGCCGAAGTACACATTCCCAGATTGTTCGAGCGCTTTTATCGCGTGGATAAAAGTCGGTCAAGGCATCAAGGGGGAACGGGATTGGGTCTCGCTATCTGCAAACACATCATCGAGGCGCACAAGCAGTCTATAAGTGTGAGAAGTGAAGTAGAGAAAGGATCGGTATTTTCCTTCACCTTGGATAAAGCCTAGTGCTCGCGCAAAAAGTCCCGAATACAATTTTTGTCGAATCGGGTAATATTTCCTAAATCCGGCGCGGTTTCATTAATTTCTATCACTTTCGAAGAGCTGATTTCTCGTTGCCTGATACTGGAAAAGAATCCGAGTTCAACCATTCTTGAAGCTAAGTAATTCTGTTCCGGTTGGCCAGGAGTAGCGATTAGTGTTGCGCATTTGTTCAAGGCAACCAGGTCGGAAATGGATGAATAACCTGAACGGGCAATGACATGTGTACTCTGAGACAATTCTGTTTCCAGAGTCTTGCCATCGAGTAAGTCATAAACGGTCCAATCTTTTCCGTAACCCAAGTGTGATTCTTTTTCCGTAGCTCTGACAAGGAGTTTTTTGCCAGGTATATTTTTCAAAGAGGAAACCAATTTT
>CAZWQX010000240.1:0-3015 GCA_964635965.1 uncultured Cryomorphaceae bacterium
AATTCATGAACGAGATTCACTGGCCCGGAGATGTGGTTATCGGAACCGGGGTATTTCGTGTTGGAAATTCTTCAATAACCCTTTACCAGGAACTGTATCAAGATGATCGCATCGTCGGCAAAGCCGAAACGGTAATTGTACAAGTAAGTGAGGCTACCAAGAAAAGCATGGAACTTACCGAGGGAGCAAAAGACTACTTTAGAAAAATGCTTCTGAACAAAGAAGATTATTCGCTTCGCCAGTAACAATTGGCTTTCATATTTTTCAAGTCCCTGAATTTTCTCAGGGACTTTGTTATGATGATCCGTTGTTAATCGATGGTTGAAATGCTCACCAGGACTGGTCTGTGATTTGCGGAATCCTCAATAAATCTGGACACCCTTAACAATTCGGTGCCCTATTTCCTGATTGATGTTTCGGATGATCTTGTCTTTAGCATAACTCAATTCTTCGCGCAATACCGACGAAGTAACTTCAACTTTTAATACACCTTTGTCAATTGAAATTCTACCTGTACGTTTGGCAATGGCAGCTCCCATTATTTTTTCCCAATAGGTAGATATAGCAGCGGCATAATACCCTTCCTCCAGACCGTAAGCCTTCAGCAACCGATCTATTACCTGTCCAAGATTCTCTTCGTTTTGATCTCTACCCATTTACGGCGCCCTTTTCGATGTGAAAAACCTTAACGCTTTCAGTGATTTCTTCAAAGATACGCTCGATCCTTTCAGAGTGGGTATCGGTAATGAAGATTTGTCCGAAATTGTGATCGCTCACCAACTTCATCAGGTGTTGTACCCGAACATCATCAATTTTATCAAAAATATCGTCCAAAAGAAGTATCGGGATTCTCCCTGTCGCTTTTTTTACCAAGTCGAATTGGGCTAGTTTTAGTGCTATTAGAAATGTTTTTTGCTGCCCCTGTGATCCAAACTTCTTCAGTGGATGATCTTCGTGAATGCCGAATTTCAAATCATCCTTATGGACTCCGACGTTGGTGTATTGCGTTCTCCGGTCTTTATCGAGACTAGCACCTAGTACTTCAGAAAAATCTCCTTCATTCAAATGAGAAGCGTATCGAATACTGACGTTTTCGGCTTGACCGCTGATGGCAGCGTAGTGCTCTTGAAAGACAGGTTCAAATTCGGAAACGAAGCCAGCTCTCACATCGTGAATTCTCCCGGCTATGTTGATCAACTGATCATTCCACACTTCCAAATTGTCAGGATCGAAAGTGCGGTTCTCCCAGAAGTACTTCAAGAGACTATTTCGTTGTCGGAGAACTTTGTTGTAGGCAATCAGATCGTCGAGGTAGGCACGGTTGTATTGGGAAATAATACTGTCCATAAACTTTCGACGCACCTCACTCCCTTCGCTGATTAAGTCTTTGTCGTAAGGTGAAATCACCACCGAAGGATATTGACCGATATGTTCAGCCAACCGCTCATACTCGGTTTTATTCCTCCTGAAAACCTTTTTCTGTCCCCGCTTGACCCCACAATAAATTTTATCTTTCTCTCCGTCGCGATTAAAATCTCCTTCGACCACAAAAAATTCGGTTCCGTTCAGAATATTTTGCCGATCGATTGGGTTGAAATAGCTCTTGCAAAAAGACAGGTAGTGAATCGCATCGAGCAGGTTCGTTTTTCCCTGACCGTTTAAACCGGTGAAGATATTGACATGCGGATCGGGATAAATGGTTGCCTCTTCGTAGTTCTTGAAATTCAGTACACTTAGGCGATCTAGAGTCATTGTTGGGGGCTAAAATTACCAAATACAACAGGGCCATTCGCATTGGCTGCTAAAAAAGTCTATTTTTGCACCTCGAAATTAAAATGGCCCGAAATGGCGAAGAATAAAAAGCAGAGCGAAGATACCATTGTAGACGTTCAAGAGGTTTACTCAAAAACCGAAAAATACGTTGACGAAAACCGCAATACCATCATTATAGTTGCCGCAATTCTAGTGGCGCTTTTCGCGGGATACTTTGCCTTTACTCGTCTCTACATTATGCCGAAGAACGAAGAAGGCATGAACCTGTTATGGAAAGCAGAGTATTGGTACGAAATTGATTCCTTAAATAAGGCTTTGTTAGGGAATGAATCGTATTACGGCTTTGAATACATCGCCGATGAATACGACGGCACGCAGGCGGGTGAATTAGCCGACTATTATTGCGGTATTATTTACCTGAAGCAAGGAGACTTCGGAATGGCCATTGAATATTTAAAGGATGCAGATTTGGATGATGAATTGGCTGCTGCAACTGCCAAAGGTGCCACGGGTGATGCATACCTTGAAATGGGTAATTACGGTGAAGCCTTGAGTTATTACGAAGATGCAGTGAATCATTCGGAAAACTCATTGACTGCTCCCATATATTTAAAGAAAGCGGCATTGTTGCACGAAGACTTGGGAGAGTTCGCCAAGGCGTTGGAAAAATACCAACGTATTAAAAATGACTTTCCGGGCAGCAATGAAGCCCGTACCATTGACGCTTATATTGCGCGTGTAGGAGGATAAGTATGGCCACAGCCGGTAAAAATTTATCAGAAATGGATAAAAGGAGCACCCCTTCGGCTGCTCCTTTTCGTTTTGGTATCGTTGCATCCGAATGGAATGCCGAAATAACGGATGCGCTTACCGAAGGAGCTAAAGGAGCCCTTCTCGAATTGGGAGCCTGGGAAAATCATGTTACCGTTAAACGCGTTCCGGGCAGTTATGAATTACCCATCGCGGCCAAACTATTAATTGATTCGGGCGATTACGACGCTGTCGTCGCGATTGGATCTGTTATTCAAGGTGAGACGCGTCATTTCGAATTTGTTTGTCAGGCCGTGGCTCAGGGAGTCAAGGATGTTTCTCTTCAAACGGGAGTTCCAGTGATTTTCTGTGTTTTAACCGACGATACGATCGAACAAGCGCGAGCTCGTTCAGGAGGTAAACACGGAAACAAGGGTGTCGAGGCGGCGGTAGCGGCGGTGAAAATGGCCTATTTTCGCAAGCAGCTAAAAT
>CAZWQX010000241.1:0-3004 GCA_964635965.1 uncultured Cryomorphaceae bacterium
GGTCCGAACAGCCTGCCCCTTTTTAAGTTTGGTTTGGATATCCTCGTATGCCTCTGGTTCAGTAAATTTCAGGGCGAGATCCTCAAGCTCGGTTTTTATCGAATACAATCCCAACCGATGTGCAAGCGGGGCAAACATGAATTGGGTTTCACTCGCGATCTTCAGCTGTTTATCTCTTCGCATGCTGTCGAGGGTGCGCATGTTGTGAAGCCTATCCGCCAATTTGATCAAAATCACCCTCACGTCATCTGAAAGGGTAAGCAACATCTTCTTGAAATTCTCTGCTTGAAGACTTGCAGTGTGATCAAATACATCCGATATCTTGGTTAAACCATCAATGATAGCTCGCACCTTGGGTCCGAATTGGTGTTCGATATCATCGAGAGTGATGTCCGTATCTTCAACTGTATCGTGAAGCAGTGCTCCTACTATTCCTGTAGTTCCCAAGCCAATTTCTTCCGCGGTGATTCGGGCAACAGCGACGGGGTGGAGTATGTATGGCTCACCTGATTTGCGGCGCATATCCTTATGCGCTTCAACTGCCAAATCAAAGGCCTTTCGGATAATCTTACGATCTTCCTTGCTCCTTGAATATTTTGCCACGCGAAGTAATCTGCGATAGCTTGCTAGAATTAATTTTTTCTCTTTTTCAGGATCGAGCTTAAGCGCCATAGTCAGAATTGCACTTAAAACTACGTCTTTATGATTTAGCCGGCAATACTTTGGTGCGGACTTCTCCAAATCCGATCCTCACATCACCTGCAGAGCAATGTCCTCGCATGATAACTGTGTCGTGATCATTGATGAATTTACGTTCAGTTCCATCGGGCATTTGAACGGGTTTGCTCCCTCTCCACGTGATTTCCAGCATTGAACCATAACTCTCAGGAGAACTCCCCGATATAGTTCCTGAGGCCATCATATCACCGCACCTGATGTTACATCCATTAACAGTATGATGCGCTAACTGTTGATTCATATTCCAATACAAGTGTTTGTAATTGGACTGGCATACTGTTTTTTCCTGACCACCCTCTGTTTCAATTGCAACTTCTAAGTTGATATCGATATTCTTATTACCCTGGTATTTTAAATAGGGCAATACTTCAGGGTTTTGAACGGGTCCTTCTGTTCGGAATGGCTCTAAAGCATCGAGGGTTACGATCCAAGGTGAAACCGAGGAGGCGAAATTCTTCGCGAGGAAAGGACCGAGTGGGACATATTCCCACTTTTGAATATCTCTAGCCGACCAATCGTTAAAAAGGAGCATTCCAAAAATATGATCTTCGGCTTCAGCGGTGGAAATCTGCTCCCCCATTGGTTTGCCATCGAAGGTGACAAATGCCATCTCTAACTCGAAATCCAAAAGTCTGGTAGGTCCATAAATTGGCGGTTGCTCGGGGTCAGGTTTTGTTTGACCCATCGGGCGCCGAATGTCAACACCTGATACAACAATAGAAGAACTTCTTCCGTGATAACCTACGGGGATGTGTTTCCAATTAGGAAGTAGAGCATTATCCGGATCTCTGAACATGGTGCCAACGTTGGTGGCATGTTCTTCACTTGAGTAGAAATCTGTGTAATCTCCAATCTCTACGGGTAAGTGCATTTCGACTTCTGAATGGTCGAAAAGTGCCTCTGCTAAGTTGGCCTTTTGATCAACATATTCACCGTTTGCATCGAAAACATCTGCCAATCGGTTTCGGAGAGCACGAACCGCCAATTTTCCCTTTTTCAGAATCGGATTCAATACTGAAGATTCAAAATCTTCTTTGGTATATCCTAGGTTATCCAGAACCCCATTTTCAAAAAGAGCGGATAAATCAGCTACTTTTTCACCTATGGCAATTCCAGCTCGCGGTGAAAAATCCGAAGTTGAGAAAATACCGAAAGGTAAATTCTGAAGAGGAAAGTCAGAGTGTTCAGGGATGGGAACCCAAGAACTTTTGTTAGGATCGTTGGCGGTAATTTTCATAGTGGTTGTGGTATGTCAATTCAGGAATCAAAAAGAGGGAAACCCGACATCAGTTGGTTCACCTCTTTTCGAACTGATTCAATGGTAGCTTCGTCGTCTTTATTCATCAATACCCGATCGATAAAATCAACGATCTGTTCCATATGTTCGGGTTGGAGTCCTCTGGTTGAGATCGCGGGAGTTCCTAATCTGATTCCGCTTGTGACAAAAGGAGATTTATCGTCAAAAGGAACCATGTTTTTGTTTACCGTTATGTCTGCTTTAATCAATGAATTCTCGGCCTCTTTTCCTGTAATTCCTTTTGAGCGAAGATCTATGAGCATACTGTGGTTATCTGTACCTCCGCTAATTAAGTGATAGTCTCTTGCAACAAAGGCAGCGGCCATTGCTTGAGCGTTTGCGATTACTCTTTTACCGTATTCTTTATACTCAGGAGTTAATGCCTCACCAAAAGCAACCGCTTTACTGGCGATAACATGTTCCAATGGTCCACCTTGTGTTCCCGGAAAAACTGCCGAATCCAATAGAGAAGACATTTTTCTTATTTCACCTTTAGGAGTTTTAAGTCCAAATGGGTTTTCAAAGTCTTGGCCCATCATGATGATGCCTCCACGAGGTCCTCTTAGTGTTTTGTGGGTAGTTGAAGTGACGATATGACAATAGGGTAGAGGATCGTTCAATAATCTTGCAGCGATTAATCCGCTAGGGTGGCTAATATCAGCCAATAACAGCGCTTTGACCTTATCTGCGATATTCCTCAACCTTTCATAATCCCAGTCACGGGAGTATGCGGATGCCCCGCATATAAGCAGTTTGGGCTTTTCATCGATCGCTTTTTTCTCTAGCTTGTCATAATCGATAACTCCCGTTTCTTTCTCGACTCCGTAAAATGAAGGACGGTATAATTTTCCTGAGAAATTAACTACCGAGCCATGCGTAAGATGTCCTCCATGGCTGAGGTCAAATCCCATTATTTTGTCACCTGGTTGCAGAACTGCCAACATCCCGGCAGCGTTTGCCTGACCTCCT
>CAZWQX010000242.1:0-2980 GCA_964635965.1 uncultured Cryomorphaceae bacterium
ACTACAAGTTCGGCCGAACCCAATTGTCGATACGGGAATCATCTATTTCGAAAACAGCCGTGGGGAGAATTATGTGCTATCTATTTTCTCAGTTTCGGGGTTGCGAATTGATGAGCGTTCAACGCGAAACGACTTTTTTGAAATTGATCTCACCGGACAAAATGCCGGAGTTTATCCTTTTCGAATCATAAGAGAAGACGGGGAGAGAGAGGTGAGCGGGAAGATTGTGCTGAGTAGATGACAGAGAAGAGAGGGCAGTGTTCAGTGTTCAGTGTTCAGTGTTCAGTGTTCAGTGTTCAAAATTCAATGATTCATGATCAGAATGTTAGGATCGAATAATTAATTCGCTGATCTTCGATTGACCCGCGAATGACGAATGACGAATTCCAAATCCAAAACACCATCTACCATCGACCATTAACCATCGACTAAATTAGCCTTTAGCGAAATTCATAACTATTAATTATCTCCTTCCAGTCGATGAGCTCGCTCCGCTCGGTTTTCCATTCTCCATTCATAATTCCCAACAACCCGTATATTAAGGCCGCTAAACCGAAGCTTTGGAACAAAACCGAAAACTTGCGGCGATTGTCTTTACCGACATTGTAGGTTACACCCGCCTGATGGGTCAGAGCGAGGCTCGGGCTATCGAGGTGCTCCAGCTCAACCGTTCCATCCAAAAACCGCTGATCGAAAAATACCACGGTCACTTTGTCAAAGAATTGGGCGATGGAACTATAGCGCGCTTCCAGAAAGCTACGGATGCGGTGCGTTGTACCAAAGAAATTCTGAATGCGGCAAAAGATCATAAAGATCTCAACCTGCGCGTCGGTATTCACTTGGGAGAAGTCATTATTGAAAACGAGGATGTGTTTGGCGACGGTGTGAATATTGCTTCGCGGATCGAGTCGGCTTCTAAAGCAGGAGCCATTTACATTTCGGGTACCGTTTACGGAATGGTGCACAACAAAGACGATATTGAAACCAGATTCGTAGAGAGGATGGAACTGAAGAACGTCAACCGTCCGATTGATATTTACGAGGTAGCGGTTGAGGGCGCATTCACAGATGAAGACACCAAACCAAAAGAAGAAAAAAAGCCCATCCCCTTCTTTCGACCTGTAATGGCTGGTTTGGCGATTGTGGCGCTAATCAGTTTGGCTATTTGGTGGGCATTGGGTTCAGAGCCCAGTGATGAAAAACGAGAATTTGCCTCCATCGCTGTATTGCCCTTTACCAATATGAGCACCAGCGAAGAGAATGAGTTCTTCTGCGATGGGGTGACGGAGGATATACTCACCCACCTCAGCAAGTTGAAGAACCTCAAAGTCATCTCAAGAACATCGGTGATGCATTTTAAGGGAAGTGAATTGACTCTACCCGAAATTGCCGAAAAATTGGATGTGGAGTATATCGTTGAAGGAAGTGTGCGACGACAAGGCGATCAGGTAGCGATTACTGCGCAGCTCATTCACGCCGACAGTGACGGACATCTTTGGGCCAACAACTATCAAAAAAAGCTGGATGATGTTTTTGCCATTCAGAGTGAGGTAGCCCAAGAAATTACGAAGGCACTGAACCTCAAAATATCGCTCGAAGAAAGAAGTGGACTCCAAACTGTCCCTACAGAAAGTGTAGAAGCCTACACCGAATATATGGAAGGCCGAAAGGATGTCGACGACAGAAGCGAAGAAGGGATTATCAGAGCTCAAAAACACTTTGAACGAGCTATTGAGATCGACCCGCTTTATGTAGAAGCCTATGGTGACCTTTCAAACACTTATCAGCATCTTCATTACTACCATGGCTACGATCTGGATTCTTGCCATGCCCTTTCCAGGGGAATACTGCAAAGAGCTGCTGAGATTGATTCCCTTAACTATCGCTACCAGAGTGCCAAGGCGCTGATGGCGACTTACGATCGAAAATTGGGCTATGAAAAGGCCGAATATCACTACAAAAAAGCATTAGAAGACAATCCGAATGACGCCACCATTTATCATCAATACGGTGTCTTGTGCGCCTTCGAAGACCGGTCTGAAGAGGCTCTTGAAAAAATTCAAAGAGCGTTGGAGCTGGATCCTTACTCCGTAGTAATCAATCGAAATATTGTATACAGATTAAGTGACCTTGGACGCCACCGAGAAGCGATCGAATTTGCCGAAGAAAACGCCAATATTTTTACCGATCACCGGGAGTATTATAACACACTGGCAGATATATATGCAGAGGTGGGAAATTGGAAGAAAGCTCTGACGTTCGTCTCAAGGATGGATTCCGTTTTTCCCGAATGGGTTGGAAGTAAATTTCGTTCAGAAAGAATCAAATTTCTCCTCGGTCACAATAAAGAAGATATTTTAGGAGGACTAAAAAATGTCTTTTCTTCTAATCCAAGAAATAGTCGGGCTTTGTATTGGTATGCTCGGAGACTCATGGATTTTGGTGAATTTGAACGTGCAGAAGAATTCATGAATTCCGAGAATTATCTCAAGAACCTTCCCGAGAATATCCGGAAAAGAAACAAGACGCTCCTTTATTATTTCTCAAGAGATTTTAAAAAAGCGGAAGAAATATATGCCAATGAATGGCCTGAGCATTCGAACAGGTTGTACTGTTGGGTTCATCTGGGAAAATCATCGGAGGTACGTGATAGTTTGATTATATCAGATCGGTTGTCTGACTATTCCAAGTCTTTCCTCTACGCAGGTCTTAATGAGATTGACAGTGCTCTCCATTATTTCGAAAAAGTGGAAGCCTGGCACGAAGTTGCATCAGCGCGTTTTGATATCGATATGAAGCCACTTTGGAAAGAACCTCGATTTAAGGCAAAAGTGGATAGTTATGGGTTTCCGGAAATTATAGAGTAGAGAGAAGAGTGTTCAGAGAAGAGAGAACAGTGGGCAGTGGGCAGTGGGCAAATTAACCATGACCTTCCCTGATTAGAGTTGACCGTTTTGATTACTGTTTGTGTATTCGAAGA
>CAZWQX010000243.1:0-2903 GCA_964635965.1 uncultured Cryomorphaceae bacterium
CTACCAAAGATTTTTACATCTTTCACTCCATCTCGCAATCTCCCACCCAGTGACGAAGGTTCACAATATCCAACAATGAGAATGGTGTTTCGCGGGTCTTCAATATTATTCGCCAAATGGTGCATTATTCTTCCTGCCTCTGCCATACCCGAAGCCGAAATCACAATACAAGGTTCCTCCAGCCGATTGATCAGCTTCGAATACTTAACATCTCGGATGTAGTGCAATCCCGAAAATCCAAAAGGATTTGAATCCCGTTCCATATATTTTAGGATTCTGGGATTAAAATGATCCGCGAAGGATCGCACAATTTCAGTAGCATTGGTGCTTAAGGGGCTATCCACAAAAACTTTGATCGGAGGAAGGAGCCCTGCACTTTCCATTTTATCCAGCGCGTAAACAATTTCCTGGGTGCGTCCCAGACTAAACGCAGGGATGATGAGCTTTCCTTTGTTCTGAACGCAGGTCTCCTTAACAATCGACGATAGTCGATCCTCTGATTTGTTGTGATTTTCGTGAAGACGATCGCCATAGGTGCTTTCACAAATCACCACTTCAGCTTGTGGAAAAGGATCGATGCCGTGAATTATTTGCTGGTTTGGTCTGCCAATGTCTCCCGTAAAGGCAATACGATGCGTCTTATTTCCCTCCTTAACTCTTAAATTGACACATGCACTTCCCAATATGTGACCGACATAAGTAAAGAGTACACCCACTTCATCTCGCAAAAAAGTCCATTCGTCGTAGGGCAGGGTCTCAAAACACTCCAGGGTTTGAATTACATCATCAATATCATAAAGCGGTTTGACGACTCCTTCACTCAAATTGTGCTTCGATTGGTACTTGTAGTCACTCATCTGAATGTAAGCCGAATCGGCAAGCATAATTTCGCATAGTGCTTTGGTAGGTTCGGTGCAGTAGATTTTTCCGTTATATCCTTCTTTAACCAATCTCGGGAGTAAACCTGAATGGTCAATGTGAGCGTGAGAAAGAAACACCATATCAATCTCTTTCGGGTTAAACCCGAAATGACGATTCTCTTTGCCCCTATCTGATTCTCGCCCCTGATACATTCCACAATCCAGCAGAATTTTGAGCCCTTCATCGGTATCAATCAGGTGTTTTGAACCTGTAACGGTTCCCGCAGCTCCTTTGAAATGTATTCTCAATTGATTCCTTTTCCGAAAGATAACGAATCGATTTTTCGACCTTTGGATAAAACCAAAGTGATGAAAACGATCAAGACCGATTCAGCCCCTGCACCCATAGGTCCATACAATCAGGCTGTAGTATACAATGGAATAGTCTATGTGAGCGGACAAGTGGCAATAAACCCCGAAACGGGAGAAATGGATAACGAAAATCTTCAATCCGAGACTCGCAGAGTAATGGAAAACCTAAAACAGGTCCTGAAGGCTGCAGGAGCGGATTTTGACTCCATAATTAAGTGTTCGATATTCATCCTCGATATGGGTGAATTCCAAACCATTAATGAAGTTTATGGTAGCTTTTTCGGAGATCACTATCCAGCTAGGGAGACCGTTGAAGTGAGCAAATTACCCGCGGGAGCAAATGTTGAAATATCAGCAATTGCCGCCATCGGTTAAGTCATATACTTGAGGTTGACTGCGTACATGATTACAAAAATTAATCCGATGAAGAATACAAAGGACATCGCCATCACCGTTAGCATATTAACACCTAAAAACAGGGCGATGCTTAGTAATCCGATAATCTTGGCCATCATATAAATCCAAAACCCGGTCTTTCTGAGCTTCCACATCAAAAATGCACCAAATGCAGAAAGCAATGCAGTAATCATTTCTGTTAGTGCAATCCATCCTGCATTCTCCAGTTGCTTAGACACAGTCTCTGAAGCTGCAGACATAAAACCTTCCACCATTTCCGCTGCAGCCGGATCTTGCTCATCCATAGAACTCATCGCTTCATTCATCATTGTCTGAAATGTACTCTGATCTACCGCTGATGAAAAAAAGTAGCTAAACGGAACAGTTAAAACGTAATAGGTAGCAACGACCCAAGTTAATATGCACAAAACGGTGAGAAAAGTTGGTCGTTTAGAGGCACTTTCGTCAATGTAGTCTACTGTTTCTTCTGACATGCGTTATATGGATTAGTTCCCTCGCAAGATGCGAAAAAATGGTAAGATAACTTTACCGTTCACACTCGATATCAGCCTTTCCACAAATTGAAAAGATTTCCGGGCTGCTCAGGTTTCTTCAACGAAATGGCATGCCCCCAGTAGGAGTCATCGCGATTCAATTGGATAGTCAACTCACTCTGATTTCGAGAGACTAAAACGGTTATTGACTGTCCTGGTTCTATTTCCGGAATAGCCATTGTACTTGAAGCCACCCCGTCAATTTCAAGAATTCTATCGTCGAACCACAATCCTGCCTTCTCCGCAGGTGATCCCTCAAAGACATTCCTTACAACTAACCCTGAGGCAATTTGGGACAAAGAAAAACCGAAAGAGTTCTCAAATTTATTCTCGGAAGGCTGAATGCTAAGATCAAGTCCAAACAAAGGCAGAAGAATCTCAAGGTGAGTCATGAATGCATTTCTACCGTCAATTAAATCCTGCTTCAGGTAATCTAAGTCCTGACCAATCTCTTCTTTCACAACAGCCCAAAAATCTTCTTCTGTGTATCCATTCTTTGGATTTGTTTCCTGATAAAGTCGACGCATAATATTTGACAAGTCAATTTTGCCGCTTGATAGGGAGAGCAAAGTAAGATCCATGATAAGCGAAAAAAGAGCTCCTTCATTGTAGATGCTTGTTCTACGTCGTGGTGAGGTTTTAGCGTATCCATCCACCCATGTATCGATCGAAGAATCGGCCAATGAATGGTATTTGCGCCCTTCATTATCCAGATGACGCT
>CAZWQX010000244.1:0-2830 GCA_964635965.1 uncultured Cryomorphaceae bacterium
ATTGCTGCCCTTGATTCAGGTCATATCGCAGGTGCGGCCTTGGATGTATTTGAGAATGAGCCAACCCCAAAAGAGAAGCTTCTGCGTCATCCAAAAATTGCGGCAACTCCGCATATCGGGGCGGCAACGGTTGAGGCGCAAGATAGAATCGGGGAGGAATTGGCCGATTTGATAATTGCTGAATTTCAGGTGGCATAAAGAGATATTCTTCTCTGAGTCACATGCTTTTACTTCCAGATAAGAATAGTCCGAGTGTCGCTATTTGGGTCTTCTTTCACAGAAGTGTGATTTAGATGGTTGCGAAAGCAATCTTCCTTTATCTTTGCGGTCAGTGAAACCAGTCGAGCTACTTACTAGCGATCAGCTCTCGATCACCATCACCCGACTCTGTCATGAATTGATAGAGAATCACGACGATTTTTCCAATTCAGCGATTGTGGGTCTTCAACCCAGGGGCATCTATTTGGCAAATCGAATAGTCAAAAGGCTGAAAGAGATTACGGGGATAGATCATATTCATCATGGAGATCTGGATATCACCTTTCATCGGGATGACTTTCGTCGAAAGGAGATCCCATCTATGCCGAGTCAAACCAGGATGGATTTCACCATTGAAAACATGAAGGTGATATTGGTTGATGATGTTCTTTTTACCGGACGTACAATTCGTGCCGGACTTGATGCCTTGCTTGCCTTTGGGCGTCCAAATATCGTTGAGCTTCTCGTATTGATCGATCGCCGTTTTAGTCGGCATTTGCCCATCTCACCTGACTACATTGGCAGAACGGTAGATAGTATTGCCAGCGCAAGAGTAGATGTCGATTGGATTGAAACTGAAGGAATGGACCGTGTAATGCTTTCATCGACCGAAGATACCTTATGAGCACATTGAGCGTAGATCACCTTCTCGGAATCAAAGGCCTATCAGCTGATGATATCGAGTTGATTTTCAGTACCGCTGATAATTTTAAGGATGTGATTAATCGGCCGATTAAAAAAGTACCCTCGCTTCGGGATATCACCATTGCCAATGTGTTCTTCGAAAATTCAACCCGCACAAAACTGAGTTTTGAGTTGGCTGAAAAGCGTCTTTCAGCAGACGTTGTGAACTTTGCCTCTTCTTCGTCTTCGGTCAAGAAAGGAGAGACCCTCATCGATACTGTCAATAACATTTTGGCCATGAAGGTCGATATGGTTGTCATGAGACATCCAAACCCAGGAGCACCGCATTTTCTTTCCAAACACGTCGATGCAAAGGTGGTAAACGCAGGTGATGGTACCCATGAGCATCCTACCCAAGCATTATTGGATGCCTTTTCCCTCAGGGAACAGTTTGGATCTTTAAAAGGAAAGAAAGTAGTAATCGTTGGAGATATTCTACACTCTCGGGTCGCACTTTCAAATATCTTTTGTCTTCAAACCTTGGGCGCAGAAGTGATGGTTTGTGGACCTCGTACATTAATGCCAAAGTATGTTGATTCTCTGGGAGTTAAAGTAGAGTTCGATCTGAGGAGAGCTCTTGAGTGGTGTGATGCTGCAAATATGTTACGCATTCAATTGGAGCGGCAAGACATGGCCTACTTTCCTTCTTTAAGAGAATACACGATGCAATTTGGACTCGATGCAGATCTCTACAAATCTCTTGGAAAGGAAATCATCGTTATGCATCCAGGCCCCATCAACCGAGGGGTTGAAATTAGCAGTGATATTGCCGATATGGAGCAGAGCATAATCCTTCGACAAGTGGAAAATGGCGTGGCAGTTAGGATGGCGGTTCTTTACCTTTTGGCTGGAAAGATTAAAGCCATGGATTAATTTCTATATTTGAGGCAAACGCTATCACTCAATCAACCATGAAATTCGATCTTCAAAAAGAAGAAAAGTACGCGATCGTTTCAGCTCATGTTGAAAAATTGGACACCCTGAGTGCCCCTGATTTAAAATCAGAATTGGTCTATTTATTAAAGAACGGCTTTAAGAACGTAATCGTTGATTTGAACGAAACGAAATACTGCGATTCAAGTGGACTAAGCGCATTGCTCACCGGAAATCGATTGGCTAAAGAGGTTGATGGGAGTTTTGTTATTTCCGGTCTCCAGCCTGCAGTTGAGCAATTGATTAAGATTTCCCAGCTCAATTCCGTTCTCAATATTGTTCCATCCAAAGAAGAAGCTGTTGATATGGTGATGATGGAAGAGATTGAGCGTGAACTCAAAGAAGGAGAAGGCTCTTAAGTGGGTTTTTTTAGAACATTTTCTACCCTTGTTTCTTTTGAATAGTTAATGAAATTTGAATTGACCATCTTGGGTTGTGGCTCTGCTACACCTACGATGAGGAATTGGCCTACATCTCAGTTATTAGAGCACGATAGCCACCTGTTTATGATCGATTGCGGTGAAGGGGCACAGCTTCAACTCCGTCGATTTAAAATACGATTCCAGAAGATCAGGCACATTTTCATCTCGCATAATCACGGTGATCACTGCTTGGGATTACCTGGTCTTATTTCAACAATGCATCTTCTCGGACGGACCGAGAAGTTGTCAATCTATGCTCAGAAAGGATTGAAAGAAGCGGTAGAAATTCAACTCGCCGTTTCTCATTCAAGGTTGAGATTTCAGATTGATTGGATAGAACTTGACCCTGGAGCAACCGAATTGATTTATGAGAATAAGAAGCTGTCAGTTCATTCTTTTCCTTTGAACCATAGAGTACCTTGCTCTGGGTTTCGC
The DNA here is from genome assembly GCA_964635965.1 of uncultured Cryomorphaceae bacterium. GTDB lineage: Bacteria > Bacteroidota > Bacteroidia > Flavobacteriales_D > Cryomorphaceae > JAKVAV01. The sequence goes on from CAZWQX010000244.1 coordinate 2,733, forward strand.
CTTTCTGAAAAAGCAAAACTTCGCAACATCAGAAAGGAGGTGATTGAAGAGTACAATTTATCTGTGGCCTTGAGGCAAAGCTCTACGCAAACACTTTG
>CAZWQX010000245.1:0-2814 GCA_964635965.1 uncultured Cryomorphaceae bacterium
TGTATTCCCTCAGGGAATACACGGTTGGGGAACTACGGAATTTAGGTGAAGCAGCAGGATTAAAAATGATTGAGTCTGAAACGAAGAATTACTTTAGTCGATATACAGCGAAGGGTAAATTATTTGACGGTGTAACAAACTTTTTACCTGAGTCATTCCGAACGGGTATAAATGCCGTTTTCGAGCCAATTTAACCCAATGCTTTTTCAACACTATTCCACAAGTCAGAAGCAGCATTGTCCCAAGTAAACTTCTTGGATCTGATGGCACCCCCTTCTACCAATTTTTTTCTGAGTGATTCATCACCCCACAATTTCACCATACAATCTGTTATGTCCTGAACTGAACCGGGATCGGCTAATAATCCGAACTCTCCTGCTATTTCGGGCATAGAGGAAGTGTTTGCTGTAATTACAGGCACACCTGCGCGCATTGCTTCGATAATGGGAATACCAAAACCTTCAAAATAACTCACATAGGTCAAGGCAAAAGCTGCTCCATAGAGCTTTACCAATGCATCAGGTTCCTGACGCCCCAAGAAGACGACATCTTTTCCAAATTCGGAGTTGCTCAATGACCGATCAATCTCCTCATCCCATGAATAACGAGAACCAACGACCAGGTATTTCAGGTCACTTCCCGTCTTCTCCTTCATCTTCAAAAAGGCCTTAAGTTGATGTTTGAGGTTTTTTCTAGGGTGAATTAAGCCGACAAAAAGAAAGTACCCCTTTCCATCGGAGAACTTGTCACGAACGGACTGAACTTCAGATTCACCAAGGGGATGAAAAGCTTCATTAACGCCGTTGTATACCACATCAATCTTATCGGGAATCACACCGTATTGCTTGATAAGGTCCGATTTGGTGTAATTTGAAACAGTTGCCAGACGCTTCGCCTTTCTGGCAAAGCGAGGGAAAAAGTAGTGGTAATACTTCCGTACCAAAGCAGGAATGAACTCTGGGTGGTGCTCAAAATTAAGGTCGTGAATTACGGCCAATTGGGGTATTGATGTGCGCAGAGAGAGCCACCCATCAGGTGAAAGAAAAAGATCAGGTTTGTGCTTTTTCAACACATTGGTGACACCAAAATCGAAGAATAAATACCACAACGCCGGGTGGCGTGCCTGAGGATGGGCTACGACGGCCTTTACATTTTCCGAGAAAATAAATTCCTCTGATGGCTTCCTGTCAAATATAAAAATGAACTCAACCTCAGGGTGAGATCGGGTAATTCGCCTCAAAGTTTCATAAGAAAACCAGCCTATCCCCTCCATTTTGCCTTTGAGAAGCAATCGGGTATTAACGGCTATCTTCATTTGGTCTTATTTGGATACAGTGAAATTCAATCCAAAGAAAAAGTACTTCCGCTTAAATGGGCTGTTCTTCCAAAGCTTTTTCTCTTTTTGAAGAATTTCTTCACTGCTATGCTTTTTATAGGCACCCGGTAAATAGTAACGAACGTATTCTATACTCTTCTCGTCGATTTTAAAAGGCTCCACCGAGAATTCCTTTCTCCAGGATGTAAGGTTTCGAGTATTCTCATCCCCGAACATTATCTCCTGACCCAATTTTTCATCATAAATGGTTGTGATTCGTTTAAATCCTCTTCTCTTGAAATTTTTCAAGTTGTTGATCACGTTGTCTCCATTCTCTTCTACTGCCACCAAAGTACCTCCTGGTTTGAGTGTTTTGTAGAATATATGAACCGCATCTTTAAAAGGTTCCAAGTGATGCAATGTGTCCTGAGCTACGATGTAGTCAAAACGATCGGGTTCATGCTCTTGGGTGAAGATGTTCTCGTAAGCAAATTCCAGACTGGAAAGATCTCCGAATTGCTTCCAGTAATCCAATCGTTTGGCAATTCCATCATAGTAATACTCGAGGGTAGTACCAACCACTCTATGACCATTGAGCGCAAGTAGAATGCTCGTAGTACCAAAACCACAACCAACATCCCATATCAACGCGTTCTCACCTTCAACATGATCGAGAACATATTGAAGGCGCTGCTTGATGTACGCTTTGCGAAACTCATAAAGCTTTTCGGAATTAATCACTCGGTGATATCCCGTGAGCTCCTTGTTCACGCGCAACTCTTCCTCTAAAAGGGAGAAAAACTTGTCAAGATTCATTCGAACGCCAAATTGGAAAGGGTGCAAAACTAAAAAATTCAATCGTAGAATGTGTTGTTTATTAATGCGAAGAAGTCCGGCAGCGGTTTTCACCCAAATTGCCGAAATTTGCAAACATGTCTGACGGGTACAGCGGATTCGGTAAACGCAAAGAAATGGAAGATGGAGATTACTACTTCAGCGAAGAAGGATATATCGTTTTCACTGAAAAATATCTTTTAAAAAGAGGATACTGTTGCCAAAACGGCTGCCGGCACTGCCCTTATGGATTTGATCGAAAAAAAGGGCGCTTTACAAAGAAGTAAGTATGGAAACCATCACATCAACGAATACAAAGGAATTTTCTGAATTAGTGGCAGAGGGTATCCCTAAGTTACTCCCTAAAAAAAAAGACTACGATCCATCGGTAAGTCATGCCCCTAAGAGAAAAGACATTCTCACGAAAAAAGAGAAATCCCTGGCCATTGAGAATGCCTTAAGGTACTTTCCAGCCGAATTTCACGGGCCCCTGGTTCCTGAGTTTCTGGATGAACTAGAGACTTACGGACGTATTTACATGTATCGTTTCCGTCCTGATTATGATATGTATGCAAGGCCAATCGATTCTTATCCGGCCAGATCGAAACAGGCGGCGGCAATCATGCTCATGATCCAAAACAATCTGGACCCCAAAGTAGCTCAAC
>CAZWQX010000246.1:0-2718 GCA_964635965.1 uncultured Cryomorphaceae bacterium
AAAGGAATGTGCAGAACTTTGGCCACGTATTGCATCGAACTCTGGATCTATCCTATAAAATAATAAAAACGAAATTACAACTGAAAATTGAATGGTGTATAATAGTATCGTCCTTTTTTAAGTCCCGAAACGTAAAAGTAGTTATCATCGCATAACAATTCGAGCTTACAAAAGGAGGCCATCTCCAAAACCATCGCAATCACGGGTGGTCGTGGGTTTGATGGCTGCGATTTCAATCGGCCGGCTGGACACCCCGCTACACCAAAACAATATCTGAAGGGCATATATGGATTTCAAACACACTCTTCTTTATTCATCATTTATATTTTAATTTAAAGCGGTGCTATTGGTTGTTTCGTTAAATTGCTTTTGAAATCCAGAAAAAAAGGCCAACTAGTTTCTTGAACACGCCCAACGTCTAATCCAGGGGATGAAGCCGATTCAACCATGCCGAGGAATTATTTCGGCGAAGATAAGGTATGGGAAACATCGAGAGGTATCGATTAAGCCATTCTTATTGTCGAAGATTTATCAACAGTCAAAGGTGAAAAGGCGAACGGAGTAGAGAAAGCTTAGATGTCATCAAAGTCATCATCATCGTCAGCACCGTCGTCGTAGAAGAAGTAGTTGCCATTCTTCTTCTGTTCGGCATCCTTTTGAGATCCTTTCTTGTTGATTCTATGATACGGAAAGATTACAAGGCATCGAAGCGATGGAATTTGGTGAGATACAAGTAGTAGTAAGGGAAAGAAACGAACAACAGACAAACAAATAAAGATGGTGTGCCTCTGGTACGAAATTAAAACAAAGACATTATTAAAAAAAACTCCCACTGCCAACGTTAAGACAACGCCTTCGTAACACATAGATGTATTCAGGAAGTAAACGACGTAGAGTAAAGTTTATTCATCATCCCAGTGGCCTTGTACAGAAGAGAAAGAGATCGAGAGACAAGAAAACCAAAAGAAATCGATAAAAAACTCACCTGGGACGGTAGTTGGTTGGATCACGACGGAAGGTCACCTCAAGACTCCTTAGGAACTGATTCATACCGCTCAACAATGACTGCGGGCATGTTGCTGTGGCTTCAATTCCGGGCCTTCCGTGGTAAACGACAACACGATCGGCAAGGTAAGTGGCCATGATGAAATCGTGCTCCACAACAAAGGCAGTTTTCTTGCTGTGCATCACGAAGCGTTTGATGACCTTTGCACAGTTAATACGTTGTTCGGAATCCAAGTAGGCACTAGGTTCGTCAATCAGGTACACGTCGGCGGGCTTGCCGAGCGCCAGAGTAATAGCCAAGCGCTGCAATTCACCGCCAGAAAGCGTTTGGACACCGTTGTCGATAATATTTTCAATCACAAGCGGCTTCATTACATCAGATACGAATTGAGGATGGATGTAGGCATCGCGGACACGTTTATGGAGGAGTTGACGGACAGTTCCTTGGAATTTTGGAGAAATTTTCTGTGGCTTGTAACTAACATTCAAGTCGGGAACACCAGCTTGAGAAGCCTCGTAAGTCATTCCCTTCTCTTCCAATTCGACCTGCTCATCACTTTTTAATAATCCTGCCAACATGCGCACGAATGTAGTTTTTCCTGTACCATTTTCACCAAGCAGGACGATGATTTCGGAATCTGTGAACGAACCTTCCTCGACATGCAAAATGAACTGAGATTTTTCACGACGTTGTGTCTTGGTCATTGCGGGATAGTTGTACTGCTTCATAGCATCGTCCTTATGATCCCCAGCTTCGGCGCGTTCCGAAACCTGAATGAATAAGAAAGAAGAAAAAGACGGTCAGTTTACAAAATCGGCGGTACAGGTAAGGTCAACCCCCCCCCTTATCAGTAACACGTACCTTGAACGAAAGAGCATCGTCACGGAAACGAAGATTCTCCGTGGGAATGAAACCAGCCAAAAAGGCATTGATACCTTGCCTAACGCTGAAGGGCATTGTAACGACTCCATATGCACCAGGGGCTCCATATAAGACGCAAACATAGTCACTAAGGTAGTCAAGTACAGCCAAATCGTGCTCCACCACGAGGACGTAGCGACGATCCCCATCTTTGCTTTCCAAAATCTCTCGGATCATATGAGCTGCAGTAAGACGTTGCTTCACGTCAAGGTACGAGGAGGGTTCGTCAAACATGTACACATCACTTGTCTGCACCGCCACAGCTGCAATCGCAAAACGCTGCAGTTCTCCACCAGACAAGACACGAATGTCACGATCCAGCAAGTGCTTCAATTCAGCTTCGGTGACTGCCCATCCAAACACGTCCTTTCCGTCGGCCTCCGAGCGGTCATCTTTGGCTTTAAGGACTTCTCCTACTTTTCCTCTGATCGCACGGGGGATATGGTCTACATACTGAGGTTTGATAGTCGCCTTCATGGTATCTTCCAATATTCTGGTGAAATAATTTTGAAGGTCGCTACCTCTGAAATGGACAAGGATTTCTTCCCAATCGGGTGGCGTATCGTGACGACCTAAATTCGGTTTGAGTTTGCCTGCCAAAATCTTCAGCGCTGTCGACTTTCCGATACCGTTTGTTCCGACAAGTCCCAAAACCTGACCGGGCCGAGGCATTGGCAACCGATGGAGTTTGAAAGAGTTAGGACCGTACCTATGGGTTGTATTCCTCTCGAGGTCCTTTGGGAGGTTGATGATATTGAGTGCGTCAAAAGGGCATTTCTTCACGCAAATAC
>CAZWQX010000247.1:0-2697 GCA_964635965.1 uncultured Cryomorphaceae bacterium
CCGCACTGGTTGCCAGTCTCGGTTTTATACCCATGGCACTCAATACGGGAACTGGCGCTGAAGTGCAACGGCCTCTGGCAACGGTAGTGATTGGAGGTATTATTTCATCGACGTTGTTGACGCTGTTTGTATTACCGGTTTTATACCATTGGTTCCATCGAAACGATTAGAGTAATAATTTGGAGGTTTGCCTCCCCCAGAAGGGAGGCAATATTGCAATGAACAAAATAATTATTGTATTTTTAGCTGTATATTTTATCTCTTTCTTTGGCCTCGCCGTTGTCTGGCGAAACTATGCGGTTACCAAGAAGACGGGGGCTAATGCCTTCAAATTGAATAAAAAAACCGGGCCTGAAGCTATCACCAGTTTATATTTTAAATACCTGCCATTGGTTTCAATTCTGATTTTTACACTTTATGCATTCCTTCCAACGCTTTACCTGTCGTTAGGGCCAATGGCTTTAATCAATCACAAGGCATTTCAGTTGATCGGCATGGGTATCATGGTTATCGCTTTAGTATGGATTGTAGTTGCACAGTCTCAAATGGGAGCATCTTGGCGTATTGGTATAGATCACGATGAGGAGACAGAATTCATTCAGAAAGGTCTTTTCCGTTACTCCAGAAACCCCATTTTTGTAGGCATTATTTTCACATCTTTTGGTTTTTTCCTCGTACTTCCAAATCCCTTCACTTTAACTATCCTCATGCTAGATATAGCACTAATCCAAATACAGGTAGCTATAGAAGAACAGTTTCTTACAGAAACGCATGGCGAAAAATATACAAAGTATTGCAAACACGTCAGACGTTGGGTTTAGCAAGTAACGAAAATTCATCAACGAATACAACAAGAGAAAGACAGCAATCCCTCTGGATAATCACGTTTGCTGATCCTTCTCTGTCGACCCCAAACCATCAGCAACAGCAAATACTGCCTCCAACTCGGAGCAGTGCTGAGATTTCATAATCTCAGCTCGCTGCTGCTTCTCGTGCTTTTCAGTCATGGCTAGTGCCAGCGCTAGCGGTGGCGGCACATTTCTGAACAAGCATTGCAGGTTGTCCGAGAGCACAACGCCCTCGGTATAGTTTCCAGGCTCTTTTCTTGCTGCGCGAAGCATGGCCTTCTGCTCCTCGGTGAGGTCTTTAAAGCGTGAGATTTGTTCAATCTCTTCCTTGGGACAAACCATCGCTATCCACCACTCGAACATACTGAGTAGTTTTTTGGCAGCGTCGGGAAAATCTTCAAGATTCTGGGTGGCTAACCATAACCAGGCACCCAACTTGCGCCACATTTTTACGATTTTGACCAGGAAAATGGAGAGTAACGGATTTGTGGTAATCAAATGCGCTTCATCACCCAACACAAAGGTCGGGCGATGATCATATTGCTCTCTCTCCACGACGCCATTGATTTGATTCATTAGACCCATAAAACCCAAGGCGAGCTGGTCTTCGTAGCCTTCATTGGCTAGCAGCCCCATTTCCATGATGGTGACATCGGCCTCAGGCCAGGCCTTTCCCACGCGATTAAAAAAATGCCCGGCGGTTCCTGAACAATACAATGCCATTGCATCAGCCATGTCTCTGGCACGCTCTTGGCGTTTCGGCGTGCTGGACTCCTCCACCGCCAACTTGTTCAACGCATTAACCACATCCTCGGTTAATACAATTTCTCGACTGCCAGCCGCTTGCTTTTCCTCCGCAGCGAGGATGATCGCTCTACGAATCGTTAGGCGATCCGCCCGCGTCATCACAGCTTCTTCCTTACTATCCCCGCCGGTAATCATAATGCGGGCCTTCAATTCCATCTCGCCCAGCAGATCCCGTTCTTCGTCATCATCACTGTTATCCGAAGCATCCAAAGATGCTTCTTCATAAGCTGAAGGCTCTTGATTAGCTGAAAGCTCTTCACCAAACGAAGCCTGCTGTGCTCGTTCTCTTTTGAGCATTTCATAGGCGTCAGCAAAAGGCGGCAGGCTAACGTCTTCCTTGGGGTGAAGCGTCACCTGATTAACGCTCAACCCGAAATATCGACAATAATCACCCAGCAGTTTGAACGACCCGCCCTTTTCAATAATGTAAATTCGCGCACCGTAGATCGCTGCGACCTGTAACAGGATGTACACCATTAATGCCGACTTACCAGAACCAGGAGGCCCCAATACCAAACCAAATGCGTTTTTTGCACGATCCAATTTATTTAATGGATCAAAAGTCAGCGGCTCGCCACCGCGATTGAAAAACACCATGCCGGGATGCCCCGTACCCCGACTGCGGCCATAGAAGGGTAGTAATTTAGCCAAATCGCTGGAAAACACGAGGCGGCTTTTACGGTTAATCCTCTCCCGGTTCGGTTCATAGTTCATCGGCAGCTGTCGGATATAGGTATCCAGCGGCAACAGTTCATCTTTTTCTCGAATGGGATGCAAACCATTCGCCAATAGCAAGGCATTGGCTTCATTGGTTTTCTTTTGCAGATCAGCCAGTGAATCACCACGAGCAAAAAGCGTGATGACGGTAGGCAGTAGATAGTCACCATGGGACATCCATTTCAGCGCTTCTTTAGCATCCTGCTCAGCAGCCATCGCCTCGGCGGTTTCGCCCTTTGCTGAATTGAGCACCTGCACCACATGATTCTCAACGAGGTCTTGAGGTTGAAGCGTCACGCATAGGGAAAGAATGCTGCCCTCTGGC
>CAZWQX010000248.1:0-2694 GCA_964635965.1 uncultured Cryomorphaceae bacterium
GATCGCTGCGCTAAGTTTTGTTTCTTTTTGTGTCAACTTATCCGCCGTAGGCGGAGATCTCACAAATACCGCTGAAAGCAAGGTTTAATGAGTAACACAATAAGAAAGGAGAAAAACTCTTCGAAGCTCTTCTCGACCTGCCTGCCACAGGCAGGGGTGGTAAACCTTGAGGCAATTATTCCACCCCCGTCTTGCTCTTCATTCTTCAGAGCAATCCACCCCCTTCCGCCTGAGGCGGAGGACAAGGATTCGTCTTCGAAAACAGTTAATCAATAGCAAGCACAAATTGACCCGACCAAACCAAATGGCCAACGGCTAAAAGCTAACAGCTTACGGCTATACCTCGCTCCGAGGTAAGCCCCCCCTACTTCTTCCTCAAATAAATCTTCCCATACCCTGCATCCAACTTCATCTTCACCCTGCCGTCGTTCAGCTTCAAATTCATTTTTTTGCCGTTGCTAAACCGATCCGTTTCCTGGGAGGTCACTTCAAAATCAAGGTCACTCAATACCTTCTGACCTTTGGCATCGATGTTCAAGCTGGCATCTGTCGGCAGTTCTATATTGATGTATCCATTCTCGGTAATCAGCGAATACAGTTTACTTGGTACTTCATCCTCAAATACCACGTGAATGTTCCCCCCAATGGTATTGGCAATAACAGGACCAGTAACATCAGTCAGATGAATGGATCCATAAGAGAAGGATATTTCCGTCTCGCCGCTAAAATCGGTCAACTCAGAAGGATCAGCACCCGCAGAAACGAAGAGAGTATTGGAGTTCTTCTTGGAACAATCGTCCGTATTCCACAGCAGCTTTACGGAGTTAGGTACCATGATTTCATACTTATTGTCGAAGGCCCAATAACAGTAAATACCCTGTAATTTCTCCGGCTGGTAGTCCTTGATAATGAGCTCCCCTGGCTTTTCGGTAATGTCTAAATACAAATCCTCAGCCGCATCTTTGGGTTCTTCACCGAGGGGTTCCAAGCCTTTTTCCAACTGCTTCTCGTCCCCGGAGAGAGTGATGTATCCAAAACTCGCTGCATCTCCTGAATCATAAACTTGTACGTTATTCCCGACGCCGATGAAACCCTCGGTTCGTTCCCGGAGCTCGTCCATACTATAGGTATAACGGGTTTTTTTGTTTAGGCTTTTGATGATCACTTCATCCCCGTCGTAACCCGTAATCTTGAGGTTGGCTTGGGTGCAAAGTTTGAGCGTTCCCGAATTGAATTGGATGCGCTTTTCATTGTCCTGGGCTTCACTGAAGTTCACCAAGAAAAAGGCGATGAGTAAAGTTATTAGTCCTTTCATAGTATTCGTTTTATTTCTCGTTTAACATGGCCAACGTGGCGTGTGCATTTCCCTTAATCAAGGGCAGGGTTTCCGTATCGTTGATGATTTCTTGAAGTGGTTCTTTGGCACGTTGCTCCCTCAAAAGGGTCACCGATTTGATGAGTTTCAGCTGCACCAAAGGCTCTTTCTCCGTAGCCAAGGCTTCAATGATGTTTTCTCTTACTTCTTGATTATTCGGAAAGGCCATCAAGGCATCGATCACGGCTATTTTCGAATTGCTGTCGGAATCGTCATGGAGAATTTGGAAGAAGGCAGCTAAGATTTTCTCGTCTTCTTTTTGCCTTTTGCTTAAGTCCTCGATTTCGTAGATGGCTTCCAGGCGGGTGCTATTGGTTTGGTCCTCTCCCAGCGCCATGACCAGCTGATCTCTCGTTTTGATTTCCTCCATACGATCGATGGCAAACACTGCTCCAACCGCAACCAAGATGAGGATGCTCGCCGCAATAGAGAGGGCCCGAAGTTTTTTGCCTCGATTGCTCGGTACTGAATCATGCAACTCACTTTTCAGGCGAGCTTCGAAGTCACCATCTCTGTAGTCGGGCATTCGCTTGTCGTCCCATTCGTTTTTGCGTTGGCGTATGTATTTTTCTAAACTCATTTCAGTCGATTAAATTCAGTTCTCTCTGCAGCTGCAATTTTCCCCTGCGGTATTGGTTGCGCACGGTGCTCTCTTTTAATCCCAGTTGCTGCGCTATTTCTTTGTGGGTATAGTCTTCGATCAGGTAGAGCACCAGGGTAATCCGTGATCGTTCGTTTAGTCGGTTGATGGCTCTTTTTACTTCTTCTACTTTCAGCGCTGTATCTTCCAGGGCTTCCGTTTCGTCTACATCTTCCACATCAATGGACACATCCCAGCGGACGATTCTTTTGTGTTTCTTCAAAAAGTCCAAGGAGCAATTCACCACAATCCGCCGCAACCAAGCACCCAGGTTTAAATCATCCTCCACGTTCGCGATGGCTTTAAACGCCTTGATAAAGGCATCGTGAACGGTATCTTGCGCATCTTCGCTGTCGCCCAAAATCCGATAGCTCGCATTGTACATCATGTCTTTGTGCAATTGATACACCTGCATCTGAGCCCGCAAGCTATTTTTCTTGCATGCCTGTATGAGTATCGAATCTTCCAAAGTGGTTTTCGGCGGTTTCGTTTATTACCTGACTGTAGTTTCGCGAAAGTGTCGCAAAAAAAAATGGCTTTTGGGAAAAATTAGGAAGTTGGGTGCTCAGAGGCCTAGGCGCTTATTGGCCATTTGGATTCGCCAATTTGAGTGAAATATTGACCACCTTCGCCAGTGGGGTGAGTTTGATCATTAAGGAGAAGAATTGGGATAGCAAAG
>CAZWQX010000249.1:0-2677 GCA_964635965.1 uncultured Cryomorphaceae bacterium
AAGGCTGCTCTCTTCAGTGATACGGTAGCGAATAAAAAGCTGATTAACGCTGAGCTCATCTTTGTCTACGGGAGCCAGATCTTCTTTTCCATAAATCAAGCTGGAATTTAGTTCACCAAATACTTGAAGTTTATCACCTAATCGGTAGTCTGCGTGAAGCATAAATCGGTTTAAACTCCAGTAATCATTTTGATCGACGCTGTTGTCAAAATTCTGGTTGATAAAACCTTCAATTTGAGTACGGTAACTGCCACCGAAACTCAGGGTTGAAGATTCTCCTGTTTTGAAGCGTTTGAATTTGCAATAGCCGCATTCGAATGTGCTGTCCTCGAGCGCAGAGAGATCATCGTATTGACGCAGAATATCAAATTCTAACCCCTCAGACTGAGAGTAAGAACAGAAGGGAATTAACAAGATCAGCGATATGAGAATGCGTGGTCTCAATCAAAATTTTCTAATGATGATTACACCGGCAATGAGAAATAACACGCCAATGGTCTTTTGCCAGTTAATGTGTTTCACCTCAAGCCCCATTAATCCGAAATGATCAACTAATAATGACACGGTCATTTGTCCTGCCACAACCAGAGAAAAGGTGAGGGCAACACCCAGCTTTGGAGCCATCATAATGACTGCGGCCACGTAGAACGCTCCCAGCACTCCTGCAAGCCATACATAGGGAGAAACGTTGCGAAAAATCCCCAGCTCACCAAAGTTGAACTTGCCCAACAATAAGTAGACAAGTAAGCTGGCTGTTCCAATCAAGAAAGAGACAAAGGCAGCAAAAATGGGACTTTGGGCAGCCTTGCCCAATTGGATGTTTAAGCCAGCCTGAAAAGGCAATACGGCCCCCGCGAGAATGGCAATGAGAATAAAGAAAACCTGAGCTTTCATCTTTTATTGAATATCCTGTTATCAAGTGAATACTTACCGGGTCCTGCGATAAACAGATAGAGGTAAGCGAGTGAATACATCAGCGGAACATCTCTTACCGTCCATGGATCATTTGCATGAACCACAAAAAAACCGAGAAGCGTCACCGAAAGAATTGGAATTACCGCGAGTCTGGTAAAAAGGCCTAGAATCACAAAGATGGGTAAGACGATATTTGCCAGAATGGCAAAATAGGCACTGAACTCTCCACCCATTCCCATCGGGTCAGGAATGTGTTCTATAGTACCCTCAAAATCTCTGATCTTCTTCAGTCCATGGGTGTTAATCATCGACAGAGAAACCAAAACTCTGAAGAAAAGTAGAGCTCCTGAGTGCACATTGTCCTTAAGGTTTGTAGCAAAGAAACTCTTCCAGTTCAAAGCTGTCATATTCATTAAATTGTAGGTGGTTAAATAGAAAGAGGCGAGAAGAGTCGACCCTCCTCGCCTCATCAAGAATGAAATTATGCTTTGATCAACTGAACTGCCAACTGCAGTTTTACGGTGTCGGAGACAACGATATTTCCCGCTTCGGTAACTGCATTCCAGGTTAGGCCAAAGTCTTTTCTGTTTAGCTCTCCTGAAAGCTCGAAACCGGCTTTTGTTTGACCATAAGGATCTACGGCAACTCCATTAAACTCTGTTGCCAGCTTGACCTCTCTCGTCACACCTTTAATGGTAAGGTCTCCAATTAAGGTTTCACCATCAAATGATTTGGAAGCGAAGGTCAAATCAGAGTGCTCTTCCGCATTGAAAAAGTCATTTGACTTTAGGTGGGCATCTCTCTGCTCATTTTTAGTATTGATGGAGGCCGTCTTCGCTGAGAAGCGAATGCTGGCGTCATTGAAGGTATCATCATCGGCCTCAACAGTGATTGTGAAGTCATCAAAGTGACCCGTTACGGTTGAGATCATCATGTGTTTTACTTTGAATGTGATTTCGGAATGATCCTTATCCACATTCCAGATTGTTTTAGTTAAAGTTTCCATTTTCTTATGATTAATTGTTTTGATAGCCTCCGTAAAACTTAACGGGCGACCAAGAAGGTGTAATTTCAGGAATGGCAGGGTCATAGTCTTGAAATTCTCCTGCTCCATAAACGATGTCACCACCCACTACAGTGAGTTCTGATTCCATCGTTTTAATAGACTCTTCGGGAATTGAGAAATAATCGGAATTTAGTACGGCGAAATCGGCGTACTTACCTACTTCGATTGTTCCCTTCACGTCTTCTTCACCTGAAAACCATGCGCTTCCCGAAGTAGCTAGTTTTAAGGCTTCCATTCGACTCATTCGGTTCTCAGCAGGGTAGAGGGTGGTACCCGCCCAAGTCTTCCCGCTAACAGCCCAATAAAGTGCCACGATCGGGTTGTAACTGGAAACACGTGTTCCGTCGGTTCCCAATCCTACAGGAATTCCCATGTCCAGCATTTTGCGGATTGGAGGAGTTCTTTCTGCTCTTTCAGCCCCGTAGCGCTCTACGAAATAATCGCCTTGAAACATCATGCGACATTGGATGGCAATACCACCGCCCATCTCCTTGATACGTTGAAGGTTTTCATCACTTACCGTTTCGGCATGGTCAATAATCCATCGAACTTCGTGTAGGAAGGGATATTCTGCATCTACTTTTTCGAAAACGTCCAGGAATCGTGTGATCGATTCGTCGTAGGTTGCGTGAATACGGAATGGCCACTTGTTTTTGGCAAACATGGTAATGGCTTCGGTTAGCTCTTTTTCCATGA
>CAZWQX010000250.1:0-2674 GCA_964635965.1 uncultured Cryomorphaceae bacterium
AGTTCTACTTCAGAACAACTGACGTAACTGGTGAGATTGTTCTTGGAGAAGGACGTGAGATGGTAATGCCTGGTGATAACGTATCAATCAATGTTGAATTGATCGTACCGGTAGCGATGGACAAAGGTCTTCGCTTCGCAATCCGTGAAGGTGGTCGTACTGTAGGTGCAGGCCAGGTTACTGAGATTGTAGAGTAATTAATATAACAATCGTGACGGAGAAGGTGAATGCTTTAAAGCGTTCACCTTTCCCTGTCCTTAAACGGGTGTAGCTCAGTTGGTAGAGCGGCGGTCTCCAAAACCGTAGGTCGTGAGTTCGAATCTTACCACCCGTGCAAAATTTTGAATAGCGTGGCTACTATTAAAACAACTTTCAAAGAATCTTACGACGAGCTGGTACACAAGGTGTCTTGGCCCTCTTGGAAACAACTTCAGAGCAGCAGCATCTTGGTATTGGTCGCTTCATTGATTATCGCGGGAATTATTTTCGTGATGGATTATGTCTTTGGCGTCCAAGTATCGACTGGTGATGGATTCTCTTGGAAAGGAGCTTTGGGCTACCTCTACGAACTATTGAGAAGTCTATAATTGTGCACTATGGCTGAGTCTACAGGTAAAAAGTGGTATGTCGTTCGAGCCATTAGCGGCAAGGAAAAGAAAGTTAAAGAGTTCATTGAGTTGGAAATCAGCCGAAGTAAATTGACTGATTACGTTTCTCAAGTTCTTATCCCGACGGAAAAGGTATTCCAGATTCGCAACGGGAAAAAGATCAGTAAAGAGAGAAACTTCTTTCCAGGATACGTTTTGATCGAAGCCGAATTGGTTGGAGAGGTTCCTCACTTGATCAAAGGAGTAAACAATGTAATTGGATTTCTAGGTGCTGAAAAAGGCGGAGATCCTGTTCCATTGAGAACTTCAGAGGTAAATAGAATATTAGGTAAGGTTGATGAGCTGGCAGATAGCGAAGAAGAGATCAACATACCTTATGTTGTTGGAGAAAGTGTGAAGGTGGTCGATGGGCCATTTAACAACTTCAACGGCATTATTGAAGAAGTGAACGAAGAGAAGAAGAAGTTGAAAGTAATGGTGAAAATATTCGGGCGGAAAACTCCTCTCGAATTGGGTTATATGCAAGTAGAAAAAGAAGGATAATAAGGATACAACAGATGTCTTTTTTTCACTTATGTGAGAGTGAAATGCTTCCGGAGACACTGATTATCAATAAATCATAAACCGAAACTTGAAATGGCTAGAGAAGTAAGCGGGTTAATTAAACTGCAAATTAGAGGCGGGGCTGCCAATCCTTCACCTCCCGTTGGACCGGCACTCGGTGCGAAGGGGGTGAACATCATGGAGTTCTGCAAGCAGTTTAATGCTCGTACACAGGAACAAGCTGGAAAAGTTTTACCGGTAGTAATTACCGTTTATACGGATAAGTCGTTCGACTTTATCGTAAAAACTCCTCCTGCGGCTGTGCAATTGCTTGAAGCTGCCAAATTGAAGTCGGGATCTGCCGAATCGAATCGTCAGAAAGTAGGTAATGTTTCATGGGATCAAGTAAGAGAGATCGCAGAAAACAAAATGCCTGATCTGAACTGTTTCACGGTAGAATCCGCGATGAAAATGGTAGCTGGTACTGCACGCAGCATGGGGATTAACGTAAAAGGAAAACGACCATTTTAACGGATAAAACTTTTGTTATGCGAGTATCTAAGAAAAGAAAAGAAGCGCTGGCTAAGTTCGACCCTACCAAGTTTTACTCTCTGGAAGAAGCATCAGGAATTGTCAAAGAGATTTGTACAACGAAATTTGATTCTTCCGTTGACTTGGCGGTGAGACTCGGCGTGGATCCACGAAAAGCAAACCAAATGGTGAGAGGTAGTGTATCTCTTCCGCATGGTACAGGAAAAGACGTCCGCGTTTTGGTACTCTGCAACCCCGATAAAGAAGCAGCTGCTCAAGAAGCAGGAGCTGACTTTGTTGGACTTGATGAGTACATTGAAAAAATCAAAGGCGGCTGGACCGACGTTGATGTAATTATTACAACTCCAAACGTAATGGGAAAAGTTGGTGCGTTAGGTAGAATATTAGGTCCTCGCGGCTTAATGCCTAACCCAAAAACAGGAACCGTAACGATGGACGTTGCTAAGGCTGTTAGTGACGTGAAAGCAGGTAAAATCGACTTCAAAGTTGATAAGTACGGAATCATTCATGCTACTGTAGGAAAATCATCTTTTGATGCATCCAAGATCAAGGATAATGCAAAAGAAGTGCTACAGACGTTGGTGAAGATGAAACCTGCTGCTGCAAAGGGAACCTACATTAAAAGTGTTGCTCTAAGCGGAACAATGTCACCCAGTGTGAAAGTTGAAGCAAAATCGATTGCAGACTAACGGTAAAACTCAAAAAATGACGAAGACAGAGAAAAATCAAGTTATCGATGAGTTGGCCGAAACGCTTACAGCTGCGAATGTAATCTACCTTGCAGATACTTCGGAACTCGATGCTGAAGCTACATCTGATCTAAGAAGATCATGCCATAAAAAAGAAGTGAAACTTAGCGTTGTTAAGAATACACTTCTTAGAAAGGCCTTTGAAAAGGTTGAAGGCAAAGATTTTTCTGAGATGTACGATGTATTAGCAGGTCCTACCTCACTCATGTTAAGTGAAACGGG
>CAZWQX010000251.1:0-2635 GCA_964635965.1 uncultured Cryomorphaceae bacterium
AGATGCTGATTCAGCACTTGCTCACCGAGCGGCTGTTCCGCAGCGTCTTCAACAATCCCGACTTTGCCCAACGCAACATCATCGCGGTGGAAATTGAGAAGGTGATTCAGGCACTCACCTCCAAAGCCTTTAGCCGCGCGGATTTCCTACAAAGCCTGGATCGGTTTTATGGCGCGATTGAAGAAACTGCCGCCACGATTGACGACTTCTCCCAAAAGCAGGACTTCCTCAACACTGTCTACGAGAAGTTTTTCCAGGGCTTTTCTGTCAAAGTGGCCGATACCCACGGCATTGTCTACACGCCCCAGCCGATTGTCAACTTCATGGTGAAAAGCGTGGAGGACATTCTGCAACGGGAGTTTGGCAAGTCGTTGGTAGACCAGGGCGTGCATATTCTCGATCCATTTGTCGGCACGGGCAATTTCATCATCCGCATCATGCGAGAAATTGCAGCGATTCAGAAGTCAGCCCTGCCCTACAAGTACGGACACGAGCTGCATTGTAACGAGGTGATGTTGCTGCCCTATTACATTGCCTCGATGAATATTGAGCACGAATATTTCGAGCAAACGGGCAATTATCAACCGTTTGAAGGCATTTGTTTGGTTGATACCTTTGAAATAATTGAGGAACAACAATTATCTCTCTTTGTCCCAGAAAATACAGAGAGAGTTAAGAAACAAAAAGACGCACCAATTTTTGTAATTCTTGGCAATCCGCCATACAATGCCTCACAAGTCAATGAAAATGATAATAATAAAAATCGCAAATATAGAAGTTCAGATAGACAAGGTATTGATGATCGAGTATCAGATACATATGCAAAGAAATCCAATGCAAAATTACTCAGCAAACTCAATGATCCCTATGTGAAAGCCATACGATGGGCTTCCGACAGAATTATTCGTGAAGGAGAAGGAATAATAGCTTTTGTTAGCAACAACAGCTTTATAGATCAAATATCATTCGATGGAATGCGTCGAGAATTGTCTACAGAGTTTGATGAGATTTATATTTTAGATTTAGGAGGAAATATCAGAAAAAATCCCAAACTTTCTGGCACAAAACATAATGTTTTTGGAATTCAGGTTGGGGTGAGCATTAGTTTCTTACTGAAAAAGAAATCAAATAAAGACTTGAAATCAAAAAGAGCAAAGATTTTCTATAAAAGGGTCGATGAATTTTGGAGAAAGGAAGAAAAGTATGAATTCTTAGACAAAGTTCTTCTAAGTAAAAATATTTCTTGGCAGGAAATCTTACCGGATAAAAATCAAACTTGGTTGCGGGGACATTTGAGAGAAGATTTTTATGAATACATAAAAATTGGGAATAAAAGCTCCAAAATTTCTGAATCTCAAAATGACCATTTATTTGCTACGTATTCATTTGGAATTTCAACAGGGAGAGATACTACTGCATTTGATTTCAACTACGACCTACTTCTTGAAAAAGTTAGAGATTTTTCAGAATATTACAATTCTGAATTATTGCGATACTTGAATTCTAATAATTCTTCTAAGAAGATAGATGATTTTTTGAGTTACGAGAAAATCAAATGGAGTCGAAATATAAAGAGGAGCTTGAAGTCTGGGAAAAAAATAGAGCTTGATGATACGCAATTAAGGTCTAGTATTTATAGGCCTTTTACGTCTAGATATTTGTATTTCGATGACATCATAATTGATGAGGCAGGTAAATTTAAGTTTTTCCTTCCACAGAATGAACAATCGAAAGAAAATAGGTTGATCTGTATTGCTGGAATTGGGGATAGAAAAGGATTTGGCTGTCTGGCCGTTAGTCTCATTGCATCGTACGACTTAGCTTTTGAAAAGACACAATGCTTCCCTTTCTATACCTACGATGAAGATGGCAGCAATCGACAGGAAAACATCACTGATTGGGCGTTAGAACAATTCCAAACCCACTATCAAGACGACAACATTACCAAGTGGGATATCTTCCACTACACCTACGCTGTTCTCCACCATCCCCACTATCGGGAGCGCTACGCCGCCAACCTCAAACGCGAGCTGCCCCGAATTCCCTTCGCGCCGAAGTTTTGGCCGTTTGCTGATGCGGGCAAGCGCCTCGCAGAAATCCACGTCCACTACGAAGACCAGCCGGAATATCCGCTGAAGCATCTGGAAAACCAGGATTTGCCGATTGATTGGCGCGTGGAGAAAATGCGCCTGAGCAAGGACAAACCCCAACTGAAATACAACGATTTCCTCACTCTGACGGGGATTCCGCCAGAAGTGTTTGACTATCGCCTGGGCAATCGCTCTGCCCTCCACTGGGTGGTCGATCAATACCGCGTCAAAACCGACAAGCGCAGCGGCATCATCAACGATCCCAATCGCCTTGATGATGAAACCTACATCGTGCGCCTCATCAAAAAGGTCGTCACCGTCAGTTTGGAGACGGTGGAAATTGTCAATAACTTGCCCGATCTTGGCTTGCCCAAGGATTAGGCTCTAGGGCAAAAACACGGCGCTTTCCCCAATATTTGCTCGCACCAGAGGCTGGATTTATGCAAATCACTATCGACTTACCCCCCGAGCTAGAACAGAAATTAGTTCATCAAGCGGCTCAAGAAAATATTTCCTTGCAGGTGTTGATTCTGCAAGCATTACAG
>CAZWQX010000252.1:0-2509 GCA_964635965.1 uncultured Cryomorphaceae bacterium
ACTCTGGGTGTTGTCCAAAAGTGGCGTACACGTTTTTGATGAACAGAGATTGATCAGGCACTTGGATCACGATCCAAAAGACCCCGAAAGCCTTAGCCATAACTTGGGATTGTCCTTTTTAGAAGATAATCAGGGTATGTATTGGATAGGAACGGGACAAGGGGTAAATCGACTCGACCCTCGACAAAACCGATTCCTTCGAATCACCGGGAAAAGCAAAGGTCCGATTCAGCTGCCCGATGAACATATAGAAGCCATGGCCTTTGACGATTCAAACTTGTGGGTTGGAACTTCTCAAGGTCTTCTAAAACTTAGTTTCGATAAGACTCAGATCATTTCTCAGCTTGCCCCTATTGATTGGTCAATAAGAAGCTCTCAGGTATTCTCTTCATCAACTCACCCCGAATTCTACGATGACAATGTAGATTACATCTTGCCTTTTCGAGATGGAGTCCTTGTGGGTACGACTTTGGGAAGGCTATTTGAGATTGATGAAGAAGACCATTTGTCAGAACATAAGGTTCCCAAGGAATTTCGTCAGCTCCGAGGTTTATATCACCAACCGGGTACCGACTTGATATGGTGTGCTTCCGAATCGGCCCTTTATGTATATTCTATCTCTATTCAGGAGGCGTTTATTCCCGATTGGATTCCTGGCATTGATTGCGTACAAATGGGAGTTTATCGAGATGAACTCTGGATAGGGAGTCCGAACGCAATCTATGTGGTAAATCCAAAACAAGAACGGTTCAGAAAATACGAGCCCGGAAATGTCAAAGGAGAGCTTTCGAATTCCATGCTCACTCACATCATGACTACTGACAGCGCGCTGTGGTTCAGTACTTTCGGATCGGGCATTTCAATTTATTATCCAAGCAACGACAGCTTTGCAACTTTTGGCTCAGAACTGGGCTTGAACAACAGCAACGTCTGGGGAATTTATCCCGATGAAGAAGGCAAGATTTGGATGAGCACCGACAATGGAATATCGGTTTTTGACGGTGAGCTTTTTAAGACATATTCAAGGGAAGACGGTTTGAATTTCTCCGATTTTTCGATGACCGCTCACGCTATTTCAAACTCGAGAGAGCTCTTCATGGGTAATCCCGAGGGAATTACCGTTTTTCACCCCAAAAACCTGACAGTCAAAGCTACGGCACCTTCTATCGTACTTACGGGGTTAGAAGTGAATTATAGCGAAGATAACATCCGACTTAATCAAGCATTGAATGGCGAAGAATTGGTCTTAAGCCCGAGAGATAAGTCGCTCTCATTGAACCTCGCCCCGCTTGACTTTCGCAGTCCCGCCGAGAACATGATTGCCTTTAAGCTGGTGGGCTATCATCAGGAATGGATCTATCGAGAAGCCGGTGATCGCAAAATCACATTTACCAATTTACCGAATGGAGAGTTCCCTTTATTACTGAAGGCTGCAGGAAAAGATGGTATTTGGGGCCCGGAAGAGCAATTAAGTATTCGTGTGATACCACCTTTTTATGAGACCTGGTGGTTCAGGTCGATTGCAGGCGTCGCATTAATCCTAATTACGGGTGGAATCATATTCGCATACAACCGAAGAAAATACCGGAATCAAATCAGGGAATTACAAACCCAACAACGCATCCACGGAGAAAGAGAACGAATCAGCAAAGATCTCCACGATCACGTTGGGGCTCACCTCACAAGAATCGTCACTGATTTGGACTTAATGGGGCTTGGTATTGAAAAAACTTCCCGGGACGAGAAACTTGAGCAAATTGAAAATACCCGTGGTTTTACTCAAGGAACCATCAGACTTCTCAGGGATACCATATGGGCCATTAATCAAGACCATTACTCTGTGGCTGAATTTGCTGAAAAAGTTGAAGCTTTCATGCAGCAGTACTTGGGGGACTTACTTCCTTGGAAGTTGGAAAAGACAATTGCAAAGGAGAGAAATCTTACTCCGAATGAAGTACTCAACTTACTCAGAATAATTCAAGAAGCGACCCAAAATATGATCAAGTATAGCCAAGCAGATGAGTACGTTATCCGAATTTCCAGTGAGGAATACTTTGGCTTAACCATAAGCGATGACGGGATTGGCATGGCAGAGCCTGCCGAAAAAGAGGGTCACTATGGGTTGTACAACATGAAAAAACGCGCCGAGGATATCGGCGCGTCATTCAGTTTCCAAACTTCTCAAGGGAATGGAGTTACCATTCATATAGAGCTTTGATTGATCACATCAGACACAGATGAAAGACCGAACAAATTATAATGTGATTACAAAGCTTCATTAAACACAGGAGGGTGTTATTACCTCGTCTTGATTAGCTTAGTTTGGAAAAGCATGTTTCCATCCGTTTCTTGCACAGAAATGGTGTAAATACCTGCTACGGTCAAATCACTCAAATCTACTTGACTTCGATTCACCCTTTCTTGATACACAAGTTGGCCAAGGGCATTATGGATGGTCAATACCCATGTGTCTCCTTTAAATGATTCGTTGGTCACGCTAACGGTTCCC
>CAZWQX010000253.1:0-2381 GCA_964635965.1 uncultured Cryomorphaceae bacterium
ACGGGCTTTGTGAAGAAGAACAAAGATATTGGGAGTGCAAGTATGTAGGCCTTAAAGAGTTTAAAAGCGTTCAGGACGGAGAGAAAGCCTTGAACGCTAGAGACTTTGAGGCCCTTCCTGCTGCGGATCTCTTGAGACGATACCTTCCCCAGCTTTGCCAACAAGCATTCGTTAGTGGGTATAAGGTTTGTGATTTCACCGTTTACAACGACCAGCCCGATGACGTGGCAACGATTCAAATAACCTTCGATGACGGCTTCGTTGAGGAGTGTATGAAAAAGGTATTTGAGTTTAGAGAGATGCTCGTAAAAAAGGAGAAGCCGCCCTTAACTCACATGGACTGCTTGGAGGTAAGAGACGAGGCGAACGTATTGCTATTTAGAAAGCTGATCGACTCTGTGAAGAACAATAAAAAGAAAGAAGAGAAAGAGTTTAGGAATCAGATCATAGAGTCGATGCCTCACTCTAGAATTGAGTGCCTTGGGGTCAATGTCACGAAATCAATGAGCGGGAGAGTTACCTTTAGGAACTTGAAGCAAGTGGCATTAGAGGGATAGCGTCTATGGAGAATACGCCAGTAATAAAAATATTGAATTGGGATAAGTACAATCCACGCCTGGATACAAAGAAGCCCTCGTGGTTTCGCTTGGACAATACTCTTGCGACGGGCATTGATTTGTTTGAGCTAGACTCTGATCAAAAGTGGTTCTTCATCTTTTTAATGTCGATGGCCTCACAGGCGAATAACCCTGAAGTGCCCTTCAATATGAAATACTTCGTGGTGCATAGTGGCGTATCCAAGCAAAAAATCAACTCAGCTCTTAGTTTTTTGGAGCAAAAAGGCATCGTAGGTGTATCCCGAAAGGTTACCTCCCGGCCCTCGCAAGGTAACCCTGCGCGTGCTGAAGGGATACCTTCCGCTACGGACGGACGGACGGACGAACGGACATATATGGAGGATGCAGGTGCATCCACCGAGCAAGATACACCTAAGCGGAAAATGCTCAAAAACAGCAAAGACCTAGACCCTCTGCGAAATGCAATCTATGACGCCTATCCCCGACGCGGGGCCGGACAGAATATGAATAAGGGCGTGGGCATGAAGAGGCTCTCGAAGGTTAGCTCAAAGGAGAAGTTGGAAAAAATGAAACAGGCCTCAGAGAACTATGCGAAGGCACAAAACGAAAACGGCAATGCGGGAACAAAGTTCACTATGCAGTTTAGTACCTTCGTTAACGGACGGTGGGAAGAGTGGCTTGATGTCGAAAAAGAAAAGCAAAAAAAGAAACCGCGTTTTGGAGGAGAAAAATGCACAGGGAAAGAAGAGTCTATTCTATGATTCAAAACTATTTCAATTCCCAGAGGGATTGGTATCGCATTCATGAAACCGAAAAAGGTCATGGAGCTCTAAGGGTAAATCCTAATGAGGCAGACTTTTGGAATCAAAGCGGTTGGGGAATATTTCATACGGTTAATTCATTTCAGGGTGGTAGGAGAAAGCAAAACCTCAATCGCATAAACGCATGGGCCATAGATATTGATTGCAAGGACAAGGATAAAAAGCTTGAGCAAATAGAAAACGCTCCTATTCTCCCTAGCCTTATTGTTGAAACGAAAAATGGCTTTCACGTTTATTGGAATGCTAAGAATGCAAAGCTTAATCATTATCAAGATATTGTCCTCGACAGATTGATCCCTTATTTCAAAGCAGATGAAAGGGCGAAGGACATAGCAAGGCTTCTAAGAGTTCCAGGCTTCTACCATATTAAAAACCCAAAAGACCCTTACATGGTTTCAGTTAAGGGTTGGAATAACTGTGCCTATACAGAAAAAGATATGTTCTATGCTTTCCCACTCTCCAAAGAAAAAGAAAAGGAGATGGAGGTAAAGAAAGAGCTTAAAGCAATACTTCGCCCTAGCAGTTATGGAAACGATGACCTTTGGGAGAATGTCTTTCAAATGGACTGCGAGATGGCCCTACGCCGTTTATCGGGAAGGTCTCATGTGGGAGGAGAACAGTACTCCTTTCAAAGAGTCGCAAACGGCAATCTAAATATTTACGTTAACAACAAATCAACAAGCTGTTGGATAGATAAGAACAAAAGAATTGGCTCACCTAACGGTGGAGGCCCTACGGTTTTTCAATGGCTCAAATGGTTTGGCCTTACCAACGCCCGTGTTGTTGAGGTTATGAAAAAGGAATTTCCAGAGTTATGGAGCAAGAACTAGAAAAGAAGCTCATGATTAAGATTCCTTCTATTGAGGAACGACTAAAGCGTGAGCGTGAAATTAGATATTCAAGAAAAGGAAGGCTTCTCTCTTTTGGAGTTGAATACCTTGATCGCGCTGTGGATGGTATCGCCCCTAATGATTTAATTATT
>CAZWQX010000254.1:0-2361 GCA_964635965.1 uncultured Cryomorphaceae bacterium
TACACTCTTCCTAACACGTCTTCCGATCTGTATTCATTGCATCACCGTTGAGATCCTTTTGCTTTTTGATGTCGCCGATGTATGCCACAACCACAGGTCCGCGATGCGCCCCCGCTCTGAAGTGCGGAACGGTATTGTAGTTTTCTAAAAAATAGTCTCGTTTCTCTTCCAGGCTTTTGGCGAACTCCAAAAATAAATCGAGAAATTTTGAGGTATTCTTACCTCTGGAATCGTTCCAGGAAATGATTACCTCATCTCCAATGTATTTCAGCACCTCGCCATTGGTTTTCACCACCGGCGCACGGATTATTCGAAAACAGTCATTGATGAAAGAATAGTATTTGGCGTCACCCATTTCTTCTGCCAAAGCAGTCGAATCAGCTAAGTCCATAAACATAATCACCCGCACCTCTCGTTTTGGTTTTCGGTACCTGCCCCAAGCCAAATCGAAAATGTAGCGCGGACCGAGACTTTTTTCCAATTCAATCAGAAAAAGGAGAAGAATTCCAAAGACCCAGCCTTTGTAGTAAAAGTCAAGAATGTCCTGCCGGAACAACATCTCCAACATCGGAACCTCCGAAACGTTAAGTGATACCAACTTCAGGGCGAAGCGATTGACTAATAAGGTCAACATCAAGAGTGGCTGAATGATGATGAGGAAAGCAATCAATCGCCAGAAAAAAGACCACTTCGAAGCAAATCCAAATCCTACGGTCTCATGATAAATCCCCACTATGATTCCAAAGAGGAAAGCAAAAATTAAGGCTACATAAAGTGGATTTTCTCCAGGATTTATGATCGACAAAATCAACATGATCATCGTCGATAAAAAGCCGTATCGTAAAATAGTGGTGGTCATCGCCAACCAAACCGAGCGATTCATGCCGCAAATATATGCCATTCGAAGTCGTGTTGATTACCAAGGGGATTCTACCTTTGCAGCAATGTTGACAACAAAAAGTCAGGATACCATTTGCGCCCTCTCTACTGCCCCGGGGATGGGAGCTATCGCGGTATTGCGCTTATCAGGAGATAGGGCCTTGGAAATCATGAATCAGGTTTTTTCCAAGGATATTTCTTCAGCAGAGCCCTATTCACTCCACTACGGAACCATCACTGAAAATGGAGACCCGATTGATGATGTCGTTGTGGCCGTTTTCCGGAATCCAAAATCGTTCACGGGTGAGGATGTTATTGAAGTTTCTTGTCACGGATCGGAGTTTATTCAAGGAAAGCTGCTAAGGCTATTTATCTCAAAAGGATGTCGCACCGCAGATCCGGGAGAATTCACCATGCGGGCGTTCTCTAACGGCAAAATGGATTTAAGTCAGGCAGAAGCGGTGGCTGACTTAGTTGCTTCATCCTCCGCGGCAGCCCACCGATTAGCGATGAACCAGATGCGAGGTAACTTCTCGCGTAAGATCAATCAGCTGCGTGAAGAGTTAATTCATTTTGCTTCGATGATTGAGCTCGAGCTTGACTTCAGTGAAGAGGATGTGGAGTTCGCCAATAGGGATGAATTGAAAGAATTGGTCAACCGAATCAATGCGATCGTCATTGACCTCATGGAGAGTTTTGCCACGGGAAATGCCATCAAAAACGGGGTACCCGTTGCTATTCTCGGAGCACCGAATATGGGCAAGTCTACCTTGCTGAATGCCTTGCTGGACGACGATCGCGCCATCGTATCGGAGATTCCCGGAACCACCCGAGACACCATCGAGGACGAGACCACCATCAATGGGGTTCGATTTCGCTTCATTGATACCGCGGGAATTCGCGAAACCCAGGACGAGATTGAGACCATAGGTATTTCAAAAGCTTTTGAGAAAGCGGGGAAAGCCAGCATTGTTCTCTACCTGATTGATGCGCTGGAGAGCCACGCGGAAGAAATCGCCCCTACCCTTTCAGACCTTCGCTCAAAAATTGGCGAAGAACAAGAGTTGGTTCTCATCGCCAATAAGGTGGATAAGGCGAGGGATATGGAAGACATAAAATCCAAATTTGCTGCACTTCCCGAAACGGTCGTCATGTCGGCCACGGATGGCATTGGGCTTGAGGAGTTACGAAACCGACTGGTAGAAGCTTCAAAAGCCATACTAACCGAAGGAAGTGAGGTGGTAGTCACCAACGTTCGGCACTACGAGGCATTGGCAAAAACAAAGGAGAGCCTCGAGGCAGTATTGACGGGGCTGGATTCGGGCATCACGGGCGATTTCCTCGCGATTGACATTCGTCGGGCGTTACATCATTTGGGTGAGATCACGGGGGAGATAACCACAGATGATTTATTGGGGAACATCTTCAGTAAGTTTTGTATTGGAAAGTAATTACCTTTCCCTTTGTTAGCTAATCACTTCT
>CAZWQX010000255.1:0-341 GCA_964635965.1 uncultured Cryomorphaceae bacterium
TAGAGCATCTGCCTTCTAAGCAGACGGTCACAGGTTCGAATCCTGTCGCGATCACTAAATGACCGAAAACCCCCGATCACAACTGTGATCGGGGGTTTTTCATTTCAAACAAGCCTCGAGCTTGCTCGATAGGCCTGGAGGAAATGAAAAACCATCATCGCTGGGGGCGATGGGTTTTCGGTTCCCTTTTCGGAGACGTAAGGAACTTTAATCCTGCTCTCCATACATCCGCCTGAGGCGGACACTCGAACAGACAAGCTTGCTTGCAAGGCCTGGAGGAAATGATAAACCATCATCGCTGAAGGCGATGGGTTTTCGGTTCCCTTTTCGGAGAAGTAAGG
>CAZWQX010000255.1:441-2355 GCA_964635965.1 uncultured Cryomorphaceae bacterium
AAATGAAAAACCATCATCGCTGAAGGCGATGGGTTTTCGGTTCCCTTTTCGGAGAAGTAAGGAACTCTAATCCTGCTCTCCATACATCCGCCTGAGGCGGACACTCGAACAGACAAGCCTGCTTGCAAGACCTGTTTGAAATGAAAAACCATCATCGCTGAAGGCGATGGGTTTTCGGTTCCCTTTTCGGAGACGTAAGGAACTTTAATCCTGTTCTCGATGAATTAGGCAAAACGCAATCCTTCCACCTCCGACCTTTTTGATTCGAAGAATCAAAAAGCCCACCTCCTCCCTTGGAGGAGGACAAAATCACGTCTTTTTTAGGGATGAACCTGTCCTCCTCCAAGGGAGGAGGTGGACTCGACCCTGAAAGAAGTCGAGGACGGAGGTGGAAATGTCGAACTCCGATCAACGAACGACGATTTTTGAAGTTTGATCCATGTTTTGTGGAGCCTTCTTAAATCCCAAATCTGCGTTCCTTTTTCGCTATTTAATTCTAGAGAAAGCTTTCGGTTGGTGGTTTCTCAATTTGATTCGCGATATTTTTTCTCTTTCCTGGCGATAGTTAAATTGGGCAGTCAAAACAAATGTCTATGGCAGAAGCAATTGTAGTAATTCCGGGTTTGGATGCGAAAAAAGTTGGATTCGCGGTAGATCGAGTTGCGAACAAATTAAAGAATACGTCATGTTTAGATGAGTTCAAGACGATTGATCACAATGATACCGCAAGAATCGACTTAGAAGCAAAGAATATTGACAGCGGCGAGGTTCATAAGTTTGAAATTTATGAGGTGTTCTGGGCCGACATTATCGACGATAACTACCAGGATAGCATGCCGAATCATAAAAAGCTTCTGTTCGGATTTCGCTTGATTGGGTACTGGTTTTTCTCTCCACTTTGGAAGGCCGCGCTCAAGAACAAACTTCTTTTCTTCACAACTTGTATATCGGGAATCGTCATCGCTTTGTGGTATATATCGACGCTAATCGTGGTAATTACAGCGTTACGTTCCAATACGAGTCTTGAGATGCTTGATATCTTGATTGAGAAAATTGGCAATTTTCCAGGAAAGCAATCACTGGGTGAAGTGGTTGAAAGCTCTGTTTGGCCCGTCGTGGCAATCTTTCTTACTATTTCACCGACAGCCTTGATATTAAAAGTTTCGGGATTCACGATGAAATACCTTCAAAGTGAATCAATCAGACGCTCTATAAAAGAGCGTATCTCAAAAAGAGTGAATATTCTTAAGAAGAAAGATAACGTAGATCGAATAACGTTATTTGCTCACAGTTTAGGGTCTCTTCCAACGTTGGATTTTTTGGCTGATTTGGCAAATGAAACGGATAAAAAAATACGTTGTGTCACTATTGGGGCTCCCGCATCATTTTTAGCTACAAGATCCAATTTCATCCGCGACAAAATGACCGAATGCGTCAATAATTCTGCAATTTCCGAATGGAAAGATTACTACAGCCATGAGGATTATCTCTGCTCTTACAGCGATATTGAAAATGAATCAGGAACTTTTAAATCTATTAAATTGGAAATGGAGAGTTCTTGGGTTGATAGGATGGGTAGAAAGATCCATGTTCAATATTTCGATAAGTCAATTGTGATGGATGAATTGGTTCCCTTTTCAGAGACGTAAGGATCTACAATCCTGTTCTCGAAAAAAACAGACATCGTTATCCTTCCACCTCCTCCCTTGGAGGAGGACAAAATCACGTCTTTTATAGGGATGAACCTGTCCTCCTCCAAGGGAGGAGGTGGACTCGACTCTGAAAGAAGTCGAGGACGGAGGTGGATATGTCGAATGTCGATTAACGAATGATGAACTCCGATCAATGAATGACGATTTTTGTCCGTCCCTGATATAGGTTGACCGCAAAAGTCACTTTGTATCATGAAATCAA
>CAZWQX010000256.1:0-2296 GCA_964635965.1 uncultured Cryomorphaceae bacterium
CCCATACCTGCTTTGAAGTTGGGACCATACTCATTAAGAGCATTCTGGTAAGCGTCCTCAGCAAGAACTGCCCCTTCTTCAAGAGCCGTTTCCATTGGGTCAGTCACTACATAAGCTTCACAATAAAGAACCTTTTCAACATCTTTCAAAGAAAGATCGAGAAGGTTACCGATTCGACTTGGTAGTGATCTCAAGAACCAAATATGGGCAACCGGACTCGCTAGCTCGATGTGTCCCATGCGCTCACGGCGGACTTTTGTTTGCGTGACTTCAACACCACACTTTTCACAAATCACACCACGATATTTCATTCGCTTATACTTACCGCATAAGCACTCATAGTCTTTTATAGGACCAAATATTTTTGCACAGAAAAGACCATCTCGCTCGGGTTTAAATGTCCGATAGTTGATGGTTTCTGGCTTTTTAACTTCTCCATAGGACCAGCTGCGAATCATCTCCGGCGAGGCCAAAGAAATTCGAACTGCATCGAAGGATAGTGGATCTTTTGGTTTATCAAAAAAGTTTAATAAATCTTTCAAGGCGTATCTCCCCTATTTCCCACAATTAGTTCTGAACACTGTCGTCTAAATCGTCTTCAACCATTGGAACATCTTCATCATCATCCGTGAGAATATCTGACTCGATGAGCTCGACATTCAAGGCGAGTGATTGAAGTTCCTTAACAAGTACGTTGAAGGATTCAGGCAAACCAGGCTCAAGGACATTTTCACCCTTTACGATGCTCTCATACATTCTCGTTCTCCCAGCGACGTCATCGGACTTAACTGTGAGGAACTCTTGAAGTGCATAAGCGGCACCATAGGCTTCAATGGCCCAAACCTCCATCTCCCCGAGTCTCTGACCACCAAACTGGGCTTTACCACCAAGAGGTTGTTGAGAAACGAGTGAGTAGGGTCCAATCGAACGAGCGTGAATCTTTTCTTCCACTAAGTGATGTAGCTTCAGCATGTACATGATTCCGACAGTCACCGGGTTTTCAAATGGAATTCCCGTACGACCATCAAAGAGAATCATCTGACCGTCGCGAGGCACACCAGCTCGATCGAGAAGTTCTTTAATTTCAGTTTCTTTAGCACCATCAAATACAGGAGTCGCAATGTGTACCCCGTGCTTCATGGTCTCAATAAATTTCTTAACGGATTCACCATCAGCATTATTAATTTTCTCGGTGATCGTATCGTCAGAAAAAGTGTGAATCAGACGCTTTCTCGCATCTTCTTCTTGGAATCTCTTAATCTGATCTTCGAGTTGAACACCTAAATTTCGAGCTGCCCAACCGAGATGAACCTCAAGAATCTGCCCGATATTCATACGAGAAGGTACGCCCAGTGGGTTGAGAACCATATCAACCGGCGTTCCATCTGCTAAATAAGGCATATCTTCTTGGGGTAGAATCTTAGAAACCACACCCTTGTTACCGTGACGACCCGCAAACTTATCACCAACTTGTAGTTTACGTTTAATAGCTACGTAAACCTTAACCATCTTGATGACACCCGGAGGAAGCTCATCTCCTTTTCTCAAGCGATCCATTTTCTCATCGAAAACGAGTTTAACAGCGTCGAGTTGATTACGAGCTCGATCGTTAATTCGTGCGACTTGAAATTCTAGGTCTTGCTCAAGAGGAATGTAGTTCAGAAGTTCAAACGGAATGGACTCTAGGTCTTCTTCCGTAATTTCCGCATCCTTCTCAAGAAGTTTTTGCGTTCCATCTTCGTTCAGTAAAACACCAGAGGTCTTCTTACCGATAAGAAGTTTCTTTAACTCTTCAATAGCATTGTTTTTAATAACGTTTTGCTCAACAGAAAGATCTTTTTCGAGCTTTTTGGTTTTCTCTTCAATGATTATCTGTAAACGCTCATCGCGATCAGCACCTTCTCGAGAGTAAACTTGAGCATCAATAACAGTACCTGTTACCCCTGATGGAACTCGAAGAGAGGTATCTCGTACATCTCCAGCCTTTTCTCCAAAGATCGCTCTTAAGAGTTTTTCTTCTGGAGAAAGCTGAGTCTCACCTTTTGGAGTAACTTTACCAACAAGGATATCACCAGGACGTACTTCAGCACCGATTCGAATAATCCCAGAGGTATCCAAATCTTTAAGGCCTTCTTCTCCGACGTTGGCAATGTCACGAGTGATTTCTTCTTTACCAAGCTTAGTATCACGAGCCACACACTCAAATTCTTCGATGTGAATTGAGGTATAAGTATCGTCTTTGATGAGGCGTTCAGAAATTAGAATTGAATCCTCAAAGTTATAACCCATCCAAGGA
>CAZWQX010000257.1:0-2264 GCA_964635965.1 uncultured Cryomorphaceae bacterium
ACATTCTCAATGGAAAAGCGATCTGTAATTAAAACGGGGGCCAAAGGCACCGAATACACCTATCACTTTACGGTTGACGTGGCAAATGACCAGCTATACCTCAATGCGGTAACGGTGAAAGGCCAGGATATCACGGAGGTGATAGACAATGAGATTCTGCAAGGAGTCTACAACGAACAGTATCAACAATGGATAATGGCCGCAGCATGAAGACTATAGAAGTAAACTTTCAAGAAAGCTGGAGCACCGAGAAGAGAAAAGCCGCGATCAATCAGGCGGTAGAATCTCAGGCTCCGTTCCGGATAAAGTCTTTGACTGTTCAACCCGAATCAGACGAAGAAGAAGAGCAGGAATATACGGGTGGATTTCACCAGCTTATTACTGCCCGAAGCGCCAAACTCATAATAGACACCCGATCATGATGTATTTGGACTGGGAAATAGTAGCCGCGGTTTGGTGCTTTATCATCGGAATGATGATTCTTTTCCGCTGGAGTAATGAGAGCAACGATAAGCCAAAGCCATGACCGTAGCCAAATACATCAACATCTACGAGCACTCCAAGCTCACACCTGATCAGATCAGGGGTAGACTCCGCGACCTGAACGAACCGGATCCGGCCCTGTCTCGAGACGAAATAGAAATGAAGCGAGAGGCACTCAGTACCCTCTTGCGCCAAACCATAAAACAACACAGATGAAACAGACCATTATTATCACATTCATGCTGCTCGGCCTTTCGGCTACGAGCCAAACCGTTACCAAAGGCGACCTGATATTGCCTCAAGACCGATACTTCGTAGAGATATACGACTACGAAGACGGCCGATGGCAATGGGTGAACATTCCCTATTTCGATTACGGGAAGTTTAATTTCTACGTGGATAAATTCGACAGGCTCGACTGGCGGGTAATAACCTGCACTTGCACTGACACCACTTATTACAGCATTTATGGAGCGCCCAAGCGAACCAAAATTGACACGGCCGTAGCTGTCGATGGCGGCCATCATACCATCGGCAATAACCCTAATCCTATTTTAGAATGAGTAGTGAATTCAACCTACCGGGAAACCGAATCAGCTTTACGCTTCCCGTTTCAGAAAAAGAACATTTTCTCTTGAACCGATACGTGTGGTCAACGGCGGCCATTGAGGGAAAAGACACCCCGATTACGAAAGACAACAACACTTCGATTTTTCTTCGCGCAGATGCCTTTCATGTAGAAATGCAGTTTGCGCAGGAAACAAGCCTGCAAGCCGCATTTGATCTGGCCGTTCAAAAAAGAAATGAACTTCAGACTTGGGTAGGTGAAAAGATGGAGCCTTTTTGGGCCGCTCGCAAATCTTGGGAAGCGGGAATCGATAACCTGATGGCAGCCATCGGCTTGGCAGAGAAGTTTGAAGGAGGCGAGACATGAGCAAATACCAGGTAGCCAGAATTCGATACCGACAAGTAGTGGCCGAAGGTGAGCTCCACCTGATGTGCCAATCTACCGAAAAGGATAGTGATCTGATAGAGCGAGCGAAAGCTCAGCTCGGCGGATCCTTACAAGCCAGCAAACTCAAATTTGAAATACAGCGGGCATGAAATTCAATCGATTTAATAAGAAAAATTGTCAAAATAAGCGAAACGGAATTGCCGCCATTCGCATCAACGAAAAAGGATTGATCAGCTTTTCTTGGAAGCTATACCAGATGCTCAATCCTGAGGGAAAAGAACTGATCTACGTCGAGTTTTTACAAAATCAAGATTCACCAAAAGACTGGTACATCATCCGATCAACCGAAGAGGAAGGCTTTCCCTTGAGAGGCAAAAAAGACACGAAGTCGAGCATGTTCAATTCCGCCGCTCTGACTAAACAGCTGATCGAACTGGTCAGACAACCAGGCGACGACCGAACACGCTTCACCTTAAGAGTAATTGACAAACCACAGCAACTGGCCGAGAATATGGAGGGCTGGTTGTTGATTACTAAACCATTGAGCTGATGAAATACTACTTAAAAGTGGAGATCACCCACACCAACTCTAAGAACAAGCTACAAAAAGAGATGCGAGAGCGACTCTACGATGAGTTTCACGGGACGTTATGTAATGATGATAATGTCCGAGATAGTGAGATCCGCAAGATCATTGCAATGAAGCATGATCTTGAAAAAAAACATTCTCGATGTCGCCCGCTGAGGCATTACGGGTACTATGAAAACGACAATCATCATAGGCATGATATTTCAAACGTTGGCAGAGTAACCTTTTTACCTGTAA
>CAZWQX010000258.1:0-2263 GCA_964635965.1 uncultured Cryomorphaceae bacterium
TACTTCGAGGATAACAAGTCCATCACTGCTTATGGAGCTGATATGTCAGGAACGCCGCTTGATAAATTTGCATTCCCCGAGAAAGGAATTCTTGTCATGGGATCGGAGTCTCACGGAATCAGTGATTCCATTCGTGGGTATTGCTCAGAAAATATTTCAATTCCAAAAATAGGAGGCGGTGAATCTTTGAATGTCGCGGTTTCAACGGGGATTATACTCTCGCACCTACGAAACCGAAATAGCCACTGAATCGGCTATTTTCAGGCCGTCGATTGCGGCTGAGACGATTCCACCTGCATAACCCGCACCTTCACCTGCGGGAAAAAGACCATTGATTTCTACGTGTTCTCCATCCGGATTTCGAGGTATTCTCACCGGAGAAGATGTTCTGGATTCAGTAGCCACAAGAATAGCTTCATTGGTGTAGTATCCTCTCATTTTCTTTCCGAAAGCTTTTAATCCTTCTGCCAGGCTTAAATGAACCTGTTTGGGAAGGCATTCCTTCAAATCAACGGAAGCAACTCCCGGCAGATAGCTGCAACCTGGTAGGTCAGGGCTTGTTTTGCCCTCGACAAAATCAATCAATCGCTGCGCAGGTGCCGTTTGACCACCACCTCCTAATTGCCACGCTTTTTGTTCAACCTGTTTCTGGAATTCAAGAGCTGATAACGGGTTACCCGTTCCCAGAGGATCGTATTGTTCAGGAGTGATGCTAACCACCATCCCTGAATTTGCATATGGATTATTCCTTTTTGATGGTGACCATCCATTGGTGACAATTTCACCTGGTGCCGTTGCACATGGAGCAATAATTCCGCCCGGACACATGCAAAAAGAATATACTCCGAGACCGTTTGATTGATGAGTCAACGAATAGGAGGCTGGCGGTAAATGTTCATCTCTCACTTGGCAATGGTACTGGGCCCGATCAATAATTTCTTGGGGGTGTTCGATTCTTACACCTAAGGCAAATGGTTTTGATTCGATTAATACTCCATGTTTATTAAGCAAATGAAATATGTCTCTAGCTGAATGACCCGTAGCTAGTATCACTTTATTGCAAGAATGCCAGTCTGAGTTGTTGAAATGAAGTGACGATAATTGGCCGTTTTCAATTTTAATATCAGTTAGTTTGGTGTTGAACCTTACTTCGCCGCCGCAGTCGATGATGTGATTTCTCAGATTTGTGATTAATCCGGGAAGTTTATTGGTACCAATGTGTGGATGAGCTTTTACCAAAATGTCTCGAGAAGCGCCAAAATGAACCAGGAAGTTCAAGACTTCCATCACATTTCCCCGCTTCTTGGATCGTGTGTACAATTTCCCGTCACTGTACGTGCCGGCACCGCCTTCGCCAAAACAGTAATTTGATTCGCGATTCACCTCGTGCTCGCGATTCAATTTTGCCAAATCTCTCCTCCTTTCTCGAACATCTTTTCCTCGTTCGATGATAATTGGTTTGAGGCCTCGCTCTATTAATCGTAAAGCCGCGAAGAGTCCGCAAGGTCCGCTACCGATAACGAATACTTCTTCAGCATTGGAAACGTTTTTAGCAATTGGTTCAGAAATGGGTGGTTCCTCACCCAAGGTAGCCCTAACTCGGAAAAAGACTTGTTTTTTTCTGGCGTCAATCGACTCTTTTTCGATGTAAAAGGGCGACTGAGGAGGCATCCCTTTTGCGACTAGTTTTTTTTCAATTATTTCTTCGTTGTCAACCTCGTGAGGAAGCAATGAAATCTCGAAGGAAGTGGACATATTACCCTTCGAAAGTAAAACTTATCATGAAAGTTCGGCTTCTGAGACCGTCTAGAGGTGCAGAGAACTGCGTGTCCTCTTCGACCAGGATGTTTGGGATTCCGATTGCCATTTTCAATTCAATACCAAATTTGAAATAGGGAAGGAAAAAGTCAAATCCTCCTCCGAACTCCATGGCGAAATCATCTCTCTTTGCTTTGACGATTATTTCTTCGGCAATCTCGTTCTTCACATCCTTTTCAGATTGCATGTTGAGCCGGTATCGAGCTCCAACTAGGCAATAGACAGCCAAGTTATTTAGGCGATCCGTTCGGAATTTGAAGTTAACGGGAAAGTCAATGTAGGTGAACTCGATACGTTTTTCGAAGGAACTCGTCGTATCAGGCCCTTCATAAAAGGTGTAGTCGAGTACGCGGTCTTCGAAACTCAGTGTAGGAGTAAACCTGAGGCTTACATTCTTAGTGAAATTTGCGGAAGTGATAATTCCGAGGTTAAATCCAGGGGCATT
>CAZWQX010000259.1:0-2260 GCA_964635965.1 uncultured Cryomorphaceae bacterium
AAGTAAACAGGGTGATCTTACGCATTTTCATTCTCTTCTTTGTTAAATTCGCGGCACAACGCTAGAATCAAAAGTATGAATATTTTTCGTAGCCCTCGTGCATTTAGAGCTTACCTATTGCCCATTATTGTAATGAGCTTTTGTCTTTTGAGTTTAGCTTTTGTACACAAGACAGACGTAAAGAAGCAGGAAATGGTTGTTTTAACCACTGAATTTGGTGATATGACCATTCGGCTTTATGATGAAACGCCTCTCCATAAGGAAAACTTCTTAAAACTTGTAAAAGAAGGTTTTTATGATGACCTCCTCTTTCATAGGGTCATCCAGGGGTTCATGGTTCAAGGTGGAGATCCTGACTCCAAAAATGCGCCTGAAAAGAAAGCTCTTGGAACAGGTGGTCCCGGTTATACAGTACCAGCTGAGTTCAATCCAAATCTGTTTCACAAAAAAGGAGCTCTGGCGGCTGCAAGGCAAGGGGATGCCGTTAACCCTGAAAAAGCATCATCAGGTTCACAATTTTATATTGTTCAAGGAAAACCTGTAGCCGAAAAGGACTTATTAAGGGTTCAACGATCCAAACAACAAAAGTCAGGAAACTTTGATTTTGAGTATAGTGAAGAGCAAATTGCTACATATTCCACTTTAGGAGGAACGCCACATTTAGACATGGACTACACCGTCTTTGGTGAAGTGATTGAAGGATTGGATATCATTGACTCTATAGCTGCTGCAAAAACAGACTCGCGAGCAAGACCATTGGCAGACATTAAAATGTCCCTAAAAATCAAGAAAATTAAATGGGACTAAACAAAGACGAAATACTGGCGGAAATAGCTGCCTTCAGAGCAACAACAAAAGAAGAAGTTGAATCTTTCAGGATTAAGTTCCTTGGTAAAAAGGGTGTATTGAAGACCCTGTCTGCCCAAATCAAGGATATCGCTCCTGAAGACCGAAGAGATTTTGGTCAATCCTTGAATCTTCTCAAGAATAGTGTTAACTCCAAAATTGAAGAACTCAAAAATAGCTTAACTGCTGTAGGAGATTCTGAGCATCATAGTCATGACTTTTCTCGGCCAGAAGGTTCAACAAGTATTGGCTCTCGGCATCCTGTAAATCTTGTAAGGCAGGAGATTGAATCGATTTTTGAAAGAATCGGATTTGTTGTGGCCACAGGTCCTGAAATAGAGGATGATTGGCACAATTTTTCTGCACTCAACTTCCCTGAAAACCATCCTGCAAGAGATATGCAGGATACTTTTTTCATCGAAAAAGATCCGGATATTGCCTTACGCACCCATACATCCAGTGTCCAAGTTCGGGTTATGGAAAATTCCAAACCACCTATTCGGATTATCGCCCCCGGTCGAGTTTATAGAAATGAATCTATCTCAGCCCGTTCTCATTGTGTTTTTCATCAAATTGAAGGGCTTTATATCGATAAAGGGGTGAGCTTTTCCGACATGGTGCAGACCTTAAAATATTTCGCAGAGGCTTTTTTTGGTAAGGCTAAAATCCGTTTACGCCCTTCTTATTTTCCTTTTACTGAGCCCAGCGCCGAAGTTGATGTTTACTGGGGGCTTGAAAACGAAACGGATTACCGCATCACAAAAGGAACAGGTTGGTTAGAAATAATGGGCTGCGGAATGGTAGATCCTAACGTTCTGAAATCATCGGGAATTGATCCTGAAGTATATTCTGGTTATGCGTTTGGAATGGGAATCGAGCGCATCGCCATGAACCGATTCCAAATTGGAGATATCCGAATGTTATTCGAAAACGACATTCGATTTCTTAACCAGATGAAAGGAGCTTGGTAGAGTTCTATACCTTACCCAATTTCAACATGTTTGTCATCCCTTGTTCGTTCATTGGCATACTGGCCAAGTGGATGAGCTTATCCCCCGACTTCACTAGTTTCCGCTTTTTCAGGATGTATTTGATGTCCGCAATGGTGTGATCGGTACTTACCATTTTATCATAGAAGAACGCTTTAACTCCCCAAACCAAACTCATCTGTGTCAAGATATTCTTATTGCCGGTGAAGACAAAAATCTTTGCTTCAGGTCGTTGGCTTGAAATCTTGAAACCCGTATAACCACTGAATGTCATCGTAACGATAGCCGAGGCTTTAACCCTGTTTGACAGTCGTGTTGCATTGAAGCAAATCGAGTCTGTAATATAACGGTCTTCATGACTTTCGGCGGGTGGCTCTTCGTGGTGATAAATCGTATCTGACGATTCTATTTCTTTTGCGATCGCT
>CAZWQX010000260.1:0-2246 GCA_964635965.1 uncultured Cryomorphaceae bacterium
AAGTGAGGTTCCTGAAGTTTATGACGGCTTGATTACTATCAAGAAAGTAGTTCGTGAACCGGGCGAAAGAGCGAAAGTAGCTGTTGAGTCTTATGACGACAGAATTGATCCTGTTGGAGCTTGCGTAGGTATGAAAGGTTCAAGGATACATAGTATAGTGAGAGAATTACAAAATGAGAACATTGATGTAATCAACTATACAGAGAATATGGACTTGTATATTTCCAGGGCGCTTAGCCCTGCGAAGATTACCAGCATAAAAATGGCTGATGCGGAAGAAAGAGTATCTGTTTATCTTAAACCAGATCAGGTTTCGCTTGCCATTGGTAAGGGTGGCCAAAATATTAAATTAGCTAGTAAGCTTGTAGGTCTTGAGATCGACGTGTTCAGAGAGCTGGGAGAATTTGAAGAGGAAGATGTTGTGCTGGATGAATTCGGTGATGAAATCGAAGACTGGGTGATCGATGAACTGAAAAGAATCGGCCTTGACACCGCTAAAAGCGTGCTTACACTAACACAAGAAGAACTCGAAAGAAGAACAGATTTGGAAGAAGAAACTGTTGCCGAAGTCTTAAGGATTTTGAAACAGGAGTTCGAGTAAGAGGATTTTTTATAATCGTAAAAAAAAGAGATATTTGAGTATGTCAGAAGAAAAAACCATGAGGTTAAGTCAGGTAGCTAGAAAGCTCAATGTTGGTAGAACTACCATCCTTGATTTTCTCTCTGAGAAAGGGTTTGAGGTAGATTCTAATCCCAACTCCAAGGTAACTTCGGAGCAGTTTGCCATGCTATCTAAAGAATTTGCCGCTTCCGCTTCAGAAAAGGAAGAGGCATCAGGGCTTACTATTGGTACAAAACATACTGAGCATGTTGGCATTGAGCGTGAGCAAGAGGAAACTACCAGAAAAACGGCAGAGGAAGAAGACAGCATACTCATCAAAAATTTAGCAACTGACAAGGCTGACGTAGTTGAAGAACCGAAAGAGGAGGAATCTCCAAAACCGGAAAAACTGGAA
The DNA here is from genome assembly GCA_964635965.1 of uncultured Cryomorphaceae bacterium. GTDB lineage: Bacteria > Bacteroidota > Bacteroidia > Flavobacteriales_D > Cryomorphaceae > JAKVAV01. The sequence continues at coordinate 1,017 of CAZWQX010000260.1, forward strand.
CAGGAAAAACCTAAACTTAAAGGTATTACAGTTTTAGGGAAAATAGATCTTGATAAGAAGAAGGAAGAGGAATCTGCCGCTAAAGAGGAGGAACCTGAACCAGTAGAGGAGAAGCCAGTAGTTGAAGATACCCCGGTTGTAGAAGAGCCTGCACCTGAACCGGTTCAAGAAGAGAAACCAGAGCCAAAAGAAGAAGTCGTTGAGGAACCGGAAGTTAAACCGGAACCTGAGACTCAAAAAGAGGTGGAGGAACAAAAGGTGATTGAGGCTAAGGCTGAGAAACTCAAAGGCTTAAAGGTAGTTGGTAAAATAGAACTGCCGGTTGAAAAGGAGAAAAAAACCAAACCTGTTGCTTCTTCTGATGATAAAAAAGAGCAAAATAAGAAAAAACGACCTCGAAAGCGTATAGCTTCCAGGCCAACAGGTCAGGATAGAAGGAAAGTTCAGGGCAAGCCTGGTTCAAGGCCAAGAGTAGAAAAAGAAGAGCCGTCAGATAAAGAAATCCAAGATAAGATTAAAGCTACACTAGCTAAACTTAGTGGCGGAAAGAAAAAAGGCTCTGGAGCAAAATATAGGAAAGAGAAACGATCAGCGATTGCTGAAGCCAAAGAGGAACAACTATTACAAGAGCAGGAAGAGTCGAAAACATTAAAGGTGACGGAATTTATTTCGGCCAATGACTTAGCTGCGCTTATAGACGTTTCTGTTAACGAAATTATCTCGGCGTGCATGAGTCTCGGTATGTTCGTTTCGATCAATCAGAGACTTGACGCGGAATCTATCACTGTAATAGCAGATGAATTTGGCTATAACGTTGAATTCACAACCGCTGACGATGAAATCGAAGTACAGGAAGAGCAGGACGATGAGGACGATCTGAAACCACGTGCTCCTATTGTTACGATCATGGGTCACGTTGACCACGGTAAAACATCATTGCTCGATTACATACGAAGTGCTAAGGTTACTGCTGACGAGGCTGGAGGTATTACCCAGCACATTGGTGCTTACGATGTTACCACTGAGAGTGGTCAGAAAATTGCCTTCTTAGATACTCCGGGTCACGAAGCATTTACTGCAATGCGTGCTCGTGGGGCGAAAGTGACGGATATTGTAATTATTGTAGTTGCTGCTGATGATGATGTGATGCCTCAAACAAAAGAAGCAATTAACCACGCGCAGGTCGCAGGCGTGCCTATAGTCATTACGGTTAACAAAATTGATAAGCCT
>CAZWQX010000261.1:0-2196 GCA_964635965.1 uncultured Cryomorphaceae bacterium
GAACACGTTTTATGGGAACAGTTGAATTGGTTCGATAAGTATGTAAAGAACCGAGAGATTGCAGAGACTTCGGATTAATGGCCGGGCGATTTATTCTTGCCAAAGTGCGATCATATTTTAAAAAAGACAGCAGTCATTGCCGAAAACTGAGCATTAACGTTTTGTATCATTCTGTCTCTAATGACTTGAACAGCATAGGAAGAATCTTGATTCTTTTTTCCCTCACCATGTTGTTGTTTGCTTGCAATGGTCAAAGTTCTTCGGGTGAAAAGGAAAGTCAATTATCAATTCCTGCCAATCAGCAACCAAAAGAACAGATTAGCCAGGTTGTGAGAATGATGTTTCAAGATAGCAGAGGAACCTTTTGGTTTGGCACCGAGAATGGAGCTTTCGGGCTGTGGGGTGATTCACTGATTCATATGGATGATATCCAAGGTGAAAGGGGAAATGGGGTTACCATCAAAGACATAGTTGAGGATAACCAAGGAAACATATGGTTCGGACATACGGATGGGGTTAGCCGACTTCAGGGAGATTCTGTTGTCAACTACTATGAATCGGATGGCTTAATCCATAACGATGTTTGGTGTTTAGAAGCGGATGCCGATGGAAATATCTGGATAGGCACCTTTGCGGGAGCTTGTGTATTTGACGGGGAGGAATTTGGCAAGTTTGATTTACCCGAAGGAAAGATCGATTCTACCCTGGGAATTTCAAGTACAACTATGATTCACGACATTTATGAAGATGTTGAAGGACAAATTTGGTTCTGCACAAACGCAGGACTCTTTTCCTATTCGAATGGCGAATTAAATGATGTTTCAAGCCATATTGGAATTGAAACCAATTTTGTCAATGAGGTTTTCGAAGATAGTAGAGGGGAGATATGGGTCTCCACAAAAGATGGGCTGTATCATATCCAAAACAATCTAGCGGTTAACATAACAAAAGGGAAACTGGAATTAGGTAAAGGAATCGGCAGTGTAGCAGAGGACAAATCCGGTACAAAATGGTTTGTGTCCAATCAGCACTACCTTTATACCTGCGACGGAAATGAACTTTTGGAATTCGAAAAAACAGAAGAAAACCAAGGTCCTGTAATCTTTCAAATTTTTAAAGACCGGATGAATAGGATGTGGTTCGTTGGTTTTGGAGGGGCTTTTAGGATGGAAAACGGTGAATTCGTAAATATTACCAAGGAAGGACCTTGGAATTAAAAGCTAATTGCAGTCAAATATGAAGAGAAATCTACTAGTCGCTTTAATGATTCTTGGCTTACCGAGCATTGGTTTAACCCAAGGCGACAAGGGCTTCATGAATGAGGATGAGATAAAAGAAAAGTGTCAATTGGTAATAGATGATTTCACTAATGATGAGTTGATCTCGGCATTTGAGAAACTTCGACAAATGTGGGTATTGCCTGAAGACGAACTTGCCTATTTAGAGAAACACACGATCGAACAATTGAATTTAGTGGAAGACCGGTTTGGCACCTCCATTGGGAATAAACTGGTAAAAGAAGGTACGATTGAAGATGTGCTTTATCGACTTACCTATGTGGTTAAATACCAAAAACACGGATTGAGAGTACGATTCACATTTTACAGTGGTAAAGGCGGTAAATGGTACCTGAACAATTTCAAATGGGATACTGAGCTGGGCTTACTCTTTGAAGAGCCTTGATACTGAAGATGCAGGTCTCTCTATGACTCTTGAGAATACCCAATGAAGTTTCAAATAGCTCTTTTTCTAATCTTACTGTCTCCAATTACTCGGGCACAAAATGAATCGGCGACTTTTGATTTAACGGGTGAATGGGGTTTCGAAGAAGCAATTCAAGACACAAGCTTCTGTGAAGCTCCCGCCGAATTTCCAATTGAAAAATTTCAATTTGTTCATGACAAATTCACCTTTACCAGTTTTGCGGGTGACACTGCTAGTGGAGACTATGAGGTTATGGAAGGTTCCATATTGAGATTCTACAATGCCGTGGTGAATGGAATCCCAATAGATCGGGATCAAAGAATTGAGCTTAAATCTGTAAATCATTCTGGCCTAGTTCTTCTTGTTCCCTTTGAGTGTGGACGTCTTAGAGTGGTTTACAGGAAATTAGACTAATCTCGATCAATTAAGGCCTAAATCAAGGTCTGTGTCCACACGGAATTGACTATTTTTCTGCAAACTAAAATCGCAGTC
>CAZWQX010000262.1:0-2150 GCA_964635965.1 uncultured Cryomorphaceae bacterium
TTAGTACGTCCCCGGTAAAAACAATTTCTTTCTTGAGTGCTCCTACTTCTCCCGTGGTAACCTCTCCAAGGTGAATACCCGCTTTGAAATCGGGAACGACCCCGAACTTCTCTTTCATTCGTTCATGATTCTTCCTAAAATTATCTTTGATGGCAAAGAAGCAATTGATGCAACTATTGCCTCGAACGCCATCTTCTTGGGTCCACGTGATCACTACCTCATCGCCTACGTACTGATATACTTGTCCTTGTTTTTCTATAATGGCGTCCGACATGAGGTCATAGTAAAACTGCAATAACTTGAAGTATTCTTGATGCCCCATGGATTCAGCGATGGTAGTAGAATCCTTCATGTCTAAGAACATGAAAATTCGCTCTTCATCTTTGGCCGTGTGGTATTTACCGGTGAAAAAATTGACCAAAACGTCGTGTCCTAAATTGTCTGCTACAGCGCCATAGACAAGACAGAGAAGAATCGTAAACGCCATCTGCAAGAGACTTGAATAGAATGAAGCATTTTGTAAAAACGCTGTTACCTCATTTGTGACAGACTTGTGCCAAAAAGGGAGGCCATAATCAAGACTAACGGTTAGTGGGAAAAATAGCATGACCAGCAAAAACCCACCAACGATGTAACAAATCAGTTTAAAGCCGATCTTTAGAAACAAGGGTCGGTTCTTGAAAAGTCGATTGAACAGGGTCGTTTCCACCAAGCCCACGAGAAATCCCACTGCGAACGATACGGCACTTATGAAAAGCAGCATCTGAAAATTAAGCGTTACAACGGTGTAATCACTTGATTCTGAACTCTTGTAAACAGCTATTTCCACCAAGAGAAATACCCAGGTTGTCAGGAGGTAGATCACCCCAAAGGGCAAGATTCTCCTAAGGTGCCAACCCATTTTTGGTGTGAGAAAACTCATTTAAAAATGTTTCTGGAAAGATAAAGCAAGGCAGCCTTTCGAAAAGAGCCAAAAAAACAATCATACTCGTTCAGCCTTTGGTTTCATTCTTACGAGAGATCAACACGAGAACGAACACGGTATAAAAAAGGTAAAACTGCCCCTGGCACAAACGCAGCACCTTTATCCTTAGGATGGGACTAATCAATTTTTGTCACAAACAGAGATTTATTGATAATCAATGGCTTACAATTAGCTTTCTCACAAAAGAGACATCTTTCTGCCTCAATTCGATGAGATAGAGGCCTTCTGCCCAATCCACCACGCTAATTTCATTGGGAAGGGTTTGCATTGATCTTTCAAAGACCACTTCTCCCAAAGAATTCCAAATCCGAATCGTTCCGCTGTCATTGGAAGAAAGATTGAGACGAATGCTTTCACCCGCAGGATTGGGATAAACGGTGAAAAGTTCTCGGGCGGTTTCATCATCCACTCCGAGAGGAGAAAAATGGATACGGGCAATGAACATATCCGTCACGAAACCATCCGCAACGGAACCAACCTCGATAAAATCACCATCGGGAAGTTCAACGAGGTCATAACCGTGAAATGAGCGTTCGGGATCACCCCAGCGAAAAGTCCAAAGAGTATCTCCCTGGTCGTCATAGCGCATGATCAGACTTTTCCAATTATCATCCACATAATGGGTACCTGATACGGCATAAACTCCCGAAGCCAATTCTATACCACTGTATGCTAAATCATTGTATGTTCCTCCGAAAACATCTGACCAATCAACCAACCCGTCCATATCAGTTTTTACCACCTGACATTCCTTTAATGTTGTGCCTTGGCCTTGTTCACCAACTACCAAGAAGCCTCCGTCTGAGGTATTGATTACCCCACGTCCTCGTTCTTCATAGGGATATGGCAGCCCAAAATAAGAAGACCAAAGACTGTCTCCGTCTGCATTGAGTTTCATCATCCATATGTCATACGCCCAGCTGCTGTTCTCATCTTGGGCGTCTCCGACCATTAGGTAACCTCCATCCGATGTAAGGGTAATATCCATGCAGTGCTCGGCCGTCGGTCCAACTTGAAATATATGACTCCATTCCAATTCACCTTCTGCAGACAAACTGTGAAGTACGGCATCATAACCGGTATTAGGGTACCATCCGTGTCCGGCCACAAAATATCCTCCTTCAGGTTTTTCCGCTATAGCGGTGACAGTAATGATATCCGTGCT
>CAZWQX010000263.1:0-1896 GCA_964635965.1 uncultured Cryomorphaceae bacterium
ATCAGTACGAGGGTCCGAGCTGAGCCAAGTCCCTTGAGATTGGCTCGATTTGAACTCGAGCCAAATGGAGAAACGGTCGATGCCCGCAGTAAGGAGCCAACTTCAGTGAAGCCTGAGTTTTCAATTTCTTCGCGATCGATAATTATGACTTGCGAGGGCCCTTCAGTATCAATTCTTCGAATAAGAGAACCCGTCACTTCGATTTTTTCAACATCGCCGCTGGCAGCAGCAGCTTGCTCTGTTGCGGTTGCTCCTTGGGATGTAGTCGTGCCTTCTGTGGTGGACTCTTGTGCCCAAAGTGAAAAGCCTGAGAATAGTAATGCAATTGCAATAAGAAAATTAGACATTAAGCCCCCTCTATATACCCCTACCAAGGACCTAATCTATGTTACAAAAATACAAGATGCCACAAATGACATCATGCAAGGGACTATAAGGGCCCTTTAATTATAGTATTTATTAAAGATATCTGAAGATTCCTACTCTTTGGGAGAAGCAAACACCAGGTGATAGAGTGTGCCCGTTCTGTGATCACTATCTTCATCTTGTACGGAGCAGGATACAAAAAGGACACCTCTATTAACCCTTAAGGACCGGCCGAAACCTCGGAACTCGGAGCCATCGGCAAAATTTGGCGTAATATTTCCTTTGAATTCATACTGACCGCTTTCAAAATTCATCTCATACATAAATACTTTTCCGCTACGATTTTGTCTGAAGGAATTTGCTCGAGGAGCACCAACAAACAGAAACCGAGGCGTGCCTGCCAGAGTCACACCGAAAGACTGCCGACTCGCCTCTAAAAAAGGATGCTCAATTTCTTGATGAAGTTCATAAAGATTAGTTTCGGTATTCAGCTTGAACACCGCAAGAAACTCTCTACCGAAGGCAATATTCGCAAGGTTCGGTTGCGATACAACAAGACGATCACCCAAATGTCGACTTTCCGCTGCGAAGTTGGCCCGTCCCGACGGAGACTCGATTGCTTGGATCAGATTTCCTTCAAGATCAAAACGGAGAAGGGCTCCCGTATTCGGGCCTTCCTGAATTCTTCTGGCAGCAATATAAAGGAAATTCCCTCTCTTTCTTATATTCCTACCACAATTTGTGAATCCTTCAGGACAAACGAACTCAATACTCTTCGATAAGTTATCACTTTCCATCGAATCGCGAGTGTATATTGTTATTCGTCCCTTAGAATTATCAAATTTCCTATCACCGACGATGAGATATCGATCCGTGGCCCACATTCTACTACCAAAATTTACTGATTCTGAGCCCTCAATAATCTGAACAAACACATACCGATTTACTTTTCCAGGTCGTTCCTCTAAGCGATAATGATAGATTTGATTTAAAGTATTCGAAGAAACGAACAATTCTTTCTTCGTGGTCGCCATCGACTGTCCAAATTTGGTCTGAATATCATCAGTCAAAACTGGAGATAGAATTCTTTGAACCCTATAGACCTTTTTAGTTTCGGGATTAATACCAAAGACAGTTACTTTTCCAGAGTTGGCGTGATCACCGATATTCTTGTTTGGAGTCGCAACCGCAATTCTTTTGCCTGAGACTCTTAACTCTTCGCCAAAGGTTTGGTTCTGAAGACCGCTATTAACAGCAATTGGTTCAACCACTTGAATTTCAAGATCCTTCACTTCTCCAGTCAAAGCCCTTGCTCGAATAATTAAATTTCCAATATAACTGGGATCGACATAGACGACGGCGCCAATTCCATTCTCAAGTGTTTCGATTCGCGCCTCACCGACGATGAGTTCAAACGAGAATCCTTCTAGAATAAGACCAGTTGGTTCCACAGAAAAAACTGAACCACTTTCGGTTTCAGGAGGATATAAAAACTGTACACCCGCATAGCCATCACCGTTACCAGATTGT
>CAZWQX010000263.1:1906-2120 GCA_964635965.1 uncultured Cryomorphaceae bacterium
ATCAATACCGAATTGACCGAACTGACCGTCGAGTTTGATTTGACCACAGTTTTGAAAGAGTAGTATCAGAGCCGCCGCAAATGCGAGTACCACATACTTTGAGATCTTTTGAAAGTTCATGAGTTTTCCCCACCGTTTAACTACCAAGTTTTTCTCCCCAGAAAAACTCAACCCCGATACATCTATAGAATATACGAAAAGTTGCTACGAAATG
>CAZWQX010000264.1:0-2078 GCA_964635965.1 uncultured Cryomorphaceae bacterium
CCGATTCCGTTGCCCGTCGGCTCCATCAATCCCAGCGCCGCGTTGGCGGCAATCGCCGCATCGACCGCCGAACCACCCTGTTTGAGGATGTCCAATCCGATTTGAGTGGCCAAAGGATGACTGGTCGCCACCATTCCGTTTTGCCCTAAAACAACTGAACGAGTGGCAAAAGTTTCACCAGTAATTCGGTCTTGAGCCGATGAGATTTGTACGAAAAAAAGCAGACAACAGATGATAGAAATAGGGTTTCTCATTATAAATGTTTGATGGTATTATTTAAACCATTAGTTGGTGCGCCAAATTTCTTTGTTCAAGAGAAACTGGTTCTTCCTAATGGTCAGATTAAAGCCGAATTATTCTTAAGTTTTACAGATAAAGGAAGCATTTTTTATTTCTCCCCAATAGAAATCATATCCATGCCGTTTTCGGAGACCTTCCCGTTAATCTTGGAAACGTAATCGTCCATTAAACGACTAAGCGCATTGACTTCGACATCCAACTCTTTGGTTACCTCAGTAAAGAATTCCTGAGCCTGATCGGTTGGAGGATAATCCCCTCTTTGGGAGTCTGCCATCAAAAAGGCCAATCGGTTATTTATTCGAATACCGTAGTTCAAGGGGTCTTGGCGACTCTGGTTTTTCGTCATATGGATGTTATTTTCTATTACATCCAATTTTGATTCAAACTCTGAAATCATATCCTTCATATCCTTTTTTACGGTTTTCTTCCCCTTTAAGTAATTCAGGTCATTCTTGACGGTTCTGATATCGGTTATCGCCGTATTTGCCCTGCTTACTTCATCACGTACTGCTATCAAAAAGTCGAATTGTTTTTGATAGTCTTCATCGGTATTTGGCATTCTTGGGTCTTTAACAATGGTCAAAATTTCTTCAGTGGTCTGACCGTTGTAGTTCATTCGGATTTTATAATCCCCAGGAACGGCTTTAGGACCACGATTGGGTGAGGAATAAAAGACCATACCTTTAAAGGTCTTAAAACCTGGATAACGCAGATTCCAAATCAATCGATTACCTCCTGATTTTACTTTCAATTTTTTGTCGGCACTGGGATCTAGTTTATTGACTTTTGCTACATTGGAAAAGCGTTGAATCAAAGTTCCATCCATTTCTAGAACTTCAATCGAGATGGTGTCAGAATCCTTTACATCTTTAACGTAGTAATTGATAATGGCACCATCAGGATGGTTTTCTCCTACCAACTTGGTATTGACGCGACCCCAACCGCCACCTTGCTGCATTCTGTAGGCCTTATCGGGGGCATACAGGTAGAAATTGGCGTTCGCCATCTCTTGAGAAAGTTGGTGCAGTGGAGTGAGATCGTCAATCATCCAAAAACTACGTCCATGCGTGGCCGCAATCAAATCATTGTCGCGTACATGTAAGTCCCGTATTGCGGTAATGGGGAGATTCAATTGAAACGGAGACCATGACGCACCATCATCGAAGGAAACGTACATGCCCCATTCGGTACCAGCGTATAGTAAGCCTTCTCTAGTCTTGTCGGAACGAATGGCTCTAGTGTAGTGATTGCCTTTAATGCCTTTTGTGATAACTTTCCATGTTTTACCGTAATCGGTTGTCTTGTATAGATAAGGAGTATAGTCGCCAAATTTATAAGAAGTCGCTGCAACGTAGGTAGTTCCCTTTTGGAAAGGACTAGGATCAATACAATTGATCATGTTCAGTTTTGGACTCATGCCACTTGGCGGAGTTACATTTTCCCAATTCTGGCCGTTATCCCTTGAAACATGAATAAGTCCGTCATCACTTCCAACCCAAATCACCCCTTTTTCCAAAGGCGATTCGTTAATAACAAAAATGTTGGAATAAAACTCGGCCCCGGTATTGTCCTGGGTAATGGGTCCACCAGAAGATTTGATGGTTTCAGGTAATCCGCGGGTTAAATCAGGCGAAATAGTCTTCCAGGATTGCCCTTCATTCGTGGTCACATGGAGGAAGTTGGATCCTGCATAGAGCGTATTATCGTCGTGTATGCTATACTTCACTGGAAAGTTCCAATTAAAGTGAAACCTGAAAAAATTGAAACTACATATTGCT
>CAZWQX010000265.1:0-2064 GCA_964635965.1 uncultured Cryomorphaceae bacterium
CCAAAGTGTTCAATGAATTCATTAAAGCAAGAAAAGGTGAGGTTTTTTACGATGCTGATGATTACTATTTAGTCAAAGAAAAGAACGCCAGCCTCTTTCTAAATCAAAACTTAAGCAACGCAGGTGGTGAACTCCTCAAACAGAAAACATCCGTTTCCAATAGAGATTTAGGTGTAAAAGTTATTCGATCGAGCAATCGATTTGATCAGGCAAATGGCGTGGCATTAGCTCTTAAAGACTTTTCACCTGAACAACTTGAAAACACCGGTTTAATTCTTGCAGATGAATCGCTCCTGATACCAATAATTGAACGTTTACCTGCCAACATTCATAAGACGAATGTGACCATGGGAATTTCTTTGAATTCATCCATGTTCAAGTCTTGGCTGGAGACCTGGTTCATTTGGCAGTCATCGATTTCAGTTCAAAACAACAAACTTAACTTCCGAACAGATCACCTCGCTGCCGTCTTGCGGCATCCTTTTAGTCAAATATTAGGAGTTGATGGAAGAATCCAATCCCTGAATCGATCAGTCTTCGCGGAAGAATTGGATATCACCTCCATTCAAAGAGCGCTTCTAGTGCCAATCAGAACCCAAAAAATAGAACAAACTCTGCAAATACTGGAAGGTGTTTTTCAAACGGTTCTGAATCAAAGTAAAACAGCAGAATTGAAAAATGTAGAGGTAAGAATGGGAATACTCGGAGCTGAGAGCTGCTTGACAGCCATTCGAAATCTACGCCTCCAAAATGTAGGTGATCCTGGCTTAGATTTTATCCGAGAGTTCTTATTGCGGGTTTTGACAAAAACCAAATTATCGCTTATCGGAGAACCGATGCAAGGGCTTCAAATTATGGGCGTTCTGGAATCGAGAACATTGGGATTCAAGAACCTGGTTATTTGTTCTCTTGATGAAGAAAACTTTCCGAGGTCAAGAAGACCAGATAGTTTTATTCCATTCGAAATTCGAATGCATCACAAACTACCGGGAAAAAGGGAGATGGAAGCGGTTTACGCCTATCAATTCTATCGATTGTTGAGCCATTCAGAGAATTTTACCGGTATTTATCACGAGAATCAGAGTAGTTTTTCGGGCGGTGAAAAAAGTCGTTACCTGTTACAAGTTGAAGAAGACTTTAAAGATTTAGCACACGTCGGATATTCGGAGTATAAAATCAAAGGAAACCTTCCAAAGTTGGATCATGAATTACGATCCGTAGAGAAATCTGATGAAGTTTTGAATCTCATATCGCAAAGATTGCAGAGCAGAGGATTATCAACCTCATCGATCAATCGCTACTATGACTCCTCCCTTGAATGGTACTATGAATATGTGTTAGGACTAAAAGCTCCTGAAGAGAAAGAATTAGATTCAGCGCGATTGGGAAATATCGTGCACCAAACTTTAGAAGATCTCTATTCCAACTATATCAACAAAGCGCTATCAGAAGAAGATCATGTTTCCATGTTGAAACGCCTAAACGCACAGTTGGAACTTGCCTTTGCAAAACATGCGCCTGGCATGGATCATGCGACAGGAGTGAATCATATCCATTTCGAAACGGCGCGAAAGATGATTGAAAACTTCATTGTACATGAACGCCGAGAAGTAAAAGAGGGCCATGAAATAATTCCTTTGGCACTTGAAATGAAGGTCAGGGAAAGTTTGAGTGTGAATATTTCCGGTGAAAACTTAGCTATCCCTTTAAAAGGTGTGGTCGATCGAATGGATAAGAGAAATGGTAAAATTGAACTCATCGATTACAAAACGGGAATCGTAAAAAAGGTCCACCTTAAATTACCCGACTTATCGAAGTTCAAAGCCAATCGACAGGAGATGGAAACTGCCTTTTTTGAGTCAATGAAGAAAAAGCCAAAGGCCTTTCAGCTACTTCTCTACCAATGGCTTATTAAAGACAGCATTTCAAACGGAGGATTGGCAAAGATCATCTCACTACCCGCATTGAGCGAGAGCGAATTGACCATCAGCTTTGAAGAAGGGCAAATGAATCAAGACCTACTTGTTGAATTCATAAAAGAAACGGTTAGGCAGATGTTGGATC
>CAZWQX010000266.1:0-2012 GCA_964635965.1 uncultured Cryomorphaceae bacterium
AAAGCACAAAATACCCGTATCAATGCCATGGAAGACTTTAGAAAAGGTGAAGTCAGGGTATTGGTTACCACTGACGTTACATCCCGAGGAATAGACGTTGCCAACGTAAGCCATGTTGTCAATTTCGAAGTGCCCAAAGTTCCGGAAGATTATCTCCATCGCGTAGGTCGTACCGCCCGCATTCATCGGGATGGCATTGCCCTAACTCTGGCGAATAAAGCCGAAGAGCTCTTGATTAAAAAGATTGAGACCTATTTGGGCGAATTAATACCGTTGGAGTCTTGGCCTGAAGGTGCAGAAAAAGGAGAATTTTTACCTGGTGAGTCCAAAGAAATTGCACGAGAACTTGATCATCTCAGGCAAAAAGCTGATCCAAATTTCAAAGGTGCCTTCCATCAGCGAAAAAAATCAAAGAAGAAAAAAAGGAGAAGGTGAATTCCCGGATAATTATTGGATGATCACTTTTTCGAGTATGTAATTCCTTCCCGATGAGCGATCAACCAAAGAAGCAAGATAAACCCCACGAGATAGATTACCCTTTTGATAAATATGATTTGTACCATTGATTTTGGCAATTCGATCTATTTCATCTCCAAGTAGATTATAAATCACCAAGTCGTATTCACCTGCAGGGTCTTTGCTGAGACGGATGGTAGTGCTTCGATCAAATGGATTGGGATAAATCAAGGCGCCAATTCCATCAATATCGTTAATATTGGAAGTAATGAGATTGTATACTTCAGATTCGGTGCTACAATTATTCTCATCGATGATCAAAACCGAATACAGGCCGTCTTCAGTTGGCAAATACGTTGAATTGTTGGCTCCCGGAATTACCTGTCCATCCAGGTACCATTGATAATAAATCCCAATATCACCTGCAGAAAGTTCGGGAGAATCAAATTGAATAAACGGCTCAGGAGCTTCGTAACACTCAACGGTATTCAAAACAGTATTGGTAATGATGGGAGGGTTAAAATCAAAGTATATTTCCGCTTCGTTTTGAATGGGGGTATTGGGAGGGAGTGCTTCCAGCGGTGAGATTTTGAACGTTAAATATCCCTGGCTACCTAGGAAGTCAATATTGCTATCGGGAAGAAGGATGTTTTCAAATGTAAAAGTGGCCAATCCATCGGAGCTTAATTCCACATCCATTTCATGGCTGCTTGAAAGGGGTTGGAAAGTAGATAGGTCGAGTTCAGGACATAGGTAATCACGAACGACGACCGTAAAGGCGGTATCATTTCCCGTGTTTTGAAAGCGAATCAAGTATTCCAGTTCCTGATCGAGGGAAATATATCCTTCAATTCCTTCGCCAACAGGATCGACTGATTTGTCATTCGGGTCATAGGAACATAAGAGGATTCCACTTGTTGAGTCAGAATATGTCGATGATACTACACCGTCTATGCGTTCATCTACTACCACAAAAGATTCCAAGGTGTCTCCAATGCTTAGAAATGTAGGAGCGAGCACTTCAATTGTAAGCAAATTGGAATCAAAATAATCAAGCTCTTCATAGGACCAGTAGATATTTTGGCCATCGATTGAGTCCGGTTCAAGTGAAGATGTCAGATAGTTCAATTGCGGATCCAGTTGCACATTGATCACACCCGAGGGATTCGAATTACCCAAATTGGAGAGGAATACCCAGTAATTGACTTCTTCATTGCAGCGCATGATTCCCCTCGTCATATTCACATTCAGTGACGTGAAACTACTATCAGGTGCAAATCCGAAAAGCAAATTGCTTTGGTCGAGCTCACTGCTATCAGGATAAATGGTGTAAGAAGTTGAATCGGTTGTCAAAGACCATCCCGGAGGGGGAGATGCCGACACGGTATAAGGCTCGGTTGCGGTTGCGGGTCCGATAAAAGAAAACTGCCCCGAGGAATTACTAAAATCATAGATGAAGAATGGTTCAGATGTGACGGGAGCAAAGTTCCCACCCATTTCAGAACCATCGAGTTCCCCATTTTCATTCTCATCGTGGAATACGATACCAGCTGCCT
>CAZWQX010000267.1:0-1995 GCA_964635965.1 uncultured Cryomorphaceae bacterium
AAGTTGTCGGTTAATGGCTTGAGCTATTGAATGATCCTTCAATGATATCTGCGGTCCAAATTCTAAGGTGTTAAAGGCAAGTCCTCCGCCAACGTCACTACCTGTCCCTGATTCGGTTAGTAGCTGCTGTGCCTCAATTCCACCGCTTATTTGCAAAGCGAGCATTTCCGCGCCCCCGAAGATATTCCGGTTGCGATAGCCCAATGCGCCCGATATTCCCAAAAAGCCACCTTGATTCGTGCCATCCCATTCAAGGGAGATATTCTGTTTAGGTGATGGTGTTAACCCAATTTCCGCATCTAGCCAACGATTATCGATATCGTCGCTCACCGGATTGAATCGAATGGAAGCAGCACGTACGATCGGCAGAGTGCTCAATCGGCGGTATGTGGTGGTGACTTTATCAAGCTCGTAATAACTCTCTCGGTCAAAAAGTATGTTCTGAGCAATCAATTTCGGCTTTACCTTTAGTTGGCCCTGGTCAATTATTGAATACCCCCTGATATTGGTGGTGTCAAGCGCGGAAGCCTCTCTGTCGCGGTAGTATGGCCTGTCTATAACCGTAATGTTCCTAATTCTGTATCGTTTATATGGACTTACAATTAGTGAGTCGGGATCGCCTTCATAAGGTACTTTCCTCGGAATTATGCCTAATTCAAGATGTACGGAGTTGTTGTTTCTCGATGAGTCAACATCGAAATAGATGAGTTCTTTATGAAAATCGAAATATCCTCTATTCTTAAAATACGAAGTAAGCTCTTCTCTTTCTTCGTCTAATTCGTCTACATCGAATCGATCACCAACAGATACATGTTTTCGCCGAAGCCTTGATTCCTTTGTCAACTGTGCCAAATAATCATCGGGAATTTCAAAAGACATGCTATCGATCAAATAGGGTTCCCTTGGCTTTAAGGAATATTTGACCAGTTTCATTTTTTTCTTTGAAAGGGTTTCAATCTCAAATGAAACGGATGCATTGAAGTATCCGTGTTTGATTAAAAAAGTCTCTAGTTGCTCCGCACTTTTTTCTGCCAAAGTAGAATCGAAAACGACCGGAGGTTCACCTACTGTTTCTCTCCACCAAGAACCAAAAGGTTTGAACTCTTTGGGCTCTTTTCCTTTGTCAGCCCTCCTTGAGTTTCTCTTCTCAAGTTTCCTAAGCCTTTTCGCGTCTCGTCTTCTGAACTTATCAGGATTGGGGACATTGTACGCCCATAAATAAAAACGAGTGCCGAGAATTTTTCTATTGGGCTCTTGCCGTAAAACGTCCTCAATTTCGTCTTTATCAATTTTTGGTTCAGGATTATAAATGATCTTATTCCCCTTGAGCAAGTATTCATTCTCTGCAAGGCGCTTGGTAGGATTACACCCAATCAGAATGAACGAAAATAAAATGCATGGAATTACCGACCTTCGGATCACTATTTCAAATTGACTTACGTTCGAACGATGACCGATCATTTATCGAAGAACCAAATGAAGTTGGTGAAATCTCTCCAACAAAAAAAATACCGTGATCAAGAAGGATTCTTTTTGGTAGAAGGTGTAAAGCCCGTTGGCGAAGCTCTCAATTCGGGAGCAAAGGTAAAAATGATCATTTATGAGGGTGATGTCAATGCTTTTCCATATGAATTAACAAACCCTGCCTTCAAGGTTTCATCAAGAGAACTCAAGTCAATCTCAGCTCTTAAATCTCCAAACAAGATCATTGCCGTTTGCTCCCAGAGCATCAATTATCCAAATTCTGAAACTGATTGGGTAGTTGTCCTCGATCAAGTCTCAGACCCGGGAAATCTCGGAACCATTATCAGGATATGTGATTGGATGGGAATAAACAGAATAGTCTGTTCACCCAATTCAGTTGATGTGTATAATCCAAAGGTGGTTCAGGCCAGTATGGGTAGCATATTTAGAGTTTCGCTGGAATACCGTGATTTGGTGGAATTCTTCGAGGACAATAAGTCGATCACTGTTTATGGAGCTGATATGTCGGGA
>CAZWQX010000268.1:0-1851 GCA_964635965.1 uncultured Cryomorphaceae bacterium
CAAGGTCTGTGTCCACACGGAATTGACTATTTTTCTGCAAACTAAAATCGCAGTCGAGGAGACGGGGTAAACTTGATGTTTGCCGTTCATATGGGCTGCTATTACCAACATACTTATGAAATACATTTTAAGCATCGCTTTTATTGCAATTGCATTTTGCACCTATGCCCAAGATAATACCACTTATCAAAAACCCCCTCAAGAAATTTTGGAGCTGGTCGACGTTCCAAGGGCGCCAAGCGTATTGATGGATGAAGAGAAGGAGAATATGATCTTGCTTTATCGTGATGCCTACAAGTCCATTGAAGAATTATCAAAGGAAGAGTTACGTCTTGGTGGATTAAGAATTGATCCCAAGACAAATATTGGTAGTCGGGTGACTTATTTCAATAATGTTAAACTCAAGAAACTGGGTAGCAAAAATGCCGATATCGTTCAGGTGGAAGGATTGCCTGAAAATCCTCGGCTTACCAACTTCAGCTGGTCGCCAGATCAGAGCAAGATTGCCTTGACCAACACCACAACAGATGGGGTAGAGGTTTGGGTTTTGGATATTAAATCTGCTTCGGTAACTAAACTCACTGAGTCTGCCGTGAATGCGAATATTGGCGACGCGCTAAATTGGTTTGAAGACGGGAAATCCCTCTTGGTAAAGATGATTGCAGCCGATAGAAAGCCATTAATCGACACCAAAACCGCAGTTCCCACAGGGCCAACTATTTCTGTTAACGATGGGAAAAAAGCACAAAACCGAACCTATCAGGATCTTCTTAAGAACAAGAACGATGAACATAATTTCGAGCAGTTAGCCTTATCCGAAATCTTCAAGGTATCTCTTGATGGATCTGCAGAAAAATGGCTTGATGCAGATATGTATCGTGGAATTACATTCTCACCTGACGGCAATTACGTTATGGTTGTTACCATAGAAAAGCCATTTTCTTACCTGGTTCCTTACCGAAGATTCCCATCAAAAACGACCATCTACAACAAGGAGGGCGAAGAAGTAGAAACGGTATTAGAGGTTCCTTTAATCGAAGACCTTCCGCAAGGTTTTATGGCGGTTAGAACGGGTAAACGAAACTTCAGTTGGAGAAGTGACAAGCCCGCCACCTTAACCTTTGCTATGGCCCTAGACGGTGGCGATCCCGAGAAAGAAGTTGAATTCCGTGATGAAGTATTTCAATTAGAAGCACCTTTTAATTCGGATGGCACTAGTATGATGAAAACCATAAACCGAATTTACGATGTGGAATGGGGTACGGATGAAGTTGCCATCGCTTATGATTACTGGTGGAACACCAGAAATACCAAGTCATACATTTTCAACCCTTCTGATGCTTCCCAAGAACCTGTTTTGCTTCATGATAGAAACTACCAAGACCGATACAGCGATCCGGGTAGTTTTGTAATGGAAAGGAACGATATGGGGAGTATGGTCTTAACGATCGTCAATGATCAGGTTTTTGCCATTGGAGACGGGTTTAGTGAAGAAGGGCAGTTCCCATTTGTGGATGAATTGAACCTGAAGACCCAAAAAACAAGACGAATATACCAATCTGAATACACCGATAAGGTTGAAGACATCCGAAATTATGATCCTAAGAAGAAGGAATTATTGGTGAGAATAGAATCGCCAACTGAATATCCGAACTACTATTTCAGGAATACGGGAAATAAGAAATTAACTCAGGTCACGGAATTTGAGAATCCCTTTAAAAGTCTCGAAGAGGTGCATAAAGAGGTCATCAATTATACGCGTGAAGATGGGGTAGAGCTGTCAGGAACCTTGTACTTGCCAATTGGTTACGACAAAGAGAAAAAGGAAAAAATGCCCATGATTATGTGGGC
>CAZWQX010000269.1:0-1815 GCA_964635965.1 uncultured Cryomorphaceae bacterium
CCTCAAACCACAAAGACCTACCGCATCGACTTGTTCCAGAACGGCGACTGGGTTGACGAGATCAGGATCGAAGCCACGAGCCCTCGCGACGCTGACACTCAAATGATCGCCCTTGGTAAGACCCGCTTCGACTTCGACTCCTGGGGTGTACCTCGCCTTCAGAAGTCCAAAATCATCACCCATCCCGGAGCCGCTCAAGCACCTGAGTCCTTCCGGTATATGGTCAAGCTCTACACTCAAGCGGTTGATGCTTGGGGCGTTCCCGAAAACGACATCACGATCGATGTAGTGGCGATCGAGCCGACAGAGGCAGCAGTTACCGAGATGGTCAGAATGGCTGGCTGGTTGGCTAGCTGGACAATCGCTTCGATGTGGCAACCAGAGGACTGCGACGAATTCTAATCGCCCAACTGGGGAGGGCCCGCTGCTCTCCCCACATTCACTACAGATTAGTACGCTCAAACTATTACGGGATAGAGCAATGGCACCAGCTTTAGTCACGGGCAAGGTCAAGTATCAGGCGGGCAATCCCCGCGAGGGCAAGTTCGGGCCTTATATCAATGTTTTGGTGGTACTGGATGGGGGTGAAGAAGTCAGAGTTTACGACAATCCCGATGGGCCGGTCGCAGCGCTTGCAAAAGGACAGGCTGTACAGCTATTGCAAGACCAGAAAAACGGCAAGTTCGTTTACAAGTTGCTCCAGACGGCCAATCAACTCGCCAATCAACCAGCAACTCAACACCAGAATGGCTCTCAGAGTGACGGTAAGCCGACCCCAGAGAAACAAGAAGCGAAGTTTGAGGGGCTGTTGAGGTTGAACGCAGCCCGCTACGCCAAAGCTCTGAAAGCAGCAAAGTTTGTCGTCAAGAATGAGCTGGGTGTCGAGCTTGGTTCGCCATTGCAGGAAGACCAGCAGCACTTGTTGGAATCGCTGAAGTGTATTGCTTCTAGCTTGTTTATTGAGGCTAACAGGGGGATGCGGTGAAGGGGTAAGAGTCTCGTTGGGGTGTTTGTGGTTGTAGGGTGTTACAAATCGAGAACTTAATACGAGTGCTATCTCAGGGAAAAGAGATATTCCCTGTGCGATCGTTTGGGGTTGTGCGTTTCTCCAGATGAGGGCCTCGTGAATGGAGACTTAGGTTGAGTATAGTATACTTAAGATATTAAATTTTAATAATGAGTTTCATGGCTAATATACTGATGTCTCTTGAAATTATCCTATTAGTATTTGGGGCTTTGTTTATCCTAGTTGGAATATTGGAGAAACTCAAAATAGGAAAGTGGGTAAATATAGACCCTTTGAGGAAATCACAAAGACTTACTCTAATATTTTTTGGTTGTCTTCTTCTATCCTGGAGCTTTATAATATCAAGTTCTAATCAAGTACGGATAAGCTTTGAAAATACTAAGAGAATTGATATTAAATCTGATTATATTTCGGATTTTAATCGTGATTTTCCAAGAAACACCTATGGTCAGGAATGGAAAGTATTTAACGATAGCAAGTGGTTTGGAAAATCAATCATCTGGTATGAATTAGTATCAAAGAATAACGACAATGAAAAGCTTGATAATTTTATGAGAATTCATTATCAACTTGGAGATATTCAGCCATCGTTATCTTATTGTGGCGTATATACAGAATTTTCAGATCCTCCTTATGGTGTCTTAGATTTATCTTCTTATAACGGAATTGAATTTGATATCCGCTATAAAGAAGAAGCACAAAGTAGTTCAAATAGTAAAACAAGATTTTTTATTCAGGTAGCATCTCTTGGAATTCCGAAATATGAATACCACGAAGATGAATTTACT
>CAZWQX010000270.1:0-1721 GCA_964635965.1 uncultured Cryomorphaceae bacterium
AGCATGTCGAAGTGGGTGGACTCGGCTTCGAAAGATGTAGAGCACGGAGGTGGGAATGTCGAATGTCGAACGCCGATCAACGAATGACGATTTTTGAAATTTGACCCATGTTTTGTGGAGCCTTCTTAGATCACAAATCAGCGTTCCTTGTTCGAAATTCAATCCTTCAGCTGACACATTTCTCCATTCTCTGATCTCTCTTCTCTGCCATCTGACATCTCCCCTTCCGTTCACCTTTCCAATTTAACTCGATAAGTAGTTGATTGGAGTGCATTTTGCTTTTGCTTCGTAAGGAATTATTCTCTAACATTGAGATTAGACCAAAAAATTCCTCGTGGAGCGCACAGAAGGGCAAATTCCTCCGACATACGATGCGATTACTCGTCGTTTTCTTGAACACGATCGGGTAACGCTTAAAGAAGTATACGCAAAGAATTATCCATCTGTGGAAACTTATATTCTACAAAACTCAGGCAGTGAAGACGACGCAAAAGATGTGTTCCAAGAAGCAATTCTAGCGGCTTGGCTTAACACGCGAGAAGGTAAATTCCATCCCAAGGATGAATCTTCTCTGGGAGGGTACATTTACCGCATTGCTCGTTACAAATGGTTAGACCGGCTTAAATCTAAAGCCTTTCGGAGTAATATCCGTTTGGAAGAAGATCACGATATCGCTCAGGAAATCGAAAAATCTGATCAAACCGAACGCCTCGAAAAACTTCGTCAGCTGTATGCAAATATTGGCGAGAAGTGTAGAGAGATTCTGAACCGCTTTTACTATGCCAAAATGAGCTTGGACGAAATAGGTTCAGAACTCGGTTTTGACGCCGCAACGGTCAAAACGCAGAAATACAGATGCATGAAAAAGCTGCGCACCTTAAACAACGGAGGAAATGAGTGATTTTTTACAAGAAGAACTGGATCAAATTGATCGATTCATTCGCGATGAGATGTCGGCCGATGAAAAAGGCGAATTCATCAAAAAATTGAATTCCGATCCGGAACTGAAGAAAAAAGTTGACGATGTCAGAGAGATCGCACTGGCAATTGAAACCGAAAATGTTAAGAGTGAACTAAAATCAGTTCACGACGAACTTTATGGGGAAGAAGAGTCAAGCACTAACCGTGTCTGGCTAATTAGCATAGCCGCCTCTATCGCCGTAGTTCTTGGTTTCTCTCTGTGGTATTTCACGCAGCCCGACTTGAACGAAGAACTCTATGCCGAGTATGTTTTTACCGATCCGGGATTACCGGTTCCCATGAGTGCTACGGATACCTATGACTTCTATGATGCAATGGTTGACTATAAGACCGAGGATTATGAAATGGCCATTGAAAAATGGGTAGAGTTGCTGGAAGATGAGCCTGAAAATGACACCTTACTATACTACATCGGTGCGTCTCATTTCAACGTGGGTGACGGGGAAAGTGCCGGGCAGTTTTTGGAAAAGGTCTCGTCGAGCAGTTCCATGTTCCGTTACAAAGCTGAGTACCTTTTGGTTTTGTTGGACCTCAAAAACAACGATGTTGAAAGCGTTCTCAACATAGAACCGAAAGAAGAATCTCCGTTTTTTGAGAACATCAAGCACATTCAGGACGAATTGAATTAATGATACGACTGTCGCTCATAGGGCTACTTTGCATACTCTCCGTAGGAAGTTTTGGCCAAGAGTTTAGCAATGAAACCTATACGGCAAATGACGATCAAATCAAAGGATACT
>CAZWQX010000271.1:0-1720 GCA_964635965.1 uncultured Cryomorphaceae bacterium
GAAACGCGTCAACCCATTCCTTATGTACTGCCACCGGGAGTATTTCGAGAAGAGCTCAATAACAACAATAATATCATTCGTCAAAATGAGCAGTCTTTGGCACTGCGGGTCACCAACCTGGAAGCGGGTGATGCACGTGGGGCCTATAAGAATTTTAATATAGACATGCGTCAGTATAAAAATCTGGAGATGTTTATTCACGCCGAATCCCTGGTTAATGACATCATGTTATCTGATGGGGATATGGCAGCCTTTATTCGATTGGGGAATGACCTTTCTGAAAGTTTCTATGAGATTGAAATCCCATTGAATCCTACGGCCTTTGGTGCGGCTACCGCCAATGATATTTGGCCTGATGTAAACCGATTAGATCTTCCGTTGAGCGCCCTGCAAGAACTGAAGAGTTTGGCACTGGGAAGCAGTGGCGAAGGAATTCTTCCAGCAGAAGACTTTACGGGAATTCGTTATGCGGTTCCTGGCGCGATCAATGCCGATGAGAAGTATCGTTTCGGAATCAAAGGAAATCCGAGTTTTGGTAACGTTCGAATCATCATGCTGGGAATTCGGAACAAAACCAACTCCAATATCAGTGGAGAAGTTTGGTTCAATGAATTGCGTTTGTCTGAATTGAAGAATCAAGGAGGATGGGCAGCCGTAGCGGCTTTAGACGCTAACATGGCTGACTTCATGAACGTGAGCGCTACTGGTACCCGCAGCACGGTTGGATTTGGATCGCTAGAACAAGGCCCCAATCAACGTAGCCAGGAGGATCTCCAGCAATACGATATTGTCACCAATATTAATCTGGGGCAGCTGCTACCTAAAAAATGGGGGGTACAACTTCCGTTTAATTATGGAATTGGAGAAGAATTGATTACGCCACAGTTTGATCCCGAATTCCAGGATATCGAGTTGGATACCCGATTGGCCAATGAATCCGATCCTGCAGAACGAGAACGCATTCAGGAACAAGCCGAAAATTATACCAAGCGACAAAGCATCAACTTTATTGGCGTACGCAAGGACCGCACCAGTGAGAAAAAACCGATGCCGTACGATATCGAAAACTTTACCTTCTCTTATTCGTATAACCAAATTGACCACAGGGATTTCGAAATTGAAGAGTCTCTGGATCAAAATGTGCGTGTAGGTGGTACATACAACTACAGTTTCCCGCAAAAGACCTATGAGCCGTTCAAGAAGAATGATTCCTTGTTTACCGGCAAGTACTGGCAGTTCTTAAAAGACCTGAATTTTAACTATCTGCCACAAAACAGCACGGTTAGTTCGAATATCGTTCGTCAGTACAACGAACAGAAGTTTAGAGAGCTGAATCTATTGCCGGGTAATATTGGATTGCCAACGCTGTTCCAGCGAAATTTCCTATTCGACTGGCAATACGGGTTGAATTACAACCTGACCAAGTCATTGCGAATGAACTTCAATGCGTCCAACAACCGCATTGTAACCAATTACATTGATGATCAGGGAATCGTTGATAATAGCATCGGTTTGTGGGATGGCTTCTTTGATGTGGGTGAACCCAACCAGCATTTCCAATCCCTGCAATTAAATTATGATGTGCCCACCAATAAGTTCCCATTCCTGAAATGGATACGAGCCACTTATTCCTATCAGGGTGATTTCCAATGGCAGGACGGAAGTGATTTGTTTAACAATATTGAAATTACCCTTCGGGATGGTACTACAGATACCTATG
>CAZWQX010000272.1:0-1657 GCA_964635965.1 uncultured Cryomorphaceae bacterium
GGAAGAGAACGTTTTGAAATCTGTTGGTTCTCAAAATCACTCGGAACTTCGTGTCATTGATTTTGTTTTTGACGAAGCAGCTATGCAGCAAAAACCTTCCGATTCCCGATGGTTGAAATTCTGTGAAACCCCCTTGCACGGTAGCGATACCCAATTCCAGTTAACCAGTAAGGAGGCGTGGGCAACCATCTCTGCTTCTGCCTTGGCTTGTGGTGCCTTCCCTATTGCTTTTGAACCCGTTATTTTAAAACGTTTCCATAGTGAATTTGGCCTCGATGAACGCTACTCACAATGGCCCAAGTCATTTATGGACATCATCGATTCCATCGAAGAATCGGTCGAAAATCACGGGAGGGATTTTAAGATGAATAGCTATTTTAACGAGGGTAATGGCAGCGACGAAGTCCTGGACTATAAAAGTTATAACTTTCCGTACATCGACGGTGGGACTTTCAACAATGAGCCCATACGAGAGGCCTTTAAGATTGGTACCTTTCAGGATTTTGGCAAAGAAGCTGAAAATTCGGATCGACTTATTTTATTTGTGGATCCTATTGTCCGTCAGGATCAAAACCACTCCTTTAAAATTTCCAGTTTTTCGCCCGTTAAAGGGAAAGGAGAAAGCGTTGGTTTCAATAACGAACTCTCCAAACTATTGGGTGGGGCAGCCAGTATTATTGGGGTGCTTGCCAACCAAGGAAGTGTCAAGGAAGAACACAAAATTATTGATGTAAAAGAAAACTTCGCCCTCCGTAAAACTATCTTCGCCTACCTGGAAGGCAATGACAATCTAGGTACCACGCTGAACGTAGACATCCTTTCAACCACCTTCAATAAAATATTCAAGAACCTGCAGTCTGGAATCATTTCATCTGGAACTCGAAATCCGATCATGTATTTTATCAATGAGATTCGGAAAAACTGCATGGAAAAGGACATTCCGGACAGTAAATGCTTAAACATCAGTGCGGCCGATCTCAATGAGGTTCGAAAACAAATTGATTCCGGTAGCATCGGCACAGATGATATTGAGAAGGTTTATACCCTCTTGAAGCTAACCGATACCGATGATCGCAATACGTTTGCCCAAACTGTATTTAAGGTCATTATTGATTTCTCCCTCAACACCGATGGTAAAAATGAGAACGCCCATCGTGCGGCCATTTTACCCATTAACCGAGAGTTAGATACGATCAGTTTGCCGGGAGAAGAGATTGAGGCTTTTGGTGGTTTTGCTTCGGAGAAATCCCGCCAGTACGCCTTTGAATATGCCCGTCTAAGTACCTTGATTTCACTGAATGAGCACACGGAAGGATTCCGCAAAGTCTCCGACAACCAAGGACAAACTAAAGGTATTCCGTTTATTAACGATCCGTCGCTAGCGGGACTTAAGGATCACATCACCGACAAGATAGAAGGCATTGATTTTTACAATGAATCCAATCCGTATTCGGCAGATCTGAAAGCCAATCTCTTTACACCCTCGGTGCAACGCATCAAAGAGGTGTTGCTAACCAATAAGTTCATTCGGTTTGTTTTATTGAAAGTGCCTTTTATGGCCACCTCCTTATTTGGGCCCTTGTTTTCCCTGGTCAGTCTGGGGATGTCCCTGTTTAAAAAATCTCCCTGGAAGGGAACCAATATTTTAAAACGAGCC
>CAZWQX010000273.1:0-1640 GCA_964635965.1 uncultured Cryomorphaceae bacterium
GTCCTGCTGGGATTTGCTGAATCGGTGAATCTCGTCGATAAATAGAATGGCATTACCACTGCCAAATAATCCTTGCTGCTCAACCTTATGTATAATCTCTCGAATATCTTTCACCCCGGAGCTTATTGCGCTCAAGGTGTAAAAAGGGCGGTTGAGAGAAGATGCCAGAAGTTTTGCCAAGGTCGTTTTACCAACACCGGGAGGGCCCCAGAAGATGATAGACGGAATAATCCCCTTGTCAAGTGCTTTTCGAAAAACGGCGTCTTTGCCCACCAAATGCTCTTGTCCGATGTAATCATCGAGATTTTGAGGGCGTAATCGTTCAGCAAGAGGTACAAAATTCACGGTTCAAAAGTAATGAAGACTATTTTTCCAAAACGTAAGTACATTACGTTTTAGGTCAGTAATATTGTCTTGTTCAAAACAAAGAGGTGCGCCGCATTGTCATTTGAATTGAACAAATAAACTTAATCATGGAATACCTAAAAGAGGGAGATGCCGCCCCAAATTTTACGGCTAAGGATCAAAATGGAAATGAAATTTCTTTGGCTCAGTTCAAAGGGAAAAAAGTAATTCTTTATTTTTATCCTAAGGACAACACACCGGGTTGCACTAAGGAGGCATGTGATTTTAGAGATAACTATGAAATTCTTTCCAAAAAAGGTTTTCAGGTTATTGGGGTAAGTGCTGATACAGAAAAGTCGCACAGAAACTTTATTGACAAGTACGACTTGCCGTTCAGCTTGATTTCTGATCCTGAAAAAGAAGTGATCCAGCAATTTAAGGCTTGGGGTCCGAAAAAATTCATGGGTCGTGAATACGATGGAATTCATCGGATTACTTATGTAATCGATGAAAACGGAAATATTGAAAAAACCATTTCAAAAGTAAAAACCAAGGAAGCGTCCAAGCAGGTTTTGGAAGCTTTGGCATAAAACCAATACAACATGGCAACGGAAGCAAACAAAGAAAAGCTCAAGGCACTACAGATGACTATCGATAGGATTGAGAAATCCTACGGGAAGGGTGCCGTAATGAAACTCGGTGATAATGCAGTGGAAGCTGTTGATGTTATTCCAACAGGATCACTAGGTTTGGATTTAGCCCTGGGAATAGGCGGATATCCTCGTGGCCGAATAATCGAAATATACGGACCGGAGTCATCGGGAAAAACGACGTTGGCAATTCACGCAATTGCCGAAGTGCAAAAGCAAGGTGGAATAGCTGCCATTGTCGATGCCGAGCATGCATTTGATCGTTTCTATGCCGAAAACTTAGGAGTAGACACCGAGAATCTTTTCATCTCTCAGCCCGATAACGGAGAGCAAGCATTAGAGATCGCTGAAAACCTAATTCGCTCAGGAGCCATCGATCTACTAATCATTGATTCAGTTGCTGCACTTACTCCAAGAGCTGAAATTGAAGGTGAAATGGGGGATTCGCAAGTTGGACTCCAAGCTCGTTTGATGTCAAAGGCCCTGAGAAAGTTAACAGGCGCAATATCAAAAACGGGATGTTCTTGCATCTTTATCAACCAATTGAGAGAAAAAATTGGTGTGATGTTCGGAAATCCTGAAACTACAACGGGAGGTAACGCTCTCAAATTCTACTCTTCGATTCGAATTGATATTCGTCGTGCC
>CAZWQX010000274.1:0-1555 GCA_964635965.1 uncultured Cryomorphaceae bacterium
CTGCACGGCAGAAGGAGGTGAACTCACCATCGATGGACCAACAATGGTTTGCAAGAGCGATGGAATAGATGACACTTTCTTCTTGGATGTCGAAGGAGCTGCGGGAGAAAACCAAGCTTTTGTTGTGACTTGGGTTGATGGCGAAATCATCCTTATTACCAACGACTCTGAAATTAATCTGGAGGGAATCCCCGGTAACGGTGTTTGCCTTTTCTGGAATCTTAGCTGGGATGGAGAAATCTCAGGAGCTGAAGTTGGTTTGAATGCCTTTGAGCTTGAAGGAGATTGCTTCGATCTCTCAAATCCTGTTGAAGTAACGGAATACTTCACTGATGGTGGAGAGATTTCTACAGATGATCCAACGACCATATGTGTTGGAGATGGAGTTCCCGATCCGATTGATGTAGAATTGTCTGGTGATGCCGGTATGAATGGAGCATGGGTAATTACCGATGACCAATTGAATATCCTTGATCTTCCCGCCGGACCTCCATTCGATTTAGAAGGAGCTGGTGAAGGTGTTTGCCTTATCTGGCACTTGAGCTGGAGTGGTGACTTAATGGGTGCAATGGTTGGTGCAAATGCAGGGGATCTTTCTGGAGATTGTTTTGACCTGTCAAATGCAATCGAGGTTGTTCGCGAAACATGTAGCACACAACTTCCCGCCTCAATGGCATGGGATATCTATAGTGAATCATCACCTAACCCAAGCGAAGGCTTAGTTTACATTCAATTTGAGTCTGAGCAAACTGTGAGAATGACTGTAGAAGTATTTGACATGAACGGCCGTTCCGTGGCATCGCTGTTCAATCAAGACGCCTTAGCCGAAAATCGTTACCGACTTGAGTTTGATGGATCATACCTGCCAAATGGTATTTACCTCGTTCGCTTAAGCAATGGAACTGAGGTTAAATACGATAAAATAATGATAGCGAGGTAGTTGCTCCAAGGCGTAATTCAGATATTTAAGAAAGGGTTGGATAATTTCCAGCCCTTTTTTCTTTTCCAGATTTCTCGTCGCTTCTTTTCCTCAAAATGATTGAAATAGGGTTTAAATACACGTATGAAATAGCTTTACACACCATCAACAATTGACTTTCATCGCTAAACCGCATATATTTCAGGACCAAGCGAGATTTTCGTTTAAACCAAGAATTTTAACCAACATTTCGAATTATGATTAAGATGAAAGGCATCAGCCTTATTCTGTGCTTTGTATTTTGTGTATTCGCAGGCATGGCACAAGAAAACGCCACCGCAACAATTAGTGACGAAGGGAAAATAGTTCTATCCCAAAGCAGTGAAGTTCACAACACTTACGAACTGAAAGTCTCAATGGATGACTTCGAAAGTGATGAAGCGGCTGCCAAGTATTTTCAGAGTCTGAATTCAGAAATAGTTACTTACAGGGTAAACTACGGGGAGGGAAAGGTATTTGCTGTCCTGAACCAAAGAAGAAGACCTTTTTGGTCCGTCGACGACTGGAATGAGCATTTCAGTTCGATAACTTTTGTGCAAGACTTATAAGTGAAAAAAGAAAGAGATTAATCTACAC